>NZ_JBEPPY010000062.1:0-1038 GCF_040547575.1 Marinobacter sp. MBR-99 | reverse complement strand
AAGGGCCAACACGGCGAAGTACCGATACAGGCTCCCCGTGACCGGGACGGCTCCTTCGAGCCTCAGTTCGTCCGTAAAGGCCAGTCCCGCCTGACCCAGATGGATGATCAGATCCTGGCTTTGTATGCCAAAGGGCTGAGCACCCGGGATATCGTAGACGCCTTCAAGGAGATGTACGACGCGGACATCTCGGCAACGCTCGTTTCCAAGGTGACTGAGCGCGTGATCGATCAGGTTCACGAGTGGCAGAACCGCCCTGTCGATCCGATCTACCCCATTGTTTATCTGGACTGCATCGTCCTGAAAATTCGTCAGGACAAGAGGGTGATCAACAAGTCCCTATACCTGGCTCTGGGCATCAACATGGAAGGCCAGAAGGAGCTGCTGGGCCTCTGGCTGGCCGAGACCGAAGGCGCGAAGTTCTGGCTATCGGTACTGACGGAACTGAAGAACCGGGGTCTGGAAGACATCCTGATCGCCTGCGTGGACGGCCTCAAGGGCTTCCCGGATGCCATTGCTGCTGAGTACCCTCAGACCAAGGTGCAGCTGTGCATCGTGCACATGGTTCGCAACTCGCTGCGCTACGTGTCCTGGAAAGACTACAAGGCCGTTACGGCTGATCTGAAGCAGATCTACCAGTCTGCCTCGGAACACGAAGCCCGGCAGGCGCTGGAGGCCTTCGGGGAACGCTGGGACGGCCAGTACCCTCAGATCTCCCGATCCTGGCACAGCCACTGGGACAACCTGATCACCATCTTCGAGTATCCTCCGGCTATCCGGAAGGTGATCTACACCACCAATGCCATTGAGTCGCTGAATAGCGTCATCCGCAAAGCCACCAAGCGCCGCAAGCTGTTCCCCAGCGATGATTCGGCACTGAAAGTGGCCTTCCTGGCGATCCAGCAGGCCTCCAAGAAATGGACCATGCCGATCCGCGATTGGAAGCCGGCATTGAATCGCTTTATTATCGAGTTCGGTGACCGCCTGGACGGCCACCTGTAATGGGATGGGCAGTTACACAGATTTATTTACAGGCTC
>NZ_JBEPPY010000061.1:0-1071 GCF_040547575.1 Marinobacter sp. MBR-99 | reverse complement strand
GGTGAGAGCCGTGCTTTCGATCAGATCGATAACGCACCGGAAGAGCGTGCGCGTGGTATCACCATTGCGACCTCTCACGTTGAGTACGATTCTCCGACCCGTCACTACGCACACGTAGACTGCCCGGGCCACGCGGATTATGTTAAGAACATGATCACCGGTGCTGCCCAGATGGACGGCGCGATCCTGGTTTGCTCCGCAGCTGACGGCCCCATGCCGCAGACTCGTGAGCACATCCTGCTGTCCCGTCAGGTTGGTGTACCGTTCATCGTTGTGTTCCTGAACAAAGCGGACATGGTAGACGATGAAGAGCTGCTTGAGCTGGTAGAGATGGAAGTTCGTGACCTGCTGAGCCAGTACGACTTCCCGGGTGACGACACTCCGATCATCACCGGTTCTGCGCTGATGGCTCTGGAAGGTAAAGACGACAACGAGATGGGTACTACCGCTGTTAAGAAGCTGGTAGAAGCCCTGGACGACTACATCCCTGAGCCGGAGCGTGCGATTGATCAGCCGTTCCTGATGCCGATCGAGGACGTATTCTCCATCTCTGGTCGTGGTACCGTTGTTACCGGCCGTGTAGAGCGTGGCATCATCAAGGTAGGTGACGAAGTGGAAATCGTGGGTATCCGCGACACCACCAAGACTACCTGTACTGGTGTTGAGATGTTCCGCAAGCTGCTGGACGAAGGTCGTGCCGGTGAGAACGTAGGTGTTCTGCTGCGTGGTACCAAGCGTGACGACGTTGAGCGTGGTCAGGTTCTGTGTGTACCGGGCTCCATCAAGCCGCACACCAAGTTCGAGTGTGAAGTGTACGTACTGTCCAAAGAAGAAGGTGGTCGTCATACTCCGTTCTTCAAGGGCTACCGTCCGCAGTTCTACTTCCGGACTACTGATGTAACCGGTTCTTGTGAACTGCCGGAAGGCGTTGAAATGGTAATGCCGGGTGACAACGTGAAGATGACTGTTACCCTGATCGCTCCGATCGCCATGGAAGATGGTCTGCGCTTCGCGATTCGTGAAGGCGGCCGTACCGTTGGTGCCGGCGTGGTCTCCAAGATCATCGAGTAA
>NZ_JBEPPY010000060.1:0-1105 GCF_040547575.1 Marinobacter sp. MBR-99 | reverse complement strand
GCAACCCATATCTCTGGCAGCCTGAGCCAGGGAAACAACCGGATCATAGCTTAGGGACACCATCAGGTTGTCCAACTGATTGGGTCCACCTCAGTAAGGGCCTCATTTTTAGCGACGATAGCGCCGCATACTCCTTGTTTGTGAGTGATAGACCCGCAGTAGCCATCAGGCCATATAGGCATTCCGTCATATCCCCTTAAAACGGGTTGAGAAGGACATCCTAGATCTGCGAGCAAGAAGCGGCTAAGTGTTCGTCCTGCTACAAACTCTCTACGCCTTGCAGTAGACGTACCGGATAACAGTTCTTCTTCGGTTTGGTAAAGGTTGTCTTGGAAGTCTTTAACCAACGATAGATGACTGCGTGCACCATTGGGTAGCAAGGCGCTTAGCCAGCCATTTAGGTGATACAAGGACCTTTCTTTGGGCAGGGTAATGGATGAGTGTTTGCTCATTAATCAGAGTGTAACCAATTTTGGTTGATAGGGAGCGGGTAATTGGACATCAAGGAGACCTATGAAACCGCGAATAACTTCTTTGCCTTGTGTGGGGGAGATTTTTTCCACGACGTCCTTTTGTGTCCGGAAGTTGAGTGTGATGAGTCTCGATTGGAGGCAGAGGTGTATCGAGTCGTGGTTGTGTTCTTCCGCGCCTGTGTTCCGACCGATTCATCAGTGGAATTCCTGGAGTCATTAAGGACTTTACCCTTAGCTCTCACAGAATAAACTGAACATGCGATTGCTGAAGAATTAGTTGTTCAATAGCCCTTACCTCCAAGCTCTTCAAGTTCCAAATCATCTGGAATATAGCCGCAGATGAATAAGGTTGTGCTAACTTCAGTAGATCGCCCAATGCGCGACAGCCCTTGGTGCATGCATTCCAAAAAAGCGGGCGTCGGCTTCCTTCTGAATGTCCGCTTTGCGACCTAACCGAACGATGAATTTTTGGCCAGAGGAGAGCAGGTGAGGTGCCCCATATAGTACGATTTCTGTTGTGGTAAACTGGGACAGATCGAGGCTGTAAACCAAATTGTGTAACTGCCCACGACTGAGTAATCTTTTCAAAAGGATACCATCGTGGGTACACAAGTGGATCAAGAAAAACTCAA
>NZ_JBEPPY010000059.1:0-1156 GCF_040547575.1 Marinobacter sp. MBR-99 | reverse complement strand
GGAGGCTCTGAATAAGTCTCCAAAATCAGCGATAATACGGCCATCGTCAATCGCATAGGATCGTTGCCAGCATGGATCAGATCACCTTCTCCGAAGCCGAATACCAGACCAAGAAGCGCAAGACCCGTCGCGAGATCTTTCTGGAACGGATGGACAAGCTGATTCCGTGGAAGCAGTTGGAGAAGAAGGTAGCCCGTTATTACCCGAAGGGCCGGAACGGACGGCCCCCTTATCCGCTGCCTGCCATGCTGCGGGTTCACTGCATGCAGTTGTTCTATAACTTGAGCGATCCGGCCATGGAAGACGCGCTGTACGAGATCGAATCCATGCGGCACTTCGCGGGTCTGAAGCTGGACCGTTTGCCAGATGAGACGACGATTCTCAACTTCCGGCATTTCCTGGAGCAGCACGGTCTTGGCAAGGCGCTGTTTAAAGAGGTGAACAAACACCTGGAGAAAAACGGCTTGATGTTGCGTGAAGGAAGCATCGTAGATGCCACCATCATCTCTGCTCCCAGCTCCACCAAGAACCAAACTGGCAAGCGTGATCCGGAGATGCACCAGACCAGAAAGGGCAACGAATGGCACTTCGGCATGAAAATGCACATTGGTGTCGACGACACGTTCGGTCTGATTCATAGCATTGATACCACCGCTGCCAATGTTCACGACATCGTGCCCACCGACAAGCTGCTGCATGGTGAAGAGCAACGAGTCTTCGGCGACGCCGGTTACCTTGGCATTCAGAAGCGGGATGAGCATAAGCACCGCAAAAACGTCTCCTGGTTCATTGCCAAACGGCCTGGCACCCGGAAGACGCTGGATGCCGACAAACTGAAAGCAGAGAAGATCAAAGCCAGTGTTCGTGCCAAGGTCGAGCATCCCTTCCGGTACATCAAGCGGGTCTTTGGTTATGGCAAGGTCCGCTATCGCGGCCTTGCCAAGAACAGCAACCGGTTGCATTTGCTGGCCGCGTTTAGCAACCTGCTGATCGGTGAAAAATACATGCTGGCGTAGGGCCAGTGCGCCTGTTTTCCGCCAAAATGGCGGGAAACGGGCAAAAAACACACAAATAAAGGGAAAATAGTGTCTGAATCTTCGATTTTTTGCCGTTTAAACCCAAGATGGGCAAATATCAGCAGTTATTCAGACCTTCC
>NZ_JBEPPY010000058.1:0-1197 GCF_040547575.1 Marinobacter sp. MBR-99 | reverse complement strand
GGTACGCTTTTGGCGTCCGGTTGACCGCCTGGTTAATGGCCGTTCACCACCGTGGTTGAGTCTGGAATCAAAGGCCGCATGCCCTCTCCCGGACAGCTTGCACCAACTCGACAGATGGAGAAAGGAACCAGAACGCAAACGCTACCCGCCCGATTACCATTTGAGACGGACGGCCCCACAACTGGGGCACGCCATAAATACCAACACCGCTGACCGCTTTGGCAACCAAACCAGACAGCGAATTTTCCGGCCTTGGCGATCACCAGAGTGAGCGGGCTTACAACCAATCCCGGTGCCAAGGCCTTTGCACCGCAACTGCTAAAAACTCACGAATGCCGGGCCAATAACGCCTGTGCTCAGCGGCCGATTTGGAGGCGCAGCGCGGCGGAAAAGCGGTCCGCTGTAGCCCCTGGTTATGCATCACGACACCCTAACTATCTCCGATAACAAGATGTCCAGTGAACTTCTAGCCTCTACTTGCTGCTCTACAGGCGCAACTTCTTTCTCTCGTATCTGCGTATGTAGGTACGAATCGGTGACCTTTCGCATTTGGTCATTCAGGGCGCGCATCGCTTCCTTGAAAGACTTTGTGCCCGAATAATTATTTGCCACTTCCGAGAAGTTTTTACATCCAAAAACGGGTGGAATATGATCGATGACAGCTCTGATGAGGCAACCTACCGAATAGTACATTTTGTTTTCGTAAGCACTATTAAGCTCTTCCAATAAAATAACCAGTTTGCTGTAATCGAACCGACCTACCAATTTCCTTATCTGAGCTATGCGGATTTCAGAAACGTATTTCTCACCATTGCCCTCAAATTTTTTTGCTTGGTTAATAGCTTGATTTAAGACGCCAATGGCTCTGTTCATATTCGTATTGGAGTCAACATGGTTACCTAGGCGGTGAGTTACCCCAGCTGCAGTTACCGCCTGTGAAAACTCTCTCTTAAAAACCTCATCAAATGAGAGCAAAGGCAGGACAGCATCGGACCACTCCTCGAATTCGAGTAAAGATGAAAAGGGCGCTGGCTCCGCTCTCTTCTTCTTAAAACTCTCTAATTGTTCAAGCAGACTCATACTGTCTTTGTCCTACCCTGCATAACGAGGCTGTAGAAAAACCCAATTTTGAGCTCTGCCTACCGCCTGATTTTTGTAATTTTTGTCGCGGCCATCACTGACCGATGATTCCGATTC
>NZ_JBEPPY010000057.1:0-1197 GCF_040547575.1 Marinobacter sp. MBR-99 | reverse complement strand
AGAAGGTGATCTGATCCATGGTGGCAACGATCCTATGCGGTTGACGACGGCCGTATTATCGCTGATTTTGGGGACTTATTCAGAGTCTCCCTAAGAAACGTCCAGGCTGCGCCTGATAATCTTCTCCGTGAATGCTTATCCTTTCATGCCCAGGCACGGCTTAGCCTTTGCTCTAGGCCCGTTCTCTCCATTGCCAAAGGCGCATCACGAATGCCCTCTGGTTTTCACAGTTGTTCCCGCAAGATCAAAATTAACAATTTGACGACCGCCAATCTTTTTATTCGGATTGGTGTCTACAATTTTGTTCGCACCAACAAAGCATTACCTGTCTAGGATCTCCAACGCCTTGCCTATCCATTCTGCAACTGACATGCCTTCTGATTCGGGCTTGAAATTGCCGCCTAGCTTATTGAAAGTATCTTGGGGTAAATCACTTTTACTTAGAAGCTCCTTTAGACCATGAACCAACTGAACTATAGAGTCAGTTGGTTCAGCCTTTTTGAAATCTTTTACAGCGGATAGCGATGATTCGTAATCATCACGCCAATCTTGATGGAAATAAGCATCAAAGAAGTATTCAAATATTTTGCTCACTATTTACTCCTAATTATTTGGCTTCGGGAACGAGGTGTGAACACGGTAACCGTTTGGAGCTAAAGGATCTTTCACCAAAAGGACAAATGATTTATTGGATGCTTGGGATATGGTATCGCCTTGAGGAATAACCTGGCCAACCTCGTAATCAAGTGTTTCATTGAGTGCGAGTCTAGGTTGTGGGCTATTTATGAGCCAATCCTGAACGCTATTGCTGTTCCTCGATAATACATCTCCAATCGCTCTCTGAGCTATTTCTAAATCTGTGTAAGTTGATGAACCTAGAATATCCGGCTCAGTCTCAAACCGTTGCAACAACTGCTCTTCGGTTTTGCCAACATGTCGCCTAATAGTATGCCCGTCCAAGTTTTCATGGAAAACCAGTGTTCCACCACTTTCACTCTTAATCAAAGTGGATTTGTTGTTTGGAGCACTCTCTCCATCACCACCAACGCTCTTTTGAAAAACCAAATACAGCGGCTCAATCCCACTATCCTTCGGAAAACTTACGATCAGCTCAACCTGATCCTCAAAGGGCCGCTGATAGCCCGGCGGCGAATGTTCCTGGCCATCCTCCTGGATGGGCGTCACCAGAATGCTGTA
>NZ_JBEPPY010000056.1:0-1272 GCF_040547575.1 Marinobacter sp. MBR-99 | reverse complement strand
TTGAAGTGGACCCCAAATTTTGGACAGGTGCCTAAGCTCTGATTCATCATCTCCACAAGGAGGAGAATCATGAGCAAGAAACGCAAGCAATACAGCGCATCATTCAAGTCCAAAGTTGCTCTGGCCGCCCTCAAGGGTGACCAGACCACATCCGAAATTGCCGCCCGTTTCCAGATTCACCCCACCATGGTCAGTACCTGGAAGCGCGAGCTGCTGGAGAACGCTCCCGACCTCTTCGAAGGCAAGAGGAAGGCCGGCAAGCAATCCGATGAGCCCAGCACAGACGAGCTTTACCGCGAGATCGGTCGACTGACGGTGGAACGCGATTTTTTGTCGCGCAAGCTCGATCAGTAAGCCGTCAACAGCGGTTGGCGATGATCGAGCGAGGTCATCCCCAAGTCAGTCTTTCGCGCCAGTGTGAGCTGCTCAAGCTGAGCCGCTCATCGGTGTACTACGTCCATCGTGAGCAATGTCAGGAGGATCTGGATCTGATGTACCTGATTGATCAACAGCACCTGGAAACGCCGTACTATGGTTCTCGCAAGATGCGGGTCCACTTGCAGCACCAAGGCTACCGGGTCAACCGGAAGCGGGTGCAGCGGCTAATGCGCACCATGGGTATTCAAGCCGTGTACCCACGCCCGAGAACCAGCATTCCGGGCGATGGGCACAAGGTGTACCCGTACCTGCTCAAGGGCTTGAAGATCGATCGTCCCAACCAGGTTTGGGCAACTGACATCAGCTACGTGCCGCTGGCCCGGGGCTTCATGTATCTGGTCGCCATCATCGACTGGTACAGCCGCAAGGTGCTGTCCTGGCGGGTCTCCAACACCATGGATACAGACTTTTGTGTCGATGCCCTGGAGGAGGCTCTACAGCGCCATGGAACGCCGGAAATCTTCAATACTGATCAGGGTGTCCAGTTCACCAGCGAGGCCTTCACAAGCGTTCTCAAAGAGCATGGCATCCGGATCAGTATGGACGGCAAGGGCTGCTACCATGACAACATCTTCGTGGAACGGCTCTGGCGCAGCGTCAAACACGAGTGCGTCTACCTCACTGCCTTCGAGGATGGCCGACACTTGAAGCAGGCGCTCCACCGGTACTTCCGGCATTACAATCAGACCCGGTACCACCAAACCCTTGATTACCAAACGCCCGATGAGGTGTACTACGGGCAACCCATATCTCTGGCAGCCTGAGCCAGGGAAACAACCGGATCATAGCTTAGGGACACCATCAGGTTGTCCAACTGATTGGGTCCACCTCAGT
>NZ_JBEPPY010000055.1:0-1356 GCF_040547575.1 Marinobacter sp. MBR-99 | reverse complement strand
TTTTTGTTTGCCCGGCGAAGCCGGCAAACCCGTCCGCCTGAAAGAGGGCGGAGTCACCCCGACTGAGGGGAAGACAATCCGAATGGCAAGGGCGTTGTTGGCTAACGGCGGGGTCTGAAGGAAGCCATAGGACGTTAACGGTACACAACGCAAGTGAACCTGTTACGGCAGTTCAGGTGGGTCAGCGTGCAAAATAGCGCGACGCCCGATACTCAGTCAGACCTGTGCTGTGTTTGAGGGTGGCATCGTTAACAGGGAGCCGGTGCAGTAACCGGGGAAGCCTGACACCGAATCCGGCCAGTCCGGAGACTGCAGCGCAAGGTGAAAGCCAAGGCTGCGGTGGGTGCGAGGTGGCAGATGAAGCCGTAGTAGTGAGGAAGTTCCGGCCCGTGAAACCTGGTAACAGTGTGGAGGACAAAACCGGAACGACCGCTGGCGGAGGTTCAGCGGACCGGACAAGGTCAAAAGCCTTGTTCGGATGCGAAGGGCGGAAGTCATTAACGAGAATGACGGACGACGAGCGAGAGGTGGACGCTGCGTTCACAAGCTGCCCGACGGGGCAGGGACGTGCATCGAGGTGCTGCGGGAACGCAGTGGCTTCGGTGCTCTCCGGGCAAGGGAGTAGAGCGATACCGTGGCGGCAGATTGCCAGAGTGCTAGTACCCGGACGGATCGTTTGAAGCACACCAGCAGCCAGACCAACCCTTGAAGCCGTCATCACAGAGATGAGCAGGCATGAGGAAATACTACAGTCTGTACGGGCATCTGCTGTCAAAGCAGCGCCTGTATGAAGCCTTCAGACACGTCAAACGCAACAAGGGTGCGGCCGGAATTGATGGGCAGAGCCTGAGTGCGTTTGAGGAAAATCTGGAGGTGGAACTGTCGTGCCTGTTACTCGAACTGAAGGAAAAGCGCTATCGAGCGCAGCCAGTCAGACGTGTGGCCATCGCCAAGGATGACGGGGGTGAGCGTTTGCTGGGCATTCCAACGGTTCGGGACCGTGTCGTGCAACAGGCGTTGCGCAGTATCATCGAACCGATCTTCGAGCCGGACTTCCACCCGTCGAGCTACGGGTATCGTCCGGGACGCAGTGGTCACCACGCCATCGGCAAGGCGGAGTTGTTCATCCGCCGCTACCGGCGGGAATGGGCTGTGGATATGGACCTGTCGAAATGCTTCGACACCCTCAACCATGACCTGATCATCCGCCAGTTCCGCCAACGGATCACGGACGGCAGTGTTCTGTCACTGTTGCGCCAGTGTCTGGAAAGCGGCGTGATGGTGGGGTATCACTTTGAGGAGACGGAACTGGGAAGCCCGCAGGGCGGCGTGATCAGTCCGCTGATTGCGAATGTC
>NZ_JBEPPY010000054.1:0-1517 GCF_040547575.1 Marinobacter sp. MBR-99 | reverse complement strand
ATGCAGTGGTGCTGCGAGACCAACATCATCTTCAAGGCGCTGTCCTGCGATACCGTTCCGCATTTCACCACCTTGGCCAAGTTCGTCAGCAGCCATTCGGATGAGATCGAGGAACTGTTTGAACAGGTGCTCCTGGTGTGCCACGAACAGGGCCTATTGGGTAACGAACTCTTCGCCATAGACGGCTGCAAGATGTCGTCGAATGCAGCGAAGGAATGGTCCGGCACCTTCAAAGAGCTGGAAGAGAAGCGTGCCAAGTTGCGACGGCTGGTTCGCCATCACCTCAAAGCCCATTACGAGCGGGACGAGGCAGATACCGAAGCCGAGCTGGACCGGGATATCCGACGAGCGAAAACCATCCTCTCGCTGGATGAGGCCGCGAAGAAAGTCGACCGCTTCCTAAAGACGAACCGCCCAAGGATGGGCCGGGGGAAGCGGAGCAAGGAAGTGAAGAGCAACCTAACCGATAACGAAAGCGCCAAGATGACCACCAGCAAGGGCACGATCCAGGGCTATAACGGGGTCGCCACGGTGGACAGGAAACACCAGATCATCATTGACGCTCAGGCCTTTGGTGAGGGCCAGGAACACCACACCCTGCAACCGGTGCTGGAAACCGTCGAAGCCCGTTACAAAAAGCTGGGCATCGCCAAGAGCATCTACCAGCAAGGCACGGTCGTCACAGCCGACACCGGCTTCGCCAACGAAGCCAATATGAAGTACCTGCACGAACGGCAGATCAACGGCTACGTGCCGGACAACCGATTCCGCAGCCGGGATCCGAAGTTCCAGAATCAGAAAGACAAGTACGGCAAGCGTCATCAGAACCTGCCGGATACTGGCTGGAAGAAAACCATCCCAGCCAGTGAGTTCCAGTTCGATCCTGTGAACCTGATCTGCATTTGCCCGGCGGGCGAAAGCCTCAAATACCACGGTACCCGGGCAGACCAGAACGGCCAGAGCCGAGCCTATTTCCAAGGCCGTTTGCTGCAATGCCGTCACTGCCCGAAGAAGCGCCAGTGCATGCAGAATCCAGAGGCCGCCAATCATAGGAAAGGCAAAGGCCGGCAGGTCTCCTTCGTCATCGAGAACAAGCGCCAGCCCAACTACACCGACTGGATGAAACACCGGGTGGATAGCCCGCAGGGAAAAGAGATTTACAGTCACCGAATGTCGGTGGTGGAGCCGGTGTTCGGCAACATCGGCACGAACAAGGGTCTTAACCGCTTCAGTTTGCGGGGCAAGAAGAAGGTGCAGGGCCAGTGGCAGCTATACTGCTTGGTGCACAATATTGAGAAGCTGGCGAATTACGGGCGGTTAGCGGCGTGATACCGGAAGTGGCCCGTTTGAGAAGGAGCTTTCTGGAATCAGGCAATACCGGCACCTAGCGCGTCGGAGAGCGAAATACAGGTTCTCGACTTAGAATCGGAATCATCGGTCAGTGATGGCCGCGACAAAAATTACAAAAATCAGGCGGTAGGCAGAGCTCAAAATTGGGTTTTTCTACAGCCTCGTTA
>NZ_JBEPPY010000053.1:0-1566 GCF_040547575.1 Marinobacter sp. MBR-99 | reverse complement strand
CAACTCTGCATGCTCTGGAAAACCCAATCGGTTCTTCCAAAGGAGAGCCTGAACTTACCAGTTTTCTCATATGCTCCTCCATGAGGTATAACGCCGCGCACACCGGCGCGAGCTTGCGAGCGTCCGGCAGCCGGAGGCTGCGTAGTGCTGCGCTTGGTTATGTGTTGACTTTTCCGCCACGTTAATCCGTTAGGTTGAGTTGCCAAGACACTCCATACCTATCCTTCAGCCACCCAAACTTCTCGCTAAAGCCATAGTTATCCAAAGGCATCAGCTCCGAGCCGCCGTCGGCTAAGGCCCGAAAAGCCTCCTCGATTTCGTTCGAGGACTCACACTCGACATACAATGACATGGAGGGAGTAAAACTAAATTGGTGATCAAGGTGACTGTCCAGCGCCATTAACTCAGTTCCGTTTATCGTAAACCGAGCCATTTTGGTAGAACCTTCTGGTTCATGCTCACCGGCTCCGTAGCGCTGAATATCGGTGATCTGTGAACCAGGAAATAAAGAAGTATAGAACCTAATTGCCTCCTCGGCTTTCCCGGCCTGCTCTCCGACAAACATGAGCGAAGTCGTGATGGATTTCATCTGCTCCTCCAATCCGATGGGTACACATAACGCCACCGCGTATTGATGCGCCTTGTTATAAATCAGTGACTTTGGTGCTCATGAGAGCACTGTTTCCAGTGAACCCAAACTGCTCGTAGAGCCCTTGTGCATCTCGGGTTTGCAACACCATCTGGGTTCCCTTTATGGCCGGGTGCACTAGCAAACACTCCATGATCCACTTACCGAGGCCGCTACCGCGAAATTTGGGTTCAACCACAATATCTGCCACCCAGGTAAAAGTAGCACTATCGGTGACTGCCCGCCCAAAACCGATCTGTGTAGAACCATGATAAAGGCTGAAGCAGATGGAGCCTGAAACCATGCGATCTACGATTTCTCGAGGGCGGCGGCCACCCCAATAGGTTGCGGCAAGCAAGCGGTGGACGACATCCAGTTGCACCTTGGATCTGTCATCAGTGATTAGGTAGTCGTCCTTGCGCCATTCCATCGATGGCTACTCCCTGATTTATAACGCGAAGGTAACCGGCGCCGGAGCGCCAGCGGAGGGAACCAAAAGCGGTACGCTTTTGGCGTCCGGTTGACCGCCTGGTTAGTGGCCGGTTACCACCAAGGTCTCCCCTGGCAACCAACGCTGCATGCCCTCTCCCGAACAGCTTGCACCAACGCAACGGATGGCGAAAGGAACCAGAGCGCAAACAACACCAACCCGATTACCGTTTAAACTGGACGGCCCCATAACTGGAGCACGCCGTGAATAACCATGCCGCCGATGAATTTGGCACCCAACCCCGACGGCAACTTTTCCGGCCTTGGCCATCACCAACACAGGCGGCTTTGCAGCAAAGCCCGATGCCAAGGCCCTTGCACTGAGCCCGCCAAAAATGAAGAAGGCCAGGGCCATTAACGCGAAGCTTAGCGGCGCCCTTGTAATGGAGGCGAAGCCGCAATGGAAAGGGCGTCCGGCGGCCATCGGCCGCGTACTACAGCGACTGGTT
>NZ_JBEPPY010000052.1:0-1679 GCF_040547575.1 Marinobacter sp. MBR-99 | reverse complement strand
AATGCTTGAAGCGGGGCATCTGACCACTCCTTGTCCGTTTGCCTGATGCTACCAAAACCGAGAGGGATTTCGGGGTTTTTCTACAGCCTCAACGCCTGCATTTGCGGCTTGGGTTAACTGGCGGCTTTTTTGCCGCGCAGCGCGAAAAAGGTGACAGTTTACCCAAGTCCGGCAAGATGCACTTGTTAGAAAAAGCCGTCCCTCGTTACTCAACTGGAACCTCAATTAAAGAGCTTATTGCCCAATAAAAATATGAGAATGCAAAGATAAAAAGTAAGCCAAAAATAGTGAACCCTAACGCGTTTGAACTGCCAGTTACAAACCAGCATACAGCTGACACTGTACAACTTCCGGATAAGAAACTTACGACTTTAGCTGAGCCTTTGATCGACCTAACCGAAATATATTTAATTAGGATATCGAGAGGTTGTTTTTTGTAGTGGGATATACCTAAAAGGACTGCCGCAATTAGAATTGAAAATACCAATAGATAACCGACACCTGAACCATATTTCAGAATTAGGGTCGGTATTGACGATGTACCAAATAACCAGGCAAGAATGCCAGTAAATGCTCCTACGCCATACCATTTAAAGCATTCTTTCTTATCAACGTGCTGTTCCCGATTACCACTCATTGTCATTCCTTTTTTGTTTCTAACGCTGAAAGTAACCGGCGCCGGAGCGCCAGCGGAGGGAACCAAAAGCGGCACGCTTTTGGCGTCCGGTTGACTGCCTAGTTATATTCGAACTCCACTGCATGCACCTCGCACAGTTTTTCTCAGCGCTCATTTTTTTGGATTTGCCAGCCACTTGGCCAATAGGAATCCCGCAAGACGAACCAGCCCGAGGTATGTGATAGCAACAACAACGAACAACCACTGACTCTCGAACTGAGATTTCAGGACATAGTAAAACAAGCCAAACCCGATGATTCCTATGAGGTAAACATAGAACTCAATATCTTTCTTGCTCAATCGAGACTCCTTCGGTGGCGGGACAACATATAACACTGAAGCATTTAATGGTCGTGCGCAGCATGACCTTTAAATGTGGGTTGGACTAAGCCGCCTGCATCGAAGCCCGCAACCAGTCTATAAGGGTAAAGTAATTTTTGGACAGATGCCGGAACAGCAATCCGAGTTCGCGAAGGCACTCGGCGGACGTGAACATCATCCCTTTGATTCCCATAAAAGACCCCATCCTTGTGTGTTTTGTCAGACTACCCCGCTCTTTATCGCATTTCCAGTCACAACACGAGTCGGTGCCCAGCTCCTCCGGAACTGTATGTTCGCGGGAAGCCGCCAAGAGCGGCTAAGCCGTCAGTGTGCCCACCGCTCTGAACCGAGGAATCTGCCGAACCTTACGAACCATGCCACCATCACATCGCGCGCACGGCCAAGTGCTTGGTGACACGGACTTCCTCACCGTTTCACTTTCGGTCTCGATTGGTTGTTGGAGCGCCTGATGAATAACGGCCAGCTTTCGTCGCCGGGTTCGGTTACTCAAATAACCAAAGTGTCGGATTCGCATGAAGCCTTTCGGCAAGATGTGCATCAGGAATCGACGAATAAACTCCACCCCGTCCAGTTTTTGGGTCTTCTGGCGACCTCCCTCCCGGTAATCTTTGTACCGAAACACGATCCGGTCACCCTCCTGTGACAACAAACGGCCGTTGCT
>NZ_JBEPPY010000051.1:0-1683 GCF_040547575.1 Marinobacter sp. MBR-99 | reverse complement strand
AAGAGGCGAACCGGGGGAACTGAAACATCTAAGTACCCCGAGGAAAAGAAATCAACCGAGATTCCCTAAGTAGCGGCGAGCGAACGGGGACCAGCCCTTAAGCTGGACAACTGGTAGGAGAAGGCTCTGGAAAGTGCCGCCATAGTGGGTGATAGCCCCGTATCCGAAACCTGAGTCCAGTGAAATCGAGTAGGTCGGCGCACGAGAAACGTTGACTGAACATGGGGGGACCATCCTCCAAGGCTAAATACTCCTGACTGACCGATAGTGAACCAGTACCGTGAGGGAAAGGCGAAAAGAACCCCTGTGAGGGGAGTGAAATAGACCCTGAAACCGTATGCGTACAAGCAGTCGGAGCAGACTTGTTCTGTGACGGCGTACCTTTTGTATAATGGGTCAGCGACTTATGTTCAGTGGCGAGGTTAACCGTTTAGGGGAGCCGTAGGGAAACCGAGTCTGAATAGGGCGAATTAGTCGCTGGGCATAGACCCGAAACCGGGCGATCTATCCATGAGCAGGTTGAAGGTGCCGTAACAGGCACTGGAGGACCGAACCCACTGTCGTTGAAAAGCCAGGGGATGACTTGTGGATCGGAGTGAAAGGCTAATCAAGCCCGGAGATAGCTGGTTCTCCCCGAAAGCTATTTAGGTAGCGCCTCGGACGAATACCACAGGGGGTAGAGCACTGTTTCGGCTAGGGGGTCATCTCGACTTACCAACCCGATGCAAACTCCGAATACCTGTGAGTACTATCCGGGAGACACACGGCGGGTGCTAACGTCCGTCGTGAAGAGGGAAACAACCCAGACCGCCAGCTAAGGTCCCAAAGTACCAGTTAAGTGGGAAACGATGTGGGAAGGCTCAGACAGCTAGGAGGTTGGCTTAGAAGCAGCCATCCTTTAAAGAAAGCGTAATAGCTCACTAGTCGAGTCGGCCTGCGCGGAAGATGTAACGGGGCTCAAACTGGTCACCGAAGCTGCGGCTGCATACTTTGTATGCGGGGTAGGGGAGCGTTCTGTAAGCCTGCGAAGGTGTGTTGAGAAGCATGCTGGAGGTATCAGAAGTGCGAATGCTGACATGAGTAACGACAATGCGGGTGAAAAACCCGCACGCCGGAAGACCAAGGGTTCCTGCGCAACGCTAATCGGCGCAGGGTGAGTCGGCCCCTAAGGCGAGACCGAAAGGTGTAGTCGATGGGAAACGGGTTAATATTCCCGTACCTTGGATAGCTGCGATGGAGAGACGGAGAAGGCTAGGTGAGCCGGGCGACGGTTGTCCCGGTTTAAGCGAGTAGGGAGTGGACTTAGGCAAATCCGGGTCCACAATCCTGAGACGCGACGACGAGTGCCCAAGGGCGCGAAGTCATTGATGCCCTGCTTCCAGGAAAATCTTCTAAGCTTCAGGCTATTCGAGACCGTACCCCAAACCGACACAGGTGGTCAGGTAGAGAATACCAAGGCGCTTGAGAGAACTCGGGTAAAGGAACTAGGCAAAATGGTGCCGTAACTTCGGGAGAAGGCACGCCGGTGTGTACGTGAAGCCCCTGCGGGTGGAGCGGAAGCCGGTCGAAGATACCAGGCCCCTGCGACTGTTTATTAAAAACACAGCACTCTGCAAACACGTAAGTGGACGTATAGGGTGTGACGCCTGCCCGGTGCCGGAAGGTTAATTGATGGGGTTAGCA
>NZ_JBEPPY010000050.1:0-1739 GCF_040547575.1 Marinobacter sp. MBR-99 | reverse complement strand
GCGGAACGATGTAGAATACGCGGCCTTGATTGAGCAACAGCTCAAACGCTCTTTAAAAAGTTAACCAAGTAATTCGTGTGGGCGCTGGCCGAGGTATTTCGGATACGAAATATCAGGACAGTGACTCGTCGAAATTGAGTTTTGTCTTGAGCAAGAATAGAGAATCTTCGGATTCTTGTATGATTTAAACTGAAGAGTTTGATCATGGCTCAGATTGAACGCTGGCGGCAGGCTTAACACATGCAAGTCGAGCGGTAACAGGGGGTGCTTGCACCCCGCTGACGAGCGGCGGACGGGTGAGTAATGCTTAGGAATCTGCCCAGTAGTGGGGGATAGCCCGGGGAAACCCGGATTAATACCGCATACGTCCTACGGGAGAAAGCAGGGGATCTTCGGACCTTGCGCTACTGGATGAGCCTAAGTCGGATTAGCTAGTTGGTGGGGTAAAGGCCTACCAAGGCGACGATCCGTAGCTGGTCTGAGAGGATGATCAGCCACATCGGGACTGAGACACGGCCCGAACTCCTACGGGAGGCAGCAGTGGGGAATATTGGACAATGGGGGCAACCCTGATCCAGCCATGCCGCGTGTGTGAAGAAGGCTTTCGGGTTGTAAAGCACTTTCAGCGAGGAGGAAGGCCTTAAAGTTAATACCTTTGAGGATTGACGTTACTCGCAGAAGAAGCACCGGCTAACTCCGTGCCAGCAGCCGCGGTAATACGGAGGGTGCAAGCGTTAATCGGAATTACTGGGCGTAAAGCGCGCGTAGGTGGTTCGATAAGCGAGATGTGAAAGCCCCGGGCTTAACCTGGGAACGGCATTTCGAACTGTCGGACTAGAGTGTGGTAGAGGGTAGTGGAATTTCCTGTGTAGCGGTGAAATGCGTAGATATAGGAAGGAACACCAGTGGCGAAGGCGGCTACCTGGACCAACACTGACACTGAGGTGCGAAAGCGTGGGGAGCAAACAGGATTAGATACCCTGGTAGTCCACGCCGTAAACGATGTCAACTAGCCGTTGGGACTCTTGAAGTCTTAGTGGCGCAGCTAACGCACTAAGTTGACCGCCTGGGGAGTACGGCCGCAAGGTTAAAACTCAAATGAATTGACGGGGGCCCGCACAAGCGGTGGAGCATGTGGTTTAATTCGACGCAACGCGAAGAACCTTACCTGGCCTTGACATCCAGAGAACTTTCCAGAGATGGATTGGTGCCTTCGGGAACTCTGAGACAGGTGCTGCATGGCCGTCGTCAGCTCGTGTCGTGAGATGTTGGGTTAAGTCCCGTAACGAGCGCAACCCCTATCCCTGGTTGCTAGCAGGTAATGCTGAGAACTCCAGGGAGACTGCCGGTGACAAACCGGAGGAAGGTGGGGATGACGTCAGGTCATCATGGCCCTTACGGCCAGGGCTACACACGTGCTACAATGGCGCGTACAGAGGGCTGCCAACTCGCGAGAGTGCGCCAATCCCTTAAAACGCGTCGTAGTCCGGATCGGAGTCTGCAACTCGACTCCGTGAAGTCGGAATCGCTAGTAATCGCGAATCAGAATGTCGCGGTGAATACGTTCCCGGGCCTTGTACACACCGCCCGTCACACCATGGGAGTGGATTGCACCAGAAGTAGTTAGTCTAACCTTCGGGAGGACGATTACCACGGTGTGGTTCATGACTGGGGTGAAGTCGTAACAAGGTAGCCGTAGGGGAACCTGCGGCTGGATCACCTCCTTAAACGAAGCCGAA
>NZ_JBEPPY010000049.1:0-1920 GCF_040547575.1 Marinobacter sp. MBR-99 | reverse complement strand
CCCCGCGTCGCTACGCTCCGATGGGTGGCAGCCTTGCTCCGGTCCGGGTGGCAGGCTTCACGTGGAATGGGTGGCAACCTTCAGCGGTTTACGCAGCTTTGCCCGCTTTCATTTCTTTAACAGATTGGAGCAGCTTGTTGCCAAGCTCCTCAGCACTCAGAGTCTCATTACTCATTTTCCAGTACCTCACGAATCGACTTCAGGATATGCGCGGGTATGTTCTCCTTGAAGGCCTTCTTGTAGATCACCAACAGCCAGATCTCACCATTAGCCAACCAGGCGAAGAAGGCACTTCGCTCTTCCTCGGTCCAAATTTTTCTGGCATCTGCTTCGAATGTTGCGGTTTCGATGATGGTAAACGTGACCACCAATATACGTCATTGACGGATTTTTTTGCAAAGTGGCGGATGGAAGGGTTATCGCGAAGCTAAGCGGTAGGCCTGCCGAAGGCGGGACTGTCCGCTTGAGCGCCTGGTTGGGCGTCGGGCCCTTGGAGCCCGCTAAGCTCCGTCATGATCCTTTCAATTACATGTGTTCGCACAGCAGGTTTGATCTCTTTTTCTGGATAGCACCTCACCAGATCAATATGACTTACGCCCTCGTGCGCATGAAACATGTGGTTTTCGACCCGTTGCGAGGCTCTGCTCCCAACAGCCTCGTTCATTTGGTGACTTCGATCGCACCCTAGCAGGTCACCCTTCGAGAAGAAGTTAAGACACACATCAACATTTGTCGGTACGGTGCGAGGATCGAAACCCCACCGTCCTGGGAATACTCGCCCCAGCCCTCCTGCGGCAATGCTGACGAGCAGTGCAACATCCACACCTCGCCGCTCAAGCTCAAGTGCAACCTTGACCGCCTGGAACCCGCCCTGACTATACCCGAGAATCACGAGATTCTGCCCCTCGTTACGTGATGCTTGTAAGTCATCTGATATCGAATCAACCGAGTGCAGGTGACCATACAGTGTCACGTCTGACAGGCCCTTGCTTCTAAGGTAATGCAGCAAGTTGCGCTGCATCAGTCGTCGGGCCATGAAGCCGTAAATCACCGCAACGCGTGGACCGGAATAGCTGCCGCATTTTTTTGGTCGGTCAGGAATCTGCAACCGTTGGACTAAGCTCATCAGTTTACTATCCAAGAAGTATCCCCTTGCAGTGCCCAACGCCCGCCATCACCGGTGACAGAACCGCAGCGAAGCGGAGGTTTTGGCATCCGGTGCATGGCCTGGTTAGCTATCGATCCTCGTGCAAGCGACCTTCCACATATTTGTGAAGGATGCTGGCAACAAGTGTTTGGTAGGGGATGCCTTCTGCCAGGGCTTTCTTCTGAAGCCCCCTAAGATCCTTGGAGGATAGTCTGATGTTAATACGGGCATCTTTCTTGAACATGGCCTCGGCGTATTGCTGATGCCGCAGTTTCCTGTCTTCACTGTCTGGCGACCTCTGCAGCTCTCCTGCATCGAATGCATCCAGAATTTCCTGCTCTTCTTTATCCAGCCTACTCATTTTGGACCTCCCAAATAGGTTTTGGTCGCTTTCCGGCTCGGGATGATCGTTTTCAGAAAAACCTCATCCTCTGACTCCACAAAGGGCACCAAAAACGCATACCCCTCAATCTCAATCACATGAATTTGTTGCCCCGGATATCGCTCCTGATTTGGATGCTCGAACGTATCCAAGATGCCTCCAACCGAAATATGCAAAACCACATCCTCGAAAGAGACGTTCCTTTCTGCTTGGAGAAGCTTGTTCTTCTCTGGGTTCCATGTAATAGGTTTCATGGGTCAAAGTTTAGCACATTGTGTGCTTTTTGTACTCACTAGCTAACGAGGCTGTAGAAAAACCCAATTTTGAGCTCTGCCTACCGCCTGATTTTTGTAATTTTTGTCGCGGCCATCACTGACCGATGATTCCGATT
>NZ_JBEPPY010000048.1:0-1984 GCF_040547575.1 Marinobacter sp. MBR-99 | reverse complement strand
TGTCAACGTCGGGTTAAAACTGACCCACTTTTTGGCAATATCGCCGGTTTAAAACTGACCCACCCTTGGCGGTTAGGTGTTGGTTAATTGATCCTGGTTGCTGGTTGAGATGGGTGCGATGCCCGCTGCTTTTTTGTCTTTGAGGCGGTAACTTTCTCCCCGGATCTGGACGATGTGCGCGTGGTGCAGAAGCCGGTCCAGCAACGCCGCAGTTAACGTGGCGTCATCAGCGAAGGCGTTGGCCCACTGCGAGAATGGCAAGTTACTGGTAACGATAACGCTGCCATGCTCGTACCGTTTGGCGATGACGTTGAAGAACAGATTGGCTTCCTCACGACCAAATGGCAGATAGCCGATCTCGTCAATGATCAGGAGCCTGGGTGCCAGAATACTGCGCTTCAGGTATTGATCCAGACGCTCCTGCTTCCGGGCGGCGGCCAGTTGCAACATCAGATCAGCAGCGGCGATGAAGCGGGTCTTGATGCCCTGGCTGACGGCCTTGTGACCCAGGCTGATTGCCAGGTGGCTTTTACCGACGCCGCTGGGCCCAAGCAGAACGATGTTCTCTGCTCGCTCTATGAAGGCCAGGCTGGTCAGCTCATTCAGCTGTTTGCGCGGAGCACCGCTGGCGAATTTGAAGTCAAAGTCCTCGAAGAGTTTGCGTCCGGGGAAGCCGGCGAACTTCAGCAGGGTCTCCCGGGATCGCTGTGACCGGGCGTTCAGCTCCAGGCTTAATAATTGCTCCAGGAAGTCTGCCAGCGTGCCTTCCTGCGAGACGGAATGGTCGGCAATGGCCGCCCATTCGCTGGCCAGGGTATCGAGCTTGAGGCTCGCACAGGCGTGCTGGATACGCTGATGTTGCAAGTTCATGGGCGAGCCTCCAGCAGTTGGTCATACAGGCTGAGAGGGTGCTGGAAGCTCTCTCGCGGAACCGGCCGGGTTGAGGCTGGTGTTCGCTGTACCGCAGGTTGAGGCCGTTTCGGCAAAGGCAGAAGTTGAAAGCGTTCCTGGTCCAGCAAAACCTGAGGCTTGATGCCGGTGGTACCGTGGATGCGCTGATGTGCCACGCGCTCCAGCCAGGGGCCTATATGGGCGTTGGCCGTTGTCACGTCCAGCCGCAGGCCGGCCTGGTTGAGGGTGGCCGCCAAGGGGGTGATGAAGCTGTTCTTCAGATAACCGTTGAAGCGTTCCACCTTGCCCTTGGTGCGTGCCCGGTAAGGCCGGCAGGCACGGGCGACAAAACCATAATCCTGGGCTGTGGCCAGCAGCTGTGCATTCCAGCGGTGATGCCCTTCGCCGTAGGCATCACGTTCAATCATGATGGTCTTGGCGTTGTCGAACAGGATCTCTTGGGGTACTCCGCCGAAGTACTGGCAGGCCTCTTCGATACCGCGCAACCAGTCATCCTGTCGTTCGTGCTCAGAAAACCGGACATAGGTGGCGCGACTGAATCCCAGCGTGGCAACGAAGGCTTTAATTTTGCGCCGGTGCCGAGAAATGGTCGTGAAATCGACCTGCATCTGCTTGCCTGGCGGCGTCTCAAAGCGGACCACCGGATCAGGCTCGACGGTTTTGAAGTCGGCAATGTAACTCTTGAGCTGGGTGATTCCACCGCTGTACCCACGATCCTGAATCTCGCTCAACAAGACCGTCGCCGGTATCCAGTGCGGCTTGGCCGCTTCAATCCGCGCCAACAGATAGCTCTTGAACGGATCCAGCTTTATCGCCCGCTGCGCTCGTTCCGGATAGGAAGGCACTGCGCTCAGATCCCGCAGATACCGGCGCACCGTGTTGCGGGACACTCCCAACTGTTTGGCGATGGCGCGAATACTCTGGCCTTGGCGATGCAATACATGAATTTCCACAAGTATCTCCTGAGTCAACATCGGCCGCCGCCCTGGTCAGTTTGTTAGGCGGCCATTTTGCCTCAGGTGGGTCAATTTTAAGTCGGCGCTAGTGGGTCAGTATTACTCCGGCGGTGACA
>NZ_JBEPPY010000047.1:0-2489 GCF_040547575.1 Marinobacter sp. MBR-99 | reverse complement strand
GTAAGCGCCGCTAAATCGACCCTCTTGCCCTAATCGTATTGAGCCACTTTTTTCAAAGCCGGCAACTCAACGTTCCAGGGCAGCAGTGTTTCCAGTTTTTCGAGGGTGTCCGCATCGGCAATGTGCTTCAGCACATGATGGATATAAGCGGAGGGTTCCAGGCTGTTGGCCTTGGCGGTTTCAATGAGCGAATAGCAGGTGGCGCTGGCTTTCGCCCCTTGTGAGGTATCGGCGAACAGCCAGGCCCTTCGACCCAGAGCAAACGGGCGAATAGCGTTCTCTGCTCCAGCATTGCTGATTTTCAGGTCACCGCGTTCGCAGTAGCCGATCAGGGTGTCCCACTGGTTCAGGGTGTAGTCCATGGCGGTGCGGGTGAGCATACCTTTCATCACCTTGCTGCGGTTTTTCTCCAGCCAGGCTTTAAAGGCATTTAGGAGCGGCAGGCTCTTTTCCTGCCGAACCCGGTAGCGTTCGACATCGCTCAGATCCCGGGCAGCCTTTTCGACTGCGTACAGTTTGCGGATGTAGCTCAGGGCTACATCGGCTTTTGAGGGCTGGCCTTTTTTGCCTGTGATCGGGGCGGCTCGGGAGGCTTCCACGAACTTCCTCCGGGCATGATCCCAGCATCCGATCCGCGTCAGCTTGTTCTCACGGCAGACCTGTCCGTAGCCGGAATAGCCATCGGCTTGCAGGATACCCTGGAAGTCGTCCAGCAGACGCACCGGCACCTTGCCACCTCGCGATGGGTCGTATTCGAACAGCACCGAGGGTTTTCCCGGTGGCCCGCCCCGGGTCACCCACATCCATTTGTCCGATTGGGCTTTTTTACCATCTTCCTTGAGCACCTGGATCCGGGTTTCATCGGCCTGGAGGTAATCGCTGGCGTTCTGGATTTCCCGCATCAGGTTGATTAGCGGCTGGAAGACGTCCTTCAGCCGGATGATCCAGTGGGCCATGCTGGTGCGGCTGACTTCGTGGCCCAAGCGCTGGAACATCTGTTCCTGCCGGTACAGAGGCAGCCCGTCGGCGTACTTGGAGGTAATGAGGTAAGCCAGCAGTGACGGTGTGGCCACACACTTGCCCAGCGGGTGAGTGGGACGGGCGGCCGCCAGGATTCGTTCCTCACCATCCTGCTCGAACACCGCCTTTTCCTGCCAGTACTCCAGCACCTTCAGTTGGGCCGGGATGTACTCCAGTTCTTCCTTCACCTTGGTGAAGAAGGTCTTGCTGGCACCGGCTTTCTCGTCGTCGCTGAGCGTCAGTTCGATACACTCACGCAGCAGCGTGTCGGAGAAGCCGCGCTGACGGCGCTTGCGGGAACGAGGCGGCGCGTCGGCTTCTTCGACATCCTCGGGCAGCTCCTCGCGCAGTTCGTCAATCCCGACTTCCAGTTCGGCTTCATCGAACAGCTGGATCTGATCGGTTTGCTTTTCACTGCTGGCGGCGAACTGCTGGATCTTCTTGTGGCGCAGCAGTTCTTCGAGGATAGCGATGTAGTTGTCACGGCGCTGAATAGTCTCATCGCGCTGCTTCAATTGAACCTGCCGGTTCAGAAGTGACTCTTCTTTCGAGGCCAGTTGCTCTTGCAGGTTGCCGATAACAGCCAGCATCTCAGCGGTGGAAAGACCGCTGAAATCGGGGTTTAAAGAGGCGTTATCAGGCGTTGATTTCATGACGAAATTATAGCAAAAACAACGCCCTGGCACACCTGAAAAATGATAAAAAAGGGCTATCCAACGCTCTCGTAATGCAGGGTTTTGTGGCCCCGTAACAGGGTGATGTCGTAGCCGTCCAGCAGCCAGTTGATCTGCTCGCCGGTCAACGGCATCAGGTCATCCGACGGCCCTGGCCACTTGAACTTTTCCTCAGCCAAAGCCTTGTAATAGAGCACGAACCCATTGTCTTCCCACATCAGGCATTTGATCTTGTTCCGCTGCCGGTTGGTGAAGGCGTAGAGGGCGCCGGAGAAGGGACTGTGCCCCAGCTCCTGCTCGACAATCAGCGCCAGGCCGTTGGCCTGCTTGCGGAAGTCGATGGGGTTTCGGTACAGGTAGATCTCCGGGAGATCCCAGGATGGACGTAGATACCGATGGCGCATCACAGCTGCCTCAGTACCGCACTCAACAACTCAATGTTGCCAGCATGCAGACCGGTAATCGATACGCCGCCCGGTAACGATACGGTCAAACCGGCTCCGGCATCTGGCATCGGGGCCACGCGGGCAAATCCGGAGCGAGCTTGATCCGCCTTGCCGGGCTCCTCGCTTCCCGTAAGCTTCTGTCGCCAGTAGACAAACCGGCAGTAAGTCAGTGTCTGTTGCTTGCAGTAGGCCATTCCGGACAGGCCGGACGCCTGCCAGTCCGTGATATGCTGCTGCCAGGCTTGTTTCCGTTCGGTTGGTGTCATGACGATTCCTCTTGGGGTTGGTGAGGAATCCAGTTTGGGTAATCTTATAGCTGTGGGGTAGGTGCTGGTTTATTGGCGCTTAC
>NZ_JBEPPY010000046.1:0-2531 GCF_040547575.1 Marinobacter sp. MBR-99 | reverse complement strand
CTGATTCCAGACGAAGCCTGCCACCCATTCCACGCGAAAGCTGCCACTGATTCCACGGCAAAGCTGCCACCCCGGCAGGCTGCCTGAACCGCCATTAAAATCGTCCGGCGCGGGATAACTTAACGGTACTCTGATCCTTTTCATCCGGAGAAGGCCAGATGCCCGCGAAGAGGTTATCCATGCGTAAAATTAGAGAAGTCCTTCGTCTCAAATGGGAACGAGGGCTGAGCAACCGCCAGATTGCGGCGGCCTGTGGCGTTAGTCGTCCCACCGTGAGCGAATACCTGCGCCGCACTGTTGAGGCCGGTCTGAGCTGGCCGTTGCCAGCGGATCTGGACGAGGCCCATCTGGAGCAGTTGCTGTTCCCACCACCACCGGACCTGCCGGCGCAGGCCAGAGGTATACCCGACTGGTCACACATCCGCGACGAACTCACGGGCAAGAATGTCACCCTGTTCCTGCTCTGGCAGGAGTACCGGCAAGCCAACCCGGATGGTTATCAGTACAGCTGGTTCTGCGAGCACTACCGGGCCTGGCGGGGCAAGCTGGATCTGGTGATGCGCCAGGACCATCGGGCCGGTGAGAAGCTGTTCGTGGACTATGCCGGCCAGACCGTGCCCATCATTGACCGCACCACCGGAGAAATCCACGAGGCACAGGTCTTTGTGGCGGTGATGGGCGCATCCAATTACACCTACGCCGAAGCCACCTGGAGCCAGACATTGCCGGACTGGATCGGCTCTCACACCCGGGCCTTCCAATACCTGAAGGGAGTGCCGGAGTTAGTGGTCCCCGACAATTTGAAATCGGGTGTTACCAAGGCTCACCGGTACGAGCCGGACCTCAACCCAACCTATCAGGACATGGCCGCCCATTACGGGATCGCCATTGTTCCCACACGTGCCCGCAAACCCCGGGACAAGGCCAAGGTGGAAGGGGGCGTGCTGATCGTCGAGCGCTGGATACTGGCGGCATTGCGCCATCGCCAGCACTTCTCACTGGGGCAACTCAACGCCACCATCCGTGAGCTGCTGGAGAGGCTGAACACCCGACCCTTCCGCAAGCTGCCCGGCTGCCGGCGCGCCCACTTCGAACAGTTGGACAAACCGGTGCTACAGCCATTGCCCGCAGAGCCTTATGTTTACGCGGAGTGGAAAAAAGCCCGGGTCCACGTTGACTACCACGTGGCCATCGATGGTCACTATTACTCAGTGCCCTACACCCTGATCAATAAAGAGGTGGAGGTCCGTATCACCCACAACACCATCGAATGCTTTTACCGGGGCAACCGGATCGCCAGCCACCGGCGCTCCGACCAGAAGGGACGGCACACCACCATCGCCGCGCACATGCCCGAATCCCATCGCCAGGCTGGCGAGTGGTCGCCGGAAAGGCTGATCGGCTGGGCAGCCAAGACCGGACCGGCGACGGAGAAGCTTATCCGCACCGCACTGGGTGCCCGTAAACACCCACAGCAGGCTTACCGTTCGTGCCTCGGCATTCTCCGGTTGGGGCAGAGCTACGGCGAGTCGCGGCTGGAGGCCGCCTGCCAGCGCGCCCTGATGCTGGGCAGCTGCCGGTACAAGAGCATTGAATCCATCCTCAAACACCGTCTGGATCAACAGCCCCTGGAAGAGCAACAGGAACTGGCCTTGCCCGACACCCACGACAACATCCGTGGCCCCGCCTACTACCACTGAAGGATCTCTGACATGCTGAAACATCCCACACTGGACAAGCTCCACGCCCTCAAACTGACCGGCATGGCCGCCGCCCTGGCGGATCAGTCGGCCACCCCCGACATCACCGACCTGAGCTTCGAAGAGCGTCTCGGACTGCTCGTGGATCGGGAGATGACGGAACGTGACAACCGTCGCATGACCAGCCGGTTGCGCCGGGCCAAACTCCGACACACGGCCATCCTCGAAGACCTGGATTACCGGCACTCACGCGGTCTGGACAAAGGGTTGGTTCAGTCCTTGGCCGGTTGCCAATGGGTGAAAGAGCATCTGAACGTGCTCATCACCGGCCCCACCGGGGTTGGCAAAACCTGGTTGGCCTGTGCCTTAGCACACAAAGCCTGCCGCGAAGGCTACACCGCTCAGTACGTGCGCCTGACTCGACTGTTGCGGGAGCTGACCATTGCCAAGGGCGACGGCCAGTACGCCAAGCTGCTGACCAACCTCGCCAAAGTGGATGTGCTGATCCTGGATGACTGGGGGCTGATGAAGCTGAGTGCGGAGAACCGAAGAGACTTGCTGGAGGTACTGGAAGACCGACATGGCAGGCGCTCCACCATTGCCACCAGCCAACTACCCATCGAAGAATGGCATGGCGTAATCGGCGACGCCACTCTAGCAGATGCCATCCTGGACCGGCTCGTTCACAACGCCTACAAGATCAATCTGAGGGGCGAATCCATGCGAAAACAGCAATCAAAGTTGACGGGCACTGAGACTTCGGAGTAAGAAGAGAAACCCCGCGTCGCTACGCTCCGATGGGTGGCAGCCTTGCTCCGGTCCGGGTGGCAG
>NZ_JBEPPY010000045.1:0-2802 GCF_040547575.1 Marinobacter sp. MBR-99 | reverse complement strand
GAGTTTTTCTTGATCCACTTGTGTACCCACGATGGTATCCTTTTGAAAAGATTACTCAGTCGTGGGCAGTTACACAATTTGGTTTACAGCCTCCATGGCAGAAGCGGTTGGCCTCGGTATTCCGAGCCTCATCGCTTCCGCCAGATTCAGGGGCTCTTCGCACTACTCTTGCCAGCCACTGCACCGTTTACCGGCGTTAACCCGCCCAAGGTAGCCATCCTGCGTTGACTAGATTCCATACACTGATCGCAGCTAGTAGTACGCTCGGAGAAAGAAACAATTTCAAAAATACCGAAACCGACACGCTGCTTTTGGCCAACAAGACTATTCCAGTTAATAAAACAGCCACCGATAACAGACCACAAACGCTACCCAGGATGCCGATCAGGGTATCCTTTGAACTATCCGAAGTACTAATGCCAACCAGCAACAGAATCGACAGTAAAAGCCCGGCTACACCATATTTCACTCCGCTCACGATGGAAGCTTTCATTTTAGATTACAATTCGAGGCGTCACAGACACTTTTACCTACTCAGTACTGAAGGTGTCTATTATGCTTTCCAAGCGATAACCCAAGGAATTCAGCTCACCAAACTCATTCACACCATCACTTACAAGATAATCGGACAGCGAATCTATCACCGAATCCACCTGTTCTTTACTTAAATCAACGACATATCGCCCTTTTAGACTATCGTCACTCAATATTGTCTCTTCAGCACTTTTAAACACAGATGCTAAATCAGAGTCCGATAAGATCGAGACAATCAGACTTATGTCTCTATGGTCGATCTTGAAATCCATTCTCCTCACCTTATCGAATTGGGGTTGTAACTGAACCCTGCCTGATTAGCACGCCTTTGGGCAGATCCACTGCCAGAAACACGGTTTGTTCCCTGGTTCCATATTTGTGGACCACGAGATTTGCCAAAAGCCGTAACTACCTTTCCATCTCCATTGAGAACAACCGCCGCCTTCTTGCCTTGGTATTTAACCGTCCCATTTGCCCCCTCAACAACTTTTTTGGGGTTCTTTACGGCATCAAGCATATGCTTTGCACTTACACCGCGCCCACCATTGCGACCAAGGGCCTGATTCAATCCATGCTGCGTATAACCCGTTATTTTACCGGCTACCGCCTTATCTGCGACCTTATCAAGCTTTCTTAGCTTATCGAGCCATGCGAGCCCACCGCCAACTGCACCTGCCGCAGCGGCAGCGGCAACCTGGCCGCCATCCACACAACTCCAGGATTTGCCCTCAACAATCATTTGGTAGGCCAGGTCACCACCAGCACCAATAATGGCGCCGACTACAGCCCAAGCAATTTCGCCGGTGGGATCGACAAAGTTTACGGGATCGTTGGACACATACCCATATAGATTCGTATCCCCACCCGCAAAGCCAATCGGGTCCCGTGCCGTCCAACGGCCGGTTGTGGGGTCGTAATCCCGATACCCAAACCGGATCAGGCCAGTATCCGGATCTTTCAGACCACCCGCAAACCCGAACGGAATCTCAAATCCGGGATTGGTGTCACTTATCACATTGCCGTAGGCATCGTACTCAATGGCTTTAACCACTTGCCCCGCGCTGTCCGTGATCATCCTTGGGCTACCCAGGTGGTCCGTCAGCAGGTAATAGGTCTCACCATTCTCGGTAAAGCTTGTCGGAGCATGGCCCAGCGTGTAGTTGAAACGCTGCTTCAGGTTTCCGTCCCCATCATAGGTCGCCAGCAGCGTGATCTTGTCCTGCCACAGGTAGCGTTCCACCACACTACCATCTTTAATCCTGGCCACCCGGTTACCCAGGGCGTTATGGCGGTATTCGATGGTGTGGTCCGGAGTCTGCACCTGCTTGAGCCGGCCCTGGTATTGCCGAAGCTCTGTAACTGGTCGCCCAGGTTGTAGCTGGCGGAAACACCCGAGACGCCTCATTCGATACTGGTGGCTAGAGTACGGTTGCCGTTGGCGTCGTACTGGTACTGCTCCACCAACTGGCTGTTTTTGGTCACCTCGGTCAGGCGGTAGCGGTCATCGTACTCATACCCGTACTGATTGACGGTGCCATCCGGCAGGGTTTCGATTTTACCAACGATCTGGCCAAAGCTGTTTCAGGTCAGAACCCAGTCAAAAACTACTCTTTCAAGACAAATTAGCTACAAACTGTTTACACAAACTCACAGATATAGGCTCCTCCAATAGAGGGTTAGCAAGGCGATATATCACATCTTCTAACTCACTTTCTTTTTCCGCTTCAAAAACAATATCTTCTCGGCATTCAATGAGATTTGCCCAACCCTCAATTTCTTCTGCGTTGATTTCGCCAGAAATATATCTCCTCAATACTTCTATAATTTCATCTGACTTTACTATTAACGATTCGCCTTCATAGTCCCAGTCAAAAATAGAGAGCTCATTAGATATTTCTTCTAACGGCTTTGAAAAAGTAACCAAGCTCGATACTACATCTAAACGATTATTCATTTTAAACAATCTCTTAGGGATAAACTCCGCCATTAATCTTATCTTTCACATGTACTATTTCTCCCTTAGGCCCGTATGTAGTTTTAGTGTATTGTGTCGTTTTACCAGCCGCATCAATTTGTTTTTCATATACTGCTTTTGAACCTGGAACTCTACCAGGCGAAGTTGCTTGTACTGCAACACCATCATTTGGCAGCCCGTGAGTCTTAACATTATCTTTAGGGAAGGTCTGAATAACTGCTGATATTTGCCCATCTTGGGTTTAAACGGCAAAAAATCGAAGATTCAGACACTATTTTCCCTTTATTTGTGTG
>NZ_JBEPPY010000044.1:0-3089 GCF_040547575.1 Marinobacter sp. MBR-99 | reverse complement strand
CACAAATAAAGGGAAAATAGTGTCTGAATCTTCGATTTTTTGCCGTTTAAACCCAAGATGGGCAAATATCAGCAGTTATTCAGACCTTCCCTAGCGTTATCAAGCACATTGCCCAAGATCTCATTAAAATCACGCTCATCAATTGGCCAGACAAGCTCTCTGGGTAATGTTTCTTGAAGATGGATCTGTTTGTAAGGATAAATTCGACTGACTACGTCCACCAGTGCCAGAGCTCTCTCAATGATTGGTGTCGCCTTTCCAATGTACTGACCGGACATTTCGGTTTTTCTCATTTGAGTGTCGATCAGCTCGTGCATTTCAGACAGTTGAGACTTAATTTGACTCGCGAGTGTGGTGGGAATGGCTTCGTCATTGATCATGGAGTTTATGACGGCAAGGGGGTTTTTTAAGCTATGAGAAATATCTGCGGCTAGGTGGCGTGAACGGGTAAGTTTTTTGTCGTACGACTCTAATAGACGATTAAGATGTTTGACAAGTTCATCGAATTCTTCAGGTACGCCCTCATCCAGTCTATTACGCTCACCCTTTTTAAGCGAAGTTAATTGGGCGCTCATCATTTTTAAAGGTTTTAGTGCGATAGTTACACCAATAAATATGATCATTGATATCGTAACGAGAATTGTAAAAGATATGATCCATATAAGAACGTGGATTTTGTCAAGTGTGTTTGGGGAGTAGGAACTTCTTTCAATTATAGTAACGCTTAGTTTATTTTGTCTGTTATTAAATATTTTGTAGTAGCCAAGGATTGATCGACCATCATCCGATATGTGAAAAATTCCAGGCTTTCTGAACGATTCTACCACCTGTAATTTCGGTTTAATGTTCTCGCTTGTAAAACTCCGACCTTGACTGTCTTCGATGTGGACAGAATATTGAGACAATGAAAAATTTCTGAGAGAGGATTTTGTAATTTCTTCTTTATCATTTGTTAGTATCTTTGAGAGCTGGTTAGCTGCAGCCTGTAGCTGCTGTCTGTGAAGCTCGTCATGGATATAGTCGATTAAAAGGGTGTGCGAGAAGAATATTAGCCCGGTACACGCGAAACCCGTTAGTGTCAGGAAAGTAAGCAGTTTCCGTTTTATTGAAGGGCGTTGTTGTTTTCTGGACATGTTGTCTGCCAAGCAGGTGGTTAGAATTTGTTATCGACTAAATCTAGCCCGGATTTCTCATGACGGGATAAAAGAAAGCGGCTGAAAGTGCTATAGTTTCAGGACCTTACACCGTTCACCAAGCACCAAAAGCCGCTATCCAAAATGGTACCTGAAAAACTGACCTTCTCGCCACTGTCTCGCCGTCAAATTGAAGCCGATTTCTCCGGTGGTCACATCACCTCCGATGCCGGACTGCTTTTGCTTCGGGAAGTCGACAATCAACACCAGCTCACTCAGCGCCTGGCTACGGTGCTGGACGATGCCCGTAATCCCGTGCTGGTTCGTCACAAGCTTCAAACCATGGTCCGGCAGCGGGTCTTTGGCGTGGCTGCCGGGTACGAAGACCTCAACGATCACGAAACGTTACGCTGACCAGGCACTTCAGACCGCGACTGGCGAAGAGGCCATTCTGGCGGGCAAATCAACACTGTGCCGAATGGAGCAGCGCGTAGACCGGCAGGCCGTGGTCAAGGCCCACGAACTGCTGTGGCATCACTTCATTGAACAGCACGAGACTCCACCCAAGGAAATTGTGCTGGACTTCGATGGCACTGATATTCCAGTGCATGGCGACCAGCCCGGCAAGTTCTTTAACGCCTACTACGATCACCATTGTTTCTTCCCGCTGTACGTGTTCTGCGGCCGTCACCTGTTGGTGAGCTACCTGCGCACCAGCAATCGAAGCGACAGCCGCCACAGCTGGGCCATTCTGGCCCTGCTGGTGAAGTTCATCCGGCAGTACTGGCCGGATACCCGCATCGTGTTCCGGGGTGACAGCGGCTTCTATCGCCCCCGATTGCTGAGCTGGTGCGACCGGAATAACGTGGATTACCTTGTGGGCATCAGCAAAAACAGCCGGCTGCTCAAGGAGGTGGACGTACCCTCGATGCTGGTTCGCAGGGCTCACGGGGAGTTGGGAGAAAAAGTCTCTGCCACCTACCGGTTCCAGTACCAGGCCCGAACCTGGAAACACCCCCGCTGGGTGATCGCGCGTCTGGAGGAGGGCGAACTGGGTGCCAACCCCAGGTTCATTATCAGCTCCCGTTACGACGACGGCGTTAAACTCTACTACGAGCAATACTGTGCCCGGGGTGACATGGAAAACCGGATCAAGGATCAGCAGTTGTGTCTGTTCGCAGATCGCACCTCCAGCACGCGGTGGTGGACCAATCAGTGGCGGCTGCTTCTGTCGGGCTTTGCCTACACGTTGTTCGAGCGATTACGCGCTCACCTGAAGAAAACGCCCTTCGAGCGCATGAGCGCCAGTAACCTGCGGCTGAAGCTGATCAAGGTGGGCGCGGTCATCATTCGCAACACTCGGCGCATACGGGTGTTGATGAGTGATGCCTATCCTTACAAAGACGAACTCTCTGACCTGGTACGCCGTCTGGTTCCGGGATAGAAGCCCGGGCTCCCCCGGCCCGACGCAATGGGGGAAAGGGGGCCGTGTGTCCGGACAACGGGAATTGATCACTTATTGGGCAGGCATGGCCGAAACCGACCGGCCATAGCGGTAACCAGTTCAGTCTGCGAGACTTGCCGGGGACCTATGAGAAATCCGGGTTAGCCTCATTGAGAAGCGCTACAAAGAGTTTTTAGCGACTCATATCTGAACTGTTTTTCCGAATTCAAACTCATTTCAAAGTTTGCACTTATTATCTCGATCTTTTCCTGCCTCGTCATAGGCGCCTTACACCTATGATTTTTGGCTATTAATCGCTTCGGGAGAAAGTCGATGAAGGCAAGCAAGCACTCGCCTCGGGCGTTGCTGTGTTCAGTACTATTGTCCATTCCTCTGTTCGGTCAAGCTGAGACTGTTGTAAGCGCCGCTAAATCGACCCTCTTGCCCTAATCGTATTGAGCCACTTTTTTCAAAGCCGGCAACTCAACGTTCCAGGGCAGCAGTGTTTCCAG
>NZ_JBEPPY010000043.1:0-3875 GCF_040547575.1 Marinobacter sp. MBR-99 | reverse complement strand
GCAGCTTTGCCGTGGAATCAGTGGCAGCTTTCGCGTGGAATGGGTGGCAGGCTTCGTCTGGAATCAGTGGCAACCTTGGTCTGGAATACGCACCCAGCGGTTACCCGCTAAGCTGGAAGGCGACCAAGCACTACAAGGGAGAAGACTCATGAACTTTTACCATAGCACCCACCGCCATTATTGTGGAATCGATCTGCACGCCCGCAGCCTGTATGTCTGCATCATCGACCAACAGGGCGAGGTACTTCTGCACAAGGAAATCAAAGCGCGCCCGGAACCGCTACTGGCCCTGCTCGAACCGTTTCGTGATGATCTGGTGATCGGTGTCGAATGCATGCACTGCTGGTACTGGATCTCGGATCTGTGTGAAGAACACGGCATTCACTTTATCCTGGGCCATGCCTTGTATATGAAAGCCATTCACGGTGGTAAAACCAAGAACGACCGTATCGATTCTTTCAAAATCGCCATGCTCATGAAGGGCGGCAATTTCCCCCTGGCCTACGTTTATCCCAAGGAGATGCGGGCAACCCGGGATTTACTGCGCCGACGCACCCGCATCGTCCAGCACGGAGCCATGCTCAAGGCCCATGTGGTCAACACCACGAGCCAATACAACCTGCCGCCCAACAAGGTCAACCTGAAGAATGTGGGGGCCCGGGAACAGGTTCAGGCGGCCTTTGCCGGGCAGGATGTTCAGCACAACATCGATCTCGACCTGGCCATCATCGAATGCTATCACCGGGAACTCAGCAAGCTGGAAGAACACCTGGAACGGCAAGCCAAACAACATGATCCCGCTTCCCTGAGTGTGCTGAGGACCATTCCCGGTGTGGGGCGCATCCTGGCGCTGACCATTCTCTACGAAGTCGGCGATGTTCAACGCTTCGAATCAGTCCAGAAATTTGCTTCTTACGCCCGGCTCATCAAGTGCAAAGCCGAGTCTGCCGGCAAGGTCTACGGCACCCAGGGCAACAAGATCGGCAACGCCCATCTGAAGTGGGCATTCTCGGAGGCCGCCGTGCTGTACCTGCGGGGTAATGACAAGGCCCAGCGCTATCTACAGAAACTCCAGAAACGCATGAACAAACCCAAGGCGCTGTCCGCGCTGGCCCACAAGCTGGGCCGCGCTGCCTACTTCATGCTCAAGCATCAGAGGGTGTTCGATGAACAACGATTCCTGAAGGGTTAGTCACGCCACGGGGTGAGCATGACGTCTAACTGGATCAAACAGGATGATGACCGAAAGCCGGGTGTCCGCTGACTGGTACCCGATACCGAACCGGCCTTCTATCACCGCCGTTGAAGCCAGTCGCTTTGATTAGCCACCCCGTGGGCGTGCCTTAATACCATGAGCCAGTGCGCTTACACCGGTCCTGAGCCTGAAACTAACTGGAGCCATGCAGCCAGATCCTTGAATAGTGCCAGTGACCGGTTAACCGATGAATGTCTGGTGCCCCTGACCGACCGAAGGAACGACGGGTCAGGCTGTGGCCTAAAGCCACATAAGAGAGCCCCTATATGTGTTTGCTGTGAGTGCCTGACAGCCCCGCGAGACTGACGAAGCAGGCGTTCTCGCTCATGGGTTTAGGTTGGCCGCTGGCGCGGCCAAAAAAAGACTATTGCCTATTGATTCCGAGAAGGCTCTTTTGGGTTATGTGCGGCTTCAGGCTGCAACAAGCTTCTTCACGTTGAGCTCTTTGCGATGTTGTTCAGCATGCCAGAGTTCATATTGGGACTGCTGATTCAGCCAGCTTTCTGCCGAAGTGTCGAAAGCAATAGAGAGCCGAATCGCCATTTCGGGACTGATACCGGCCTTGCCATTCAGCACGGCACTCAGCGTTTTGCGGCTAACGCCCAATGCCTCTGCCGCCGCCGTGACAGAGAGGCCAAGGGGCTCAAGACAAAGCTCTCGCAGCACTTCACCCGGGTGTGGAGGGTTGTGCATTAACATTGGCGGTACCTCAGTGATAATCTTCGTAGTTCACAATCTCGGCATCTCCGTCTTCGAATCGGAAGGTCACTCGCCAGTTACCGCTGACGGTCACTGACCAGATTCCGGCACGATTGCCGGAGAGTTCGTGCAAGCGCAGACCCGGTAAGTCCATATCTTTGGCATTCGACGCTGCATTCAATCTACCGAGAATTAGCCGAAGCCTCTTTTCATGAGCGGCCTGAATCCCTGCAGTGCTGCCGGACTTGAAGAATTTTGCCAAGCCCTTGTGTTTGAAGCTTCGAATCATTCCCTGAATGTACCCTGTAACGCATCAGGTGTCAACGCACATAACGCCAGCGCACAACGGTGCACTTGTAATGGAGGCGCAGCCGCAATGAAAAGGGCGTCCGGCGGCCATCGGCCGCGTATTGATGCGCCTTGTTAGTGATCATTTTGGTAGCTTCGAGAGCACCTTCCCAAAGGCTTCGGTAACTGCTTTCAAGGCGTGTTCGTCGACAACCTTTGAATCCTCGTCGGCCGTTGAATTCTGACCGAAAATTCGCTCAGCCAACTGCCTTTTTAGATCTTGTTGTTGCTGCGGTTCTAAAGAGCTTATGAAAGGGTCAAAAGCTTTTACTTCCAAAGCAAACCACCTAGCCCTTTTTTCGTTGTTTCTGTGCCTTGTTGATTGCTGGGCAGAATAGGCTGCTCCCCACAAAAGAACCCCCGAGATAGAAAAGGCGATAAGCATCGTATGCCAAGGAAAGCGGATGTTCTGCAGTGGCTGTAGCTCAAAATTAACATCTTCAGACCCCGCTTGATCTGTTTCCTCACCCTCATTATCACCTTGCGAAATGACTTCACTTGCGACGTTACCAAAAGCACTCCAGCTCTCTGAGTTATAAAAGAACGAAAATACCAGCCATATAACTGTAAGAACAATAAAGCCAACTGAAACCTTTCTCCAACGATCAGCCTGCTCCCTTTCTTCATCTGCGCTTTTAATATATGCCGCGCCGACACTGTCACCCGCAGTCAATTCATATAGCTCAAGTATCGATTGGTGTTTTGATTTCGCGTCCTCTATGATTCGATCTAACTCACTTTCTAGCCGCCCCGTCTGCTGGTCTAGAGCTTCATCATGTTTATCAAGAATTTCTTGAACTTCCTTGTTTTTCTCGGAAGCGAAAGCATCCCGCCACTTGCTGAATTCTTGGCTTCGAGACTCTTGCGCAGAAGAGAATTGATTTTGCCAATCAGACAGTATTTTATTTAATTCAGCTTGCTTTAGCTCAATTTCTTCCGATAGAGATTTTAGCTTTTTGGCTTGTTCTTCGGTTAAAGAAGACAAATTTGCCAACTGACCGTCGAGATCCTCTTTTTTTGCAGACAGTCCATTAATCGTGCTGTCGATAACACTATCGATGTAAGAGATTCTGTCCTGCACTTCAGGGTCGTCAGAAAGGGACTGAATTATCGATAATTGTGTTAGCTGCTTGGAGACATGATCATTGATGGCGACTAAATGTGAGGCCTTGCCACTCTGCGTATAGGCATTTACTTGATTGTTAACATTTTGATGCCGCAGGTGATTGTTTAGCCCATCTAGTTGATTAACTGGCACCACTTCGGGATCAACTGATGCCAATACTTGCCGGTATCTCTCAATGATTTTCTTTAGACGACGTTGTTCCTCAACTTCTCCTTCAGATAGATTTTCAACATTGGAGCTTGCCGCGTTATCCAGCCACGAAAGGGTTTCATGTATTGGATGTTTATCAAAGGCTTCTTTCCATCGATTCATTTCGTCTCCAGAATAATGTTTCTTTCGCGGACGGCATCACTAACGAGGCTGTAGAAAAACCCAATTTTGAGCTCTGCCTACCGCCTGATTTTTGTAATTTTTGTCGCGGCCATCACTGACCGATGATTCCGATTC
>NZ_JBEPPY010000042.1:0-5279 GCF_040547575.1 Marinobacter sp. MBR-99 | reverse complement strand
TCACCTACGAGTACGACGCCGTAGGCCAGATGACCCGCTGGGCGGATGCGGAAACCGGCGGGCACACCAATTACCAGTGGGACAGCGCAGGCAACCTGCACCGCGCCTACACGGATATAGGCTACGATCCAGAGGTGCGCAATATCGACCTGGCGTCGGTGCTCAGCGAGGCCGAGGATGAAATTCGCGCCATAATGCATACGCCTTATCCCGGAACGCAGGAGCCTAAATACGAGGGCTCTCTGAACAACGTTCTAAGAGAGCGTGCCGCTGATCTAGGTGTTGAGTTGGGTTACTACGACCGCGTATTTGACCTACAAAGTGCGGGCTGGGATTTCGGCCAGGTAGGTGGCCCGGAAGGCGTGCAGCTGTTCGAATGGGATGTCAACGTCTCCGAGCGCCGTGCCGCCCTGTACAGCCTGCTGTCTGACCTGGGCTACCAGGCCCAGTTGGACGAGGCGGTCATCGACCCCAACTACCAGTTTGTAGACCAGCGTTACCAGTACGACGGCAACAACCGGGTTGCCCAGATCAACAACGGTAGCGAACTGGATACCCAATACAGCTACGACGTGGCCGGTAACCGGGTGATGGTGAACAACGGTGGCCAGATCACCGAGTACACCTTCGACGCCAACGGCCGGGTCACCGAGTCTCACAGCGGCGGCAACAAAACCGCCGACTGGCAGTACGACAACGTGGGCAACGTCGAACGCTTCCGCACCTTCAAGTCCGACGGTTCCGTGGATAAGGTCACCACCAAGCAGTACTACGAGAACAACGTCAACTACTACACCAACGACGACGGCCAGCAGACCACCATGACCATGGACAAGTCTGGTCGCGTTACCCGTACCAAGCTGGTGGATGACGGCGACACCTTCTACTTCGACCACAAGTACAACGCCGCCGGTCTGGAAACCCGGGTCAATGCCCGTGGTAAGGACGTGGGTGGCCGCACCCTCAACACCTACGACAGCAACGACAACCTCATTAAGGTCGACAAAGGGAAAGGCGACAGCCAGGACCGCCCGGAGATCAGCCGGTTCCTGTTCAACAACGACAACCAGATCCTCTACCGCTTCAGCGACAGCGGCAAGAACGAAGACCTGACCACGGACACCGAGTACCTCTACGCCAATTCCAAGGCCGTGGGTGAAACCGGTACCGACGTCAAAGGCGAGAACGTCACCAAACTGGGTACCGGCAACTACAACCTGGTGCAGCCGATGGGCGAGGACTTCCCCTCCAGTGCGGTGACGTTCGTGACCGCCTCCCAAGGCGACAACCTGCAGAGCATTGCGGCAGCGGTCTACGGCAACCCCAGCCTGTGGTTTGTACTGGCCGAGGCCAACGGCCTGCAGCCGGGAGAATCGCTGAAGGAAGGCCAGCGCATTGAAGTGCCGAACACCGTGAAGTCTGGTCGTATCACGGCCGAGACCCACAAGGTGTACGACGAGTCGGAGATTGTCGGGTCCACCCTGCCGAACCTGAAGAGCGATCCGAAGGACAAGGGGTGTGGTAGCTTCTTGGCGATTATTATCACGGTCATTGTGGCGGTAGTGGCCGCCTACGTGGTAGGGCCGCTTGCTGCCGGACTGTTTCAGGCAGCGGGGCTCGGGTCAACCGCCACACTGGTAGCGGCCGCGGCGGTCACTGCGGCCGTTGCCTCGACGGTTACCCAGGGCATCTTCATCGCCATGGGCTACCAGGACGAATTCAGCTGGAAGCAGGTGGCGGCCGAGGCGGTGACGGCGGCCTTCACCGCCGGTGCCGGTGCCGTCAGTGGAGCGGTCCAGAAGGCGGCAACAGCAGGCAACACCATCAAATACGCCAAGGTGGCCTCGGCGGCACTGAGGGTAGCGGGTTCGGCTACCCAGCAGCTGATCCTGAACGGCAAGATCACCAGTTGGACCAGCCTGGCCGCCGCTGGCATCAGTGGCAGCCTGGAAACTGCACGGGCCGAAGGCCTCGGTGCCCTCAAGGAGGCTGAGGGGCTCAATGACGTAGCAGGCTACGCGCAGGCGGCCGGCGACCTTGACCGCGTGAATTCGCTGCAGACGGCCGTCAACTACGTCACCCCTTGGGTGCAGTTGGCAGAAAGCTCCGCCCGTAACGGTCAATTGACCCCGGGTGACTGGGCCTCAGCTGTTGGTGGCACGCTCGATACCGCCCTTAACAGCGCCTTGGGCACCAACCAATTGGGTACCTTGCGCAAACACGTGGCCGAACAGGGTCTTAACGCGGTGGTTGGCGGTGCCCTGAGCCTGTACGACAAAGACGCGGCTTTGAGCTGGGTGGAGCAGGAGGTGGGCAAGGACTTGCAGACTTACCTGAGTCGGATTACCCAGGAGTCCGAGGCGGGCAAGGTGATGGAGGACTTGCAGACGGCGGCCAATGAAGAACTGGCCAATGCACTGATGACGCCGATGGAACGCGGCAACCGTACGCAGCAATCCATGACTCAGGCCCGGAACGCGGACAGGATTGCGCGACAACTTCAGGTCGTGGACCGGCTCGGGGAGAATTACGAGGGCGTGGATGCCGGAGCATTGTCTGAGATTTCAGAAGATATCCGGTCTGGTAAATTTCTGATGCCCTACTCGCTTGAACAAGGGCTCTCGGGACCGACAGGCCAGGGCCCGCTCGGAAAGTTCACCGGCGATGAAATCGCGCTGGATGAACGCCTGGTCCTGCAGTCCGGCTTTGATGACGAAGCCGCAGCCGCACTTTACGGCACGCTGATTGAGGAAGACACCCACCTGATCAGTGCGCGCCTTGAGCAGCGCCTGGGAATATCCGACCTCGCCGGTGATGAGGGTGCGTTAATCGCACGTCAGATGTTGGAAGACGTCTCCAGCGATGGCTCAACCCTCCAGTTCGGCTTCCGTATCGGCAACGCGGATATACGTCGGGAGTTCGGAGCGGGCAATGCCGATGCCGCCATCGCCCGTTACTTCACGGACCAGCGAATTGCCAGTGACTACCAGTTTGCGGGCGTAGAGTTTAACGCCGGCGAAGGGCAGTCCCTGCAGCAGCTATCGGGGCTTTCCGAAGCTGAAACCCGTGAACGGTTGCAGAACTTCTCGGATGCTATCGTTCAGGTAGTCGATGCCGGAGACCGGTACATTGACGGTACGCGGTCGACCATTGATAGAGACACTCAGGAGTTGACGAATCAGGATATACTGTTCGGCACCCTGTCGCTGGCCAGCGAGACCTTGGGAAGTGACGACTTTATGTCCATCGCCGAAACCCTGGGCGTCAATGGGCAGGAAGCCAGTGCCGTCATGGGCATACTGTACTCGGGTGAAACCGATGCCGAACTGCTTGTCGGCAACGCCCTGGGCCAGCTTGAGGGCGGTGACTTCAGCACCCGCGAACGTGATCGCTACCGGATGATTGCGAACGACTTCGCCGGTGGCGACATAACCAGCCGCGAGGTCTTCGATTCGCTCATTATCGACCCCATGGAACGCCGCGAGTTCTGGGGTGACGTCAGCACCCGCGCCCTGGGTGGCCTCCAGGCCGTTGGCGGTGCGCTGGAAGTGGCCGGTGGCGCCCTGCTGTCGAAAACCCTGATCGGCGCGGCACTGGGCGTGCCGCTGGCGGCTAAAGGCCTTGATGACGTGCAGGCTGGGGCAAGAACCGCATGGTCTGGCGACCAAACCCAAACCTTCCTGGAACAGGGATTGGTGTCCGCGGGAATGAGTGACCAGCAGGCGGCCCTGACCTCAGTGGCCCTGAGCCTTGGCCTGGGCACGGCGGCTGGGGTTGCGCAGGCCGGGAAGTTGTCGCGGGTTGGGGGCTTGGGTATAGTTGATGAGAATCCAGCCAATACGCTGAGCCGTGGTGCCGAACTACGGGCCAAGTACGGGCATCTGAATGCTGAGCAGAGGACTGCTCGCATTGATGAGTTGGCCACGCAGAACTACAATCGGATCCTTTCGGAGGACTTGAACAATACTACGCACGTTTACCGTGCAGTTGATGCGAACTTGATCGATATTTATAGGACTCAGGGAAATGTCAGCGGGCGTATGGGGCGGGAGACCTATTTTTCAATCGAGGGGGGATTAACACCCCAAGCGCATCGAGTTGGTTCTCAGTTGCCGAGCGAGCCTCAGGTCCTCCTTAGAATTCCAACGTCTGAGCTGGTTAGCCCACAGGTACCAAGGCCGCAGTGGGGAACCTCGCAGATTGGGCGGGAGTATTTTGTCAATTCCTATCCGGAGTATGGGTCTGGTGGTTTTAGGCAGTTTACTGGAACGACGAGGTCTTTTTCCGATGATTGGATTATCCCGTGGGGTTCAAAATGAGTAACGCAGATTTGGAACTTGCAAAGTGTGTTGTACGCAAAGTGGCAGATGGAGCTCCATACTCTCGCGAAACGATTGCTAGCTGTTATTACGAACAGCTGAAGGATACTCATTCGCAGGAAGTGAGGGAGGTTTCTGAGAAGTGGATTGATTACATTTGGAATAGATTGGAACAAGTGCATTTTAATAGGATAGCTAGTTCAGCTTCTTCTGATGAACGGCTTGCGAAAGTTCTGTATGAGGCACTTGGGAAGTAATCAAAGTGTGGTGTCCTGTTCGTACAATGGGAGTCGTTGGAATCGGTTAGAGTTTAACGGCTTACGCTTTCCAATAGACTAGTTTCCCATATTTCGGGCAGTCATGACCCTTGTTCGGTGTGAATGGGGCCGATGCCTGCTCGATTATGTGATGTGATATCTAAGGCCAGTCCCTGACGGTGTTGGCTTCGGAGACGAACGGCGACGTTACCCGCAACGCTGCCGGAACGCTTGCAGTCGACCCGGGTCTTTACAGTGGCCCCGTCGGTGGCAACAACGCTGCGCTTTCTTTGTCCACAGAGGCCACCGGCAATGGCGGCGGCAGTAAATCCGTGGACGGCCGCGACACCGGCTACTTTGTCGAGACCCGCTTTAATGCTCTTAACGAACGCATCGCCACCAACGCCGAGACCGGCCTGTGGCGTGAGTTTGATCTGGACGCCAATGGCAACGTCATTGCCACCCACAACTTCGGCACCGATGGCATGGGTGACGCGTTAACGAGCTACTCCGCCTACGATGGCCGTAACCGTGAAACCGCGCGATTCGACGTGGCTGCTCCGGTTGCCGGGCAGTCTGGCGACGTTCATGCGGTCACCCGCATGGAATACGACGTTCAGGACAACCTGGTTCGGCAAGTGGGGCCGGATGGCCATACCACCCAACAGGAATGGAACGCCCTGGGCAGCCTGATCAGCGAGAC
>NZ_JBEPPY010000041.1:0-6146 GCF_040547575.1 Marinobacter sp. MBR-99 | reverse complement strand
GAACGGCCATTAACCAGGCGGTCAACCGGACGCCAAAAGCGTACCGCTTTGGGTTCCCTCCGCTGCGCTTCGGCGCCGGTTACCTCAGCGTTATGGGGCAGGATGATTCGAGTATGGAGTTTTTGAAGAAGCCCAGCGAGGAGGAAGTCGAAACACTACTGCCCAATGGTCTTGGTTAGTTCCCTTTGGCGTCACGCCACTCTTCTTCAGCGCTTTCGGTGACTGGGTTTTCGGGAATCCAGATGGGTCTTTATCCGTTCTTTCCGTGCTCGACGGCACCTATGAAAAGGTGGCGAGCAGTTCAGAAGAATATAATCGGTTAAATAAATCTGCTGAGTGGTGTGACGAGATCTTTATCGCAAGCTGGTATCCCATAGCTCTGGAGAACGGCCTTATTCCTAATGAAGGTGAGTGTATCGGCTGGCAGCTTCATCCGATTCTTGGCGGGGACTTTAGCGTCGAAAACCTTCAAATCTTCAATATGGCTGTGTACCAGTCTTTGATGTCTCAGCTTCATCTCCGGCTTCAGCGGGGTGGACATGAAACCCCATAACCAGGCGGTCAACCGGACGCCAAAAGCGTGCCGCTTTTGGTTCCCTCCGCTGGCGCTCCGGCGCCGGTTACCTCAGCGTTAGCCAATTTGGAGGGTCAGGATTGTCTGCAGATCATAAGCCAATCGAGCTAGACTTTACCAAGAAAGAAACCGAGGCTGGCTGGCAAGCCATCATCGATAACGCGGCTCTCCGACTGGCTCCATTATGGTTCTCGTGGTTAGGCTGGGTGCTGGCACTCTCCGCTATCGCCTATCTCAAAGACAGATCTGGGAGTCTCGTTCTGCAGGGTATATTCCTATTTTCAGTTGGTGTTCTGTGGTTTTACTTTCAGGCCTACTTTGCGAGGCTTAGCTTTCGAAATTGGCCAGGTTTAGGGCGTGAGCGCGTTGCAAGATTATTTTCTATCATCATGTCGGCGTGTCTTGCTGTTGCCGCATGGTGGGGAGCGATTGAAGCCGCCTCTATAATTGCCGCTAATCAAACTGGCAGCGGCTAACCAGTGCAGGCACGGCGACGCCCACTACATTGCGCCTTCGGCTCCATTCCATGGGCGCGCATGCTGCAAGCGTTATAAATCGCAGGGATTAGGCATGAGATGGTCAGCTCTTTTCTGGGTGATGGTGTTACTGACACCGCATACAGCCATGGCTCAAGAGCAGGATTATTGGGAGTTGTACGAGGGACATGCGGCTTCTAGCGCAGCCAAATATCACGATGTTCTCATCAGTATCGAAGCTGGAGATATCGACGCCGCACGGGACAAACTGCTTACCTATCAGAGCGCCGAGATTATGGTGTTAGAGAGGCTACGGGAGCAGCATGAGATCTCGAGTAGATCAGAAGCACTCATAGAAATGGTCCGCGAGTACAACCAACGAAACTCGGAGTGAGTTTATAACCATGCGGTCAACCGGACGCCAAAAGCCTACCGCTTTTGGTTCCCTCCGCTGGCGCTCCGGCGCCGGTTACCTCAGCGTTAAAAACTCTATGGATCTATCGAGCTACCATCCAACAGTTTTGGCCATTTCTATCGTTGTGGCGACAATGCTGGCCACCAGCTTAATTCAATGGACATTTTTAGTTCTGTTGAGACGGCGGCATTTGAATCAGTGGCGTCACGCTGGGTCGCCTACGATCTGGAGTGACCAAAGCTTTATTAGTGCATGGCCCACGATCCGGTACCTCCAAAATCAGGGATACTGGTCTAGTGGCGACAATGATGGCGCGCAGTTCTGCCATCGGTTTCGTTATCCTATGGTGATAGGTTATTGGCTCACCATCTTTGTTTTCGCGGGCGGTGTTTACGTGGCGTTTGAAAACGGTTTCCCACCATCGTGGGGGTAATTTTTAACAAGGCCATTAAGTCTGTTCCGGGCCGATGGCCCTCCACCGGACGCCCTTGTCAGGGCGCCGCTTATGGCTGGCGTTATAAATCGCAGGGATTAGGCATGAGATGGTCAGCTCTTTTCTGGGTGATGGTGTTACTGACACCGCATACAGCCATGGCTCAAGAGCAGGATTATTGGGAGTTGTACGAGGGACATGCGGCTTCTAGCGCAGCCAAATATCACGATGTTCTCATCAGTATCGAAGCTGGAGATATCGACGCCGCACGGGACAAACTGCTTACCTATCAGAGCGCCGAGATTATGGTGTTAGAGAGGCTACGGGAGCAGCTTGAGATCTCGAGTAGATCAGAAGCACTCATAGAAATGGTCCGCGAGTACAACCAACGAAACTCGGAGTGAGTTTATAACCATGCGGTCAACCGGACGCCAAAAGCCTACCGCTTTTGATTCCCTCCGCTGGCGCTCCGGCGCCGGTTACCTCAGCGTTACAATTCAAGAAAATTCAGGAGTATTTGATGGCAAACCTTTTAGATTGGAATACCTTAGATCATAAGGTGAAAGCATATATTGATGCTGAAAATGGAATTGATAGCGAGCAAAAAGCCTTTCCAATTCTGATGGTTGCCGCATTGTTGGATGTTTCAGACGAAGAGGCGGAGGACTCGATCACGGATGGCTCTAAGGATCGGGGAGTCGATGCAATTTACGTTGACGATCGGGATGGTGCCAATTCAATACATGTGTTTCAGTTTAAATACGTTTCATCTTTTGAAAAAACGAAAAATAATTTCCCTAGTGGGGAAATAGATAAGCTGGTCTCGTTCTTCGAGGACCTCCTGGATATGAATAAATCTATGGAGGATACGTGCAACCCTATTCTTTGGAACAAGGTTCAAGAAATATGGGCTGCGCTAGATAAGCCGAGTCCATCGATTGAAGTTCATTTCTGTGGAAACTTACTTCCAATGGAGTCCGGCGAAAGGTCAAGGGCGGACTCCGCCCTTGGGAAGTTTAAGTATTTCAATGTTCACCACCATAGCCTAGACACTATTGTAAATCTTTTTATTGATAAGAAGTCCGCACAAATCAACAATCAGATACAAGTAGTAGATAAAGACTACTTCGATAGAACTGATGGAAGCATTAGAGGGCTCATATGTACAGTCGAGGCGTCGGAAATAGTACGGCTTATTAAGAGTCCAGAAGATCCCGAAAACGTCCTAAAAGAAATATTTAATGATAATGTTCGAGTTTACCTGAGCAGAACGAATAAAATAAATCGAAAAATAATAGAAACTGCAATATCTGAAGATGGTCCATTATTCTGGTATCTCAATAATGGAATCACTATGACTTGCGATTCTTTTTCTTATCCAAAAGGGAAGCGCGCACCAATAATTGAATTGAAGAATATCCAAATTGTAAATGGTGGTCAAACGTCGAATGCGTTGTTTGAGGCAAATAAAATTGCGCCCGAAAAACTTGATGATGTTCTTATTTTGGTTCGCATAATTGAAACAAAATCCCAACCGGTTAGCCTAGCGATCGCCGAATCAACAAATAGCCAGACGCCAATAAAAAGCCGGGATTTAAGGTCAAATGATGAGATCCAGAAGAAGCTTGAGGAAGCATTTGAGGGAATGGGACTCTTCTACGAAAGGAAATTGAAACAATATGGCGACAAGCCAAAAGGGATCAGGGTTGACGCGTTATCCGCTGGCCAGGCACATCTAGCTTACAGTCTTGAACTTCCAGAGGTTGCTAAGAAAGATCGAGGGAGAGTATTCGCTGACTTATATGATCAAGTTTTCACCGAAGAATTAACAGTTGATGAACTTTTGGGCGCTCTTAAGATACTTAATCTCATAGAGTCTGAGAAGCGAAAGGTTCAGACAGCTATAAAGAGGCAGGAAGACTTTGATCGTAGGTTTATATTTTTAATTGATGGTGCTTACCATGCGCTTTTTGCTGTGGGGCAGGTATGCGATGCTCGAGGGATTGATCGGCTAGACTTCGAGAATGCGAAGACTGTGATTCCTAAGGCAATGGAATATATCGCTCAAATGGTTGCTTCTGCACAGGAGGAAGATGAGTCTTTCTCTTTCAACCGCTACTTCAAAGATGCAAAAACGAAGACCAAAATAGCATCGTATGTTCAAACTGCAGAGTCTTCTGATTTGTAACAAACGCGTCAACGGGACCGTGGACTTCCCCCACTTCAGTGGACACGCATCGATAACTCCGCAACAGGAGAAGAGCGATGCCAAAGATGCTCACGGGGAAGAAGACCCAACGCTATAGTGTCGAGTTCAAAGTCAAAGCAGTGGAATGGAGCTACCAGGCGCACCGGAGCGTGAAAGGGGTAGCGGAAGCGCTGGATATTCACCCCTTCATGCTGTCACGCTGGCGAAAGGAATACAGAGAGGGAAAGTTCGCCATGAAACGGGTCAAGAAAGCTCCGGCGGGAGCCAAAGAGCTGATGAAGGAGCGGGATGAGATCAATCGCCTGAAACGCCGAGTATCGGAGCTTCAGGAGGAAAACGACATCCTAAAAAAGTTTCAACGTTTTCAGGCCGAGGAACGACGGAAGCGTTCAGATTCGTCTGGAAACACCGGGGAGAACATGGGGTAAAGGCTCTGTGTCGCCACCTGAGCATCTCCCGCTCTGGTTACTATGCCTGGGCAAGCCGGAAGCCCAGCCAGAGAGCCGCTGCGAATGCCGATTTGCTGTTGAAGGTCCGTAGAGTCTACAACGACAGCAAGGGGCGCTACGGCAGTCCCAGGGTGTATCAGGCGCTGCGCCGTGAAGGCGAAGTGGTTGGCGAGAATCGGGTTGCCCGGTTAATGCAGGAATGGGGTATGAAAGCTCGAGTCATGCGCGTATACCGCCGTATGACAAAGCTCAGAGAGGATTTAAAAGCCCTTCCAAATCATCGGCTAGATGCGGATAAGCCGGTTGCTGTAAATCAGCACTGGAGCAGCGATGTCACCTACATCAAGCTGGGAAAGAAGTATGTGTTCCTGGCGGTAGTGCTGGACCTCTACTCACGACGCATCATCAGTTGGCGATTGGGCGAAAACCTGAGTGCAGACTTTACTAAGGCAACCCTAAGGGAAGCTTTTATATCGCGAAAGCCAGCCCCCGATCTGTTGTTCCACACGGATCGTGGCATCGAATATCGCGCTCACAAGACCCAGGCGCTGCTGAATCAGCATCGGGTACGACACAGCATGAACCGACCTGGACAGTGCACGGATAATGCGGAGGTGGAGTCCTTCTTCAAGACGTTGAAGGGAGAATTGCTGCATGCCACCAGCTTCGTGACAATGCGGCAGTTACGGAAACATATATGTAACTATATTGAATGCTTTTATAACAGCCTACGGCTGCACAGTAGCCTTGGTTACCGGACTCCGATAGAGTTCGAGGGAATTAACTGATGGGGCGTGTCCACTTTATTGGGGGAAGTCCACTTTGGTCTTCGCTCCTTTTTGTGCATGGCCTGCGGCCATTTTTGCACAAAATTCCGCTACGACCAAAGCGCGGCTGACAAAGGCGTTATATGAACGGGAGAAGTAGTCATCGACACTAAATGGACAGTATTTTCCGCAATTGTTGCGTCTATGATATCAGCGCTGGCAGCGATATTGACGACGCATTTTTCGAATAGCAATAGTTTAGAGCTCGAGAAAATGAGAATTCAGGTCGCGCAGGTCGAGGCAAAGCAGTCATATTTTCACAAACGTTGTGACTCAATGAATCAGTTGTTAAAGGATATGACGCTCAATATGCAAAATTTGTATTACGGAAACGAAGACGGAAAGATCGATAAAACGCTAGAGCGTATGTCTATATTGAGAAGCAACGCTACATTAGCAAAGAGCTACTTAGGTGAGGATTCTTTAGAAATTTACAGAAAAGGTAATAACCAAATAGATAAGCAGAGGTCGAGTGGTGAAACCGTTCGTCCAAGCGAACCCATTGCAGTGTCGATTCTCGCGTTGGCTAACGAACTAAAAAGTTGCAATAGCCCAGGTGTTTTCCCGGTCCTGAATGAATGACCGCCATATAACCAGTAGGTCAACCGGACGCCAAAAGCGTGGCGCTTTTGGTTCCCTGCGCTGGCGCTCCGGCGCCGGTTACCTCAGCGTTAACCCTTCCACCCGCCACCTTGCAAAACTCCGTCAATGACGTATATTGATCATCATGTTTACCATCATCGAAACCCCTACATTCGAATCA
>NZ_JBEPPY010000040.1:0-6355 GCF_040547575.1 Marinobacter sp. MBR-99 | reverse complement strand
GGCAGCTTTGCCGTGGAATCAGTGGCAGCTTTCGCGTGGAATGGGTGGCAGGCTTCGTCTGGAATCAGTGGCAACCTTGGTCTGGAATACGCAGGAGAGCTCGTCCGCTAGGAATGACAAATAGTTGGAGAAGCGCGCGTGGCGGGGTTTTCGCATGCCGTCGCGAATTTCGCGAAAGCTCGGCGCTCTAAGGGCATCGTCCTAACTCGATGGCTTCTCTTAAGTCACCGCTAACCCGATTTCGTCCTTTTTCGTCCGGAAAAAGTCGATAGATTCTGCGATAACCTGTTGATGTATAGGCTTTAATTTAAAAAACCTAAAAGCGTCTCTTTTTTTAAGAAGAAACTTGAAGAAACCGACACTCTTGATGGAGTGTGCGGAGATGAAAGGCGTCCGAGAAGAAGAACTCCTGGGATGATGCGCGCTGGAAAACCAACGATCTGCTGTTCTACCGGAGTCAGCCCAGCTAGCTGATAGAGGCATCTGCCTCGATAATTTAACGTTAGCTTTCGGTGTAAAAGTTCGCAAGATGGTTTTGTGTAATGTTTTGTAAACTTCTAAAGCACTTGTGACATTATCTTAAAATCTCACTAAATCTGGAATTTAAGGAAGTTCTAGGTTCTTTGCCCTTAAATCGAATTTAAGACCATAATATATAAATTTTCTTATGAGGCGATTACGAAGCTCTTTGGAATTAACTATTTACCTTGAAGCATAAATATAAGCTAAATTGGCGTAGTGAATTAATAGGCTTGGGCTATTAAATCTATTGGGCATTAATTTCATTATTTGTTAATGTTAATTTATTATAATGCGTGGTTTTGTTAGTGTAATTAAGATTAATTCAGGAACAATTTATAAAGTTTCGTAGAGTCGTATGCTGCATCATCGGGGCCAGAAAAATTTGCGAATTAATTTTGGGATTTTTCAATTCTTGAAGATGACGAGATTCTATCCGGAATGGTTTATTAATTCGATAATGGGCGCCAAGCTTGCATGAAAATAACCAACATTGAAAATGAGATAGCCGCTGCAAGCGTTTGGTAGTCTAAAATTTAACGGAGCATTGAATACGAGCGAACACAAAAGCTCTGATTATATCGTTCATTATGTTCTAGCCAGGATGCTGGGCTCCGCTATCAGGTTATCAAATTTATTCAGATTTCGAGCACAGCCTCGGATGTTCCCACATATTCCTTCGGCATATACGCGATAACGTAAGTGGATTCTTCTTGACTCTCGGTTCTTTCGGCTACGAATGCCATATACCATAAGCCCCTTTCTTCAGTATCAGGCAGGTGCACCGGTTCTTTGTTCTGACCTGCATCTGTCATCTTGATGCAATGCTTTTCTCCAAAATATTCGGTGTATTCTCGTTGGGTTTATCGTCTATAGCCTGCGCGTTGAAGGGGGGGGGGCAGCTTGAGGGCGACTGGTATTGGTTAGGTAGACTCATTAATAATCTGCGAGTCTATGATTAGGTGTATATGCGAAAGATATGTAAATGCATGCATATGAATTGTCAAAGATTATTAAACGCTCTTTCAAGTTTGGTCTCATTTGGACGATGATCAAAGTCACAACCAAACCAAACAGTGATAATCGAAAGCGACAAAGGATGTCGGAGCTACTGGCTACTCTCCTGACATACAATTCAACCAGACAGTTGGGAGGGGCACATGTCTGTATTATTTACCTTCAACTACGTTCAGTGTGGTGTTGTGCGCCAGGACGAGCTGAAGCCTATTATGGCCCAACCAATCACATCATGTTCACCCTCCCCGAAGCCTTCCAATAAGAAGCCAGCAATAAGGAGTTTGTCGTGCATAAACGCTATATAAACGACACCGTTCACCAACGGTCCGGAGGACGGAGATGAGGATTATCGGCTGGCGTGGGAGATATTCAGCAAGACTTTGGTTGGTCGAGAATAGCGATGTTGTGATAGTACTTTAATGGCAGAGTCATATTTTAAGGTGTGACTCGATTTCTACGGCTAAGTCAAAATCGGTGGTTTTTTACTATCAAAGACTGTGTAGCGGGTATTGAACGATGCTTTGGAAAGCGGCTAATAGTGGATGATTGCATGAAGCTGAATTTAGATGAACCAAGTAAACTGTATCGTGGGGTCAATGCTGAATTGGACGGCATTATCGGTGAGCTAACCACCGAGTCAGACGATGAGCAATTAAATGGCGCTCAGCGTGAAGCACATTCCTTACTCGAGGACCATCGATCGAGCCTACAGGAGCAGTTGGAATCGCTTGAAACCAATGCTGAGTGGAATACCTTCACTATTGCGTTTTATGGAGAAACGGGTGCGGGAAAATCCACAATCATAGAGACCCTGAGGGTATTACTGAAAGAAGCCAGCAAGTTGAAAGATCAGGAAGCCTTCCGGTTTTTTCAGAATAGATACCAGCTGACAGGTGAGAGGCTGAAGGAGCTTCACCAAGAGGCAGAGCAAGTTGAACAGGAGCTTGAAGGTCTCCGCCATAAATATGAAGAAGTGTCTGCTAATTATGAACAGATAAGTGCGGAGTGCAACAACAAGATCGCGAAGTTTGGGAAGCTGGTACTGGAGCGAAAGCGGACGGCGTCCCTGTGGCAGAAGTTTTTGTGGCTGTTCAGGAAGATGGAAGAAGAGCTGGCCCTTGCTCGCGAAGAACAGCTTTTTCTCAAGATCAATGTAGAAGGCGAGAGCAGGCTGTCGACACTGAATGAACAGAAAGCAGGACTGGAAAACCATTTGGCTGATGTCAGGAAAAATCTGCAGGAGTTCATGGAACGTCTGCCGGAGCTCGAAGCTCTGGCAGACGGCGGAATCATAGGAGATGGCCGCTCAGATTTTACTCGTCGGACGCAACGATTCGACTTCAGCATAGATGGACAAAAGTTTGCTCTACTCGACGTGCCAGGAATAGAAGGTACTGAACGCCTGATCGCGGAGGAGATTGAGAAAGCTCTTCAAGCAGCGCATGCAGTGTTCTACGTCACGAACCAGCCTGCACCTCCACAAACGGGTGACAAGGATCGGAGGAAAGGTACCCTCGAGAAGATCAAAACTCATCTGGGGGCTTCGACTGAGGTCTGGTGTGTTTTTAATAAGAAAGTAATAAATCCCAAGTATGCGCTGAAGGATCGCCCCCTGATCTCCGAAGATGAATGCTTCAGCTTGCAGGAACTTGAAGGAAAAATGAAGGAACAGCTCGGGTCGCATTTCCAAGGCGTGCGCCCATTGACCTCACTTCCGGCCTTACTGGCGGCAACAGGTCATTTTGCGCCAGAGTCACAGAACGCGAGGCGCCGTAAGAAAGCTCTATCTGATTTTGAAGCAGACCAGCTGATCGAGTTATCCGGCGTAGAGGCATTTATTCGCCTTATAAAGGACAGTCTGCTGGAGGGTAGTCAACAAAAGATCCAACGGGCCAACCTCTTCAAGGTCAAGGACGCTCTGGACAAGACAGCTGTCGTCCTTAATCAGGTAGGGGAGGGAATTTCAGAGTTAGCTTCGAACCTGCGCCTAGGCGAGCAGAGTTCGAAGAAACAAATCAGAAGCGGCTTTTCGTCGTTCAGGAAGCGCCTCGAATCATCTGCCGAGACCTCGATTGACGGCTTCAGTAGCGATGTTCTGAACGAAGTGTATTCAGAAATCGACGACGATATCAGCAATGACGCCTTTAAAACGAAGTTGGAACAGCTGATCGAAATCCATCAGGAGCGGTTGAGTGAAAGGTTGAAGAAGGCGATGGCTAAGGAGATCGAACGCTTTGAAAAAGAGACTGAGAATATAGTCAAGCGTTTCGAGGATAAAGGTCGCGAGTTGACGGATATCTACACCACTATTGCCAGTGCTGACATTAATCGTGACTTCGACCTCAAACTGGATATCGACAATGGTTTGCGGTTGACGAACCTGCTGGCAGTCATCGCCGGTGGAGTACTAATGTGGTGGAACCCAGCGGGCTGGTTAGTTATCGGTATGGGAGCTGCCAGTATCGCAATCGGTGCATACAAGGCCGTGCGTGGGTTCCTGAGCTCCAGTTACAAAAAAGCCCAGCAACGTAAAGCAGCTGATGAAAACCTCAGAAACATAACCGGCCAATTGCGCGAATCATTGCATGAAAGTCTCGAACAAGGTTTCCCTGAGATGGAAAAAACAATCAGTGAAATAGAGAAGGCACTCGCCAGACCTGCGAACAAGGCGAGGGCACACGCAGACCTGATTAACCAGTCGAACATAAAAATCAAGACATTGTCGGGCATGATTGAAGCTACAGGAGCTCTGTAATGAAAGACACTCTCGATACCTTCAAAGACCAGCAGAACGAATCTCTGGAGCTGTTGAACAGGCTTTCGAAGTTTTTGATGCAAGGTGAAAAAGCCGGGGTTCCGATCGATCAAGAGTTGGGGGCCAAGCTTCAAACAGCCATACAGTCGGTGTCCGGCGAACGACTCAAGGTCGCACTCATAGGCGGTTTTTCAGAGGGCAAAACGTCTATTGCCGCCGCTTGGATGGAACAGCTTGATAAGTCCAGCATGAAAATTAGCCACAGTGAATCTTCTAATGAGGTGAAGGTTTACGAGGTGGGTGAGGACTTTGTTCTTATTGATACCCCGGGTCTGTTTGGCTTCAAGGAAAAATACAACGCCGAGAAGCAAGCTATAGAAAAATATAAGGACATCACTAAGAAATACGTGAGCGAAGCACACTTGGTCCTGTATGTCATGAACCCGACGAACCCGATCAAGGAGAGTCACGAGGACGATCTGGCCTGGTTGTTCCGGACCTTGGGGCTTCTGCCCAGGACGGTGTTCGTGCTCAGCCGCTTCGACGAGGTGGCGGATGTAGAAGACGAAGATGACTACCGTGATAACGTCAAAGTTAAATGTGACAATGTCGTTGGCAGACTTCGCGCGGCAATAGACCTGGAAGCCGAAGAAGAGAAAGAACTATCGGTAGTTGCTGTAGCGGCAAATCCGTTTGATCTGGGCGTTGACCACTGGCTTCAGAATCCGGACGAATTTAAAGAATTGTCGCATATTACTGAGCTTCAGGCAGAGACGGCCCAGAAGATCCAAAACAACGGTGGTGCAGCTGCCCTCGCAAAGGAAATGCGGGCCAGTGTTATTCGCGATGTTCTGAGTAAACAGTTGCCAATAGCGATAGAGAACGACCAGAAGATCTCACAGGAAGTCACCAAGCTGGATGAGTTGAATAACCATCTGAAGCTGCAGCTAGCGACCACCGAGCGGGATATCGAAGATGCAAGGATAGGCCTTCGGGAGTTCGTAGCCCGATATTTTTCCGACCTTATCCTGAAGGTTAAAGGTTGTAGTCTTGAAACCTTCGGTGATTTCTTTGAACGTGAAATCGGCTCTGAGGGTATTGTGATTGCCACGCGGTTACAGAATGAGTTCAGCCGTCAGGTGCAGCCGATTACGCTGGAAGTCGAGAAAATGCAGATTGGCTTTGATAACGAGGTCAGTCACTTCAACACAACAATCAAGTCGATGGGAAAGCAGGGTGTAAACCATGTACTGAAGGGAAAGTTCATTAACAAGGATTCGGTCCTGGCCGCCCGGGACGGCGTTGTTAATGTTGCGAAGTCCGTTGGGGTCGATATTGGTAAGTATCTTAAATTCAAACCCTGGGGGGCGACCAAATTTGCCAAAGGTGCGAACGGAGCACTTGCTGCAGTAGGGTTGGCGTTTGAGGTATGGGATAGCTGGGAAGAACATAAGCGCCAAATCGAGTTCCAGAACGCGATTGCCAAAATGGTGAGCAATTTCGAGAAGCAGCGGGAGGAACTGCTGACACTGATCAACTCTGTCCAGTTCAAGGAAATGTTCTTTGGGAACTATATTGAGCTCAGGGAGCAAGTCGCAGAGGTGGAGCATATGCTTAATCAGAGCCGCGAAAGCCAACAGATGTTCCAGGCATGGAAATCCGAAGCGGAGGCAATAAAAGAAGATTTCAAATCTATGCGATGAATATAGACTCTACATAATCAGATTATTCCCATGGATACGTCGGCATCATAAGCTCATTTTGTAAGGACAAAATAACGACAATTAGAAATCTTTATGGAACTGCTGATGCTGATGTATTTTGGAGCGACTGTGTAGTTTAGTGTTGATGAGGCTTGGCAACGGCTGGCTTTGCATCGCCGTGTAGCTGGGGTTGGTATCTGGTCGATTATGATTTATCCCATAAATGAAATGGCCTTTGGTCCGGCAGAACTGAGACGGTAGCCTTGGAGGCTGTAAACCAAATTGTGTAACTGCCCACGACTGAGTAATCTTTTCAAAAGGATACCATCGTGGGTACACAAGTGGATCAAGAAAAACTCAA
>NZ_JBEPPY010000039.1:0-7826 GCF_040547575.1 Marinobacter sp. MBR-99 | reverse complement strand
CGGTATCGCTCAACCCTGGCAAGTTGCAGGAAATTGAGCGCAATAAACTGGCCGCTTAAACGCGGTCATTTGGACAACTGGGTTGAAAATCGCCGGGGGGCGTTTCGGAGAACCAGAAATAGCCGGCAACAGCCAGAATGAGAGCGCAGGTCAGCGCACCAATGAATTTCATCGTTTTATTCCTTTCCTTGGATTTTTGAATCCCTCAGGATTCTTTTTTTTAAATCAATGTTCGAGTCGCTTTGGAAAGTCGGGCAGTGATTACCATAAGACCTTTTGAGCTTGTAAATAGATCTGTGTAAATACACACCTCATTACAAGTGACCGTCCAGGCTGTCGCCCCGTTAGAGAAATTCGGTTTCTGTCAGGTCATCGGTTTGGGCGACTCGGCCGCCGAACGCATCGTATTCGTAGTGCTAGGTGCACCCGTCCAGTTTTGTGACGCTGGGAAGCCTGTGTTGGCAGTCGAGGGCATAACCGGTGACCAGTTTCTGGTCCTTTCCCTGTCGTTCCACTTTCAAATTGCATACAAGAACCGCACCATATGCAACTCATTAGACCCTATTCAGCATGGCATCCTCATCAAAGTTTCTTTAAGCAAAGCAATCCCGTCTCGGCTCTGAAGGCACTCTCTTGGCTTTTTATGCCCTAAAGCAGGAACAGGCTTATCCAACCAACTAATTGCTGTATTACCAAGGTGGAAATAAATTGCCTTTACCAACCCATTATCCCCAATAAGTGCAAGAAGCTTTTTCACATATGGATCATCTATGTCAACGTCCGGCATAGCATCAACGTAGTTTTGCCATTGCGCATTTTTCATTACTGAGACTCCTTAACCCCTTCAAATACAACTAGGTTTGAACCACCCGGATTTCTGGCAGATGGAGCCAAAATAGCCCTGAAGCCGTTATCTTTCGCGAATCGACCCACTTCATGGGTTTTTGTGTAGTCATTTGAAGTTATGTCCGCCAAATCAACCCCCAGTGCCCGCCTTATACTCGGATCAGTTAAATCCAACACATTTTCAACTCTCGTGACCCGGCTTACTAATTCTCTCCCGTCCAATGCTCCATAATGGGCGATCTCCGCTTGAGCGGTCGCAGGACTAGTCCCAGCATAGACACCTGTATCTCCAGGGCTCGTGTAGCGGTGATTTGCTGCCTGATTATACTTATGCGCATCCCAAGTGGTGCCAATTCGCGCGGGCTGTTCGTAACGATAGACTTCTCCCTCGAAAACAGTACCTCTCGGCAGCACATTTGATCGACCATCGCTATCGGCGGGACAGCTTCCCCGCTTCACCACCAACCCCAACGGATCCACCCACCCAGTAGGATTAGGCACATACTGATAATTATTCAACCCACCCGCAAGACCAATCGGATCCGGCGTGATGAATCGCCCCGTATTCGGGTTGTAGTATCGATGCCGGTTGTAATGCAGGCCGGTTTCCGGGTCGTGGTACTGGCCCTGGAAGCGGAGCGGATTGTCGATTTCTGCAACTTGTTGCTGAACAACATTACCGTAGGCGCGGTAGGTAACCGACCACACGAGTTTGCCCTGCTGGTTGGTCAGTTCCTGGGGCGTTCCCAAATGGTCCAGGTGGTAATAATAGACCTCGGCTTGTTCCGGGCCGTGGCCATCCACCAGCGCCAGGGGTTTGAAACTGTCGGGTTCGTAGATATAGGTGCGATACTGATCCCCGGTTTCTTCAGCAATGAGTCGGTCGCCCTGCCACAGGAATTCGGTTCTCGTCAGGCCGTTGGTTTTGGCGATACGGCGACCAAAAGCATCGTATTCGTAGTGCCAGGTACTGCCGTCCGGTTTGATGACGCTGGTCAGTCTGTGTTGGCAATCATAGCTGTAGCGGGTGACCAGTTTCTGATCTTTGCCCCGGCGCTCTTCGGTCAGGTTGCCAAATTCGTCGTATTCGTAGTGGCAGTCGCCATGCATCGTAAGGCGGTTGCCACGTACATTAGTGCGGTTGTCCGTTGAGGCACCCTGGCTCTGTTCCAGCAGATTGCCAGCGGGGTCGTGGATCAGTTGTTCATAGATATCTCCACGCACGCCAACCAGGCGGTCCATGGGGTCGTAGACATATTCCCGCAGGCCTTTTCGGCTGTCCTGAATGGTTTTCAGGTTCCCGTTGGGGTCGTACTGGTAATCCCTCTGGGCGGCGATATCCTTGATCTGGCCCTGGTGTATGCGGTGCTGGGTCAGGCGCCCCTCTTCGTCATAGACATAAGCGCTCAACAGGTCGCCTTGCTGCCGCTCCATTTCCTCGCCAGTCGCAGCCATGCGGTGACGAGTCAGTCGCTGTCCGTTCAGGTCAATGCCTGATAGTAGTCCCGCTTTATCATGCTCATAAGACAGTGTTTGACCATCTGGCAGAACCATTCCGCTCAGACGATCCATATCATCGTAGCGATATCGAAGGGTGGCCCAGCCCTGATGTTCCGTGGTTAGTAGCCCGTATTCATCGTATTCGAAAACCAGAGGCCAGGAGCCATCATCCACGCCGATGAGCTTGCCATCAGCGTTGTAGCCGTACTGGATGTCACGCCCATCTGGCAGCACTTTTTTCAGTAACCGTCCGAGTTCGTCCCGCTCATAAGCCGTGGTTTGCAAGACGTCACTGGTGGTTCCGTACTCCGCCTTCTCGATCAGGTGGCCGTTAAGGTCATACTGGTAGGCGGTGCGACGGCCGTCAAAGGCGGTTTCTTGTTTGACCAGCCCGTTCGGGTAGTAATCAATACGATATTCTTCCCCCCGCTCGTTTTCGATATGCGTAACCAAGAAACGGTGATGGTCATAGCGGTAGCGCAGTTCGCTGCCATCCGGGTTAATACGACGGGTCAGAAGGTGGAGGTTGTTACCATACTCGTAGCGGGTTTCCCTTCCCTGCTCATCAACAAAGCGGGTGACCTTGTTGTAGTGATTGTAGTGATACTGCCTGCGCCGGTTTCCAGAGAGAATTTCATCGGTCACCCGCCCCAGGCCATCGTACTGATAACGGGTAATAGCACCCCGCGCGTCTTTCTTTGCCAGCAACTGGCCGAACTCGTCGTATCGGTACTGATAAAAAGCACCCGTGGGTGTGGTTTCCTCGATCAACTGGCCGTGGTCGTTCCAGCCCCACTTATGAGCTCGGCCATCGGGCAGGTTAACCTGAACAAGCTGGCCCTGCGGGTTGTACCGATACCGGGTTATCCGTCCTTTCGGATCGGTCTCAGCTAACAGGTCACCTTGGCTGTTGTAATCAAACTTCCAGACTTGCCCGCCCCGATGGATTTCCGCGATGCGCCCCTTACGGTAGGTAAACAGAATCGGCTGCCCGTCAGGCCCGACTTTACCTTGCAGTCGTCCGTTTTTATCGTACTGATATTCAGTGCGCGCCCCCATGGGGTCAACCGTGGCCAGTAGCTGACCATTGTCATCGTATTCACTGAAATGTTTGGCGCCATCCGGGTCAATTTTTTCCTGCAGTTGGGCGGAGCCATCATAGCGCCAGATTTCCTTGCTGCCGTCCACATAACTGACTGTGCAGCTATGCATCTCATCATCCCACTCGAAGCGGGTATCAACCTGTGCACTGTCACCCCATTGGTGGATACAGCGACCCTGAGGCTCAGTCTTGTCCCATTCCAGGTAAAAACTGTATCCGCCGGCCAGTTGGCGGCTGATCAGCATGTGGTTGTTGTAACCGTATCGTTCGATGCCTCCAACTGGGTCTTCAACAGCAACCAGGTTGTCGTTTTCATCGTATTGGTAATGGCGTTCTTCTCGCAGTGTCTGCCATTGATAACCGGTATCGGTCAGTTTGCGATGAAGCAGGCTTACAGTTTTAAGACGCTTGTGCTCAAACCCGAACTCCAGCGCGTGCCCACTATCACTAACAATCCGCTCCAGCTGACCATTGAGGTCGTAGCCAACCCGGAGTTGGTTACCATATCGATCTGAAATCTCGACCAATACCCCCAGGTCACCCTCCCGGCGAAAATGGTATCGAGGAGCCTTTTCCCCAGCACAGGTAACAATCAGCTCGCCGTCTTTCCAGGCCGCCATACCAGACTGTGAGTTGGTACCGAACGGTGCGCGGTCTAGCTCGGGAAGGCGAGTATTCTTACCCTCATGGTCATGCCAGATGATACCGTCTGCCTCGAAACTCAGACTATGGTTCAGGCTGTGCCGCCAGCCATACCCCATGTCGAAGCGTCGATCGCTGCTTCCGGACCGGTACACGCGTTTAAATTCGAACTGCAGTGCTCCAGGAAGTCGCGCGTCAGTGAGTTCAAGTACCTCTTCACCGGTGACTGTACTGATCGGGTCAGCTACCTTTTCTGTGGAACTGTTATCCTGGGTGGTGCGCCCCTGATCGGTTTCAGATGGCGAACGTTCGTCACGAGGTGGTGGGTTACTGCTTTCACTGGTTGCAGCATGATTGCGACCGCTGGACTGCAAATTCGTTACCTGGTCGTCGTCAGCAATCTGGCTGTAAACCTGGTTTCTGTTACGAACATCTGCCCCACGTTGAGTGCCAGATGCATCCAGGCGACTGCCCCCGGCAACCTGGATCGCCCGGTGGTTGGTGCCAATGCTTTCCATGAAGTCCTGAAACTCCCGGGCGAACTGACCGAGAAATTCACCAAGAATGTTTTTACTGGTTCGAGCACTGTCTGCCACATTCATTGCGCTCGCGGCCGCTTTACTACCAATTCGAGCACCATATTTCGCAGCCAGGCCGGCACCCCCGGTGATAATCAGGCCTACAACCACGTCAAAAAGAATTTGCCCTACAAGCTCACCTGAGACTTCAGCCACCTGAGTGGGTGCCAACAATCGAAAATACTGCCGTACCGTATACATCACCAGGAACAGGAAAATCTCGTCGTTGGCCACCAGGCAAGCCTTCAGATAGGCCTCGTCTGCTTTTTTCAGGGTTTCCAGCTGGTCACGGATATCCTCAGGCAGATTGCTGAAGTCATGATCGAGCAGACCGCAGATTACATCGTAGATTCTTCGAATATCATCCAGCACGCCTATAAAGCCGTCTGAAATACCCTGCTGAAATCTCCCATAGGTCGCCAGCGACTGCTCGACCGATCGCATCGACAGATAACGTTCCCACTCCTGCCGAGCACCGTTCTGCCAAGTATTCTCGAGCAGGGCGCAACAGCGTTCGATAAAACCTTCATAGGTTTCATAAAGAGCATCCATATCGGCCTGGGTAACGTCCGGTGACATAACCACTCGGTATTCCTTACCAGGCGTAACCGGAACTTCGGCCAGTCCATTCTCATCAGTGGTGCCGCTGTGGATCGTATCCCAACTCTTAAATAACCAGCCGGTATACTCCTGAATTTGGAAACGCGTAGAGGGAATCGGGGTCTTGCTCACATTCTCATGAAAATGGGCAATTTTGATTTTCCGGGTTTCTTCACAGGGGGCCACCGTAGAGGAAACGACCTTGTTCTCATCGACGCCCTCGCGCTCGGCCTCACCATTAACCTCCAGAACTTGCTCAGTCCCCATGAAGATCGACGAGAACCAGCCCTCACGCCAGTCGTCAAATGTGGACGCTAGAGATTCCCTGAGTTCACGGGTGATGGCGTTGATATCCGGAAGTGCACCGGAAGCCTGTTCTGAAGTCGAAAGAGCCGTCCCTGACTCGCTCATTGATTCATCCTCATCAGTGCGCGCCCTGCAATGCCTCGTGCATCAGAGCTTGGTGTATGGTCTGGACTTGTTCTGGAGAAAGTTCCGTGAGCACTTCTCCAGTGGCGAGCCGCCTCAATTGACGCTCAACTTTCTGTCGTGCGATCGGTGAGGGATAGCGACTCAACGCAGATGGTTTCTTTTCGCCTAGCACGGAGATTGTGTTGTCCACCAACTGATCCCAACAGAGAGATGCAATCTTCGTCAGTGTTGCCGCTGGAAGCGAGAACCATGGGAACTCTGGTACTGGCTTAGCGACCGCCGGAGTGCCGGGGTGCTGTAAGCGGCGCCCGTCAGGCATTACTACCGCACCAACCGGCCCCATTAATTGTGCGCGACAAATCTCGTCAACATTTTCGAGAATTGCACCCCAAAAACGCGGGGCCCAATACCGGAAGAACACCTCTTGTCCTTCAGGAAGGAATATCTTGGTCAGACTTCGAATATGGCAGAAGACCTCATCAAAAGACGCATCACTCACCAAACCCCAACCCCAATCAATACTGTCGGTTTCATCTATCCAGTCCAGAAAGGAGCTTGTGTTATTGACCTGTGCCAGAAAGGGCATTACCTCCTGCCAGCTCGCGTACTGAGTACCGAGAAATAGAGGGCGAGCTGTCATGCCGTCCGCCTTATAAAAGTGAGACACAGGTGCAGCCTCACTAGTCCCGCTCAGCACAAGGAAAATCGAGCCCTCGCAGTCAAGACTTTCACCGACAAGTCTTAGCTGAGTGCGAAAATCCGACGTTTCAGACATCACATACCCCGTCCCGGCACTTAACACATTCCTCGCAGAAAGGCGCATCGGACCTCAGGTTGTTTAGCTGGGGAGCAGTTAGGGGAACGTCCGCTAACATGTCAGGCTCCACGGTGTGATGAACATGGCCTTCCAGATCCGTAGGCATCCCGGGCATCACAGCCCCCTGCCCTGAACCACTCCCCGGCGCCCCACCAGAATTTATCTTGATCCCCGGCCCAGCCAAGGTAACCCCGCTTGGGTCCAGCTTGATAAAGCTGCCGCCACCAGAAATCGTCAGCTCCGCCCCGGCATCCAGCACCACTTTCGCACCGGCTTTGTGATGAACTTCTGTGCCGGCTTCCGAGGCCATGGTGCGGCCGGTCTTCTGGTGGAAACTGCCGGCGATGGTCTGGCTGCAATCGGCGCCGACGGAGGCTCGGCTTTCACCATCAGTGGTGCAGTGGTCTGCCGCTTTCACATGGCTGAACTGGTGGTTCTCCACCGTCAGGTGGCTGTCGTTCTTGATGACTTCGGTACGGTTGTTTTCCGTCAGCAGGTCCAGGTCTTTCTGGGCGTGGACGTAGATCTGTTCCTGGTCGGCTTCGTCTTCAAAGCGCAACTCATTACTGCCCTCACCCTTGTGGGTTTTGGTTTTCAGGGTGGTTCTTGTTTTGTGTTCTGGCAGCGCATAAGGCGGTGTGTTGGTGGCGTGGTAAGTCCTGCCGGTGATGATGGGCTGGTCCGGGTCGCCGTCCAGGAAGGAAACTATTACTTCGTTGCCGATTCTGGGCAGGGCCATAAAGCCGTATTGGCCGCCAGCCCAGCCCTGGCTGACTCGCAGCCAGGCACTGCTGTGTTCGTCGTTTTTTGAGTAGCGGTCCCAAGGGAAGCGTACTTTGACTCGTCCGTACTGGTCGCAGTGGATCTCCTCACCCTCGGGGCCGGTGACGATGGCCATCTGGGGGCCGTCCATCATCGGTTTGTGTTCGCACAGCGGGCGCCAGGTTTTATCGGCGGGGATGGCGGTGAAGTCGTTGTGGTAGCTGGTGGGCTGGCTGCCACCTTCTTCCTGCATCGCCTGAGGCTGCTTGCCGGTGTGGGTGATGGCGGTCAGCAGCCATTCCCGGTTCAGGCTCTGGCTGTCGTGGTCCTGCAGCTCGACTTTGGCGCCGGGGGTGAAGTCGGGGCGGTTGCTTTCGCCCTTGGCCAGGCTGGCGTCGTTTCTGAGGGCGTCCAGTCTGGCCTGGGTGAAGGGCTGGCCACTGGCGTCGGCTTTGTAGCGGCCGGGGTAGTCGTAGTGCTGGTAGTCTACCCGGTGGTTCACACCGCCTGCGCTGTGTTCGTGCATCAGGGCGTAGGCGGGGTTCTT
>NZ_JBEPPY010000038.1:0-8463 GCF_040547575.1 Marinobacter sp. MBR-99 | reverse complement strand
CTGCCCGTCGGTAGGGGGGGTGTGGGGTATTTTTCTGGCAGGGAAAAAGATGTCTGAGCGAAGCGAGTTGTTTTTCCCAGAAGAAAAATACCCCATACCCCGCGTACCCGCCCGCACACCCAGAAGGCTAGGAGGCCAAGCCCAAGCGCGCACCTAAGAAGCCCGATACTGCCGAGCATCCAACTTGAGCTTGCCCAGGCGTGAGTTCAGAGTCGTCGGCTTGATGCCAAGTAGCGCCGCCGCACCGTCGTCTCCGAATACGCGCCCGCCAGTCATTTTCAGCGCCTTGATCAGGTTCTGCTTCTCCAGCTCCTTCAGGTCTACCTCAGTCAACAGCTCACTGTCGTAATGGCGCGATGGTGTTGAGTTCATTGCCGCAAGCGCTTGCGGCTCAGACCCCGGAAGGTCAAGGTCCAGGCGGCCATCGGCGGTAATCACCTGGCGCTCGATCACGTTTTCCAGCTCGCGAACGTTGCCCGGCCAGTGGTAGGCCTTGAGGGTAGCCACATCTCGCTCGGTCAGAACCAGTGGCGGCCGATTGAACTTCTGGCAGGCCCGGTTCAGGAATTCCTGGGCGAGCATGGGAACATCTTCAAGCCGCCTGCGCAGGGGGATGGATTCGATGGGGAACACGTTCAGGCGGAAATACAGATCTTCCCGGAAGGTCTTCTCCTGCACCTCCGTTTTCAAATCCCGGTTGGTGGCCGCAATGACTCTTACATCGACGGCGCGAGTCTTGTTCTCACCCACGCGTTCGAACTGCTGATCCTGAAGCACCCGCAACAGCTTGCCCTGCAATTCCAAAGGGATTTCACCCACTTCATCCAGAAACAGGGTGCCGCCGTCGGCCAGTTCGAATCGGCCGATTCTGTCGTTCACGGCACCGGTGAAGGCGCCTTTGATGTGGCCGAAGAATTCGCTCTCAAACAGGTCTTTTGGAATAGCGGCGCAGTTCACCCGGATCAGCGGGCGGTCGCGTCGGGTGCTGGCCTGGTGGATGGCTCGGGCAATCAACTCCTTGCCGGTGCCGGATTCGCCGGTGATCAGAACGTTGGCATCTGTGGGGGCCACCATGCCGATGCGCCGAACGATGGCTTTGATGGCGTCGCTCTGGCCGAGGATTTCGTGGAAGTGGAACTCCGCGCTGAGTTCTTCCTGTAGGTAGGCATTTTCCATTTCCAGTCGGCGTTTCAGGCTCTCTACTTCTTCCAGTGCTGACTGCAGTTCCTTCTGGGCTTGCAGCCTGGCGGAGATGTCCCGGAACACCACGACTGCACCCACCGGGTGGCCGTTATCCATGATCGGGGTGCTGGTGTATTCCACCGGGAACCCGGTGCCGTCTTTGCGCCAGAACCAGTCGTCGCCCACACGCTTGATGCTGCCATCCCGAAAGGCACCGTAGATAGGGCATTCTTTCAGTGGGTAAAGGCTGCCGTCTTCGTGGGAGTGGTGAACAACGCGGTGTATTACCCTACCCATAAGTTCATCCATGCGCCAGCCCAGCATGCGCTCTGCTGCAGGGTTAGCGAAGGTGGTGCGACCTTCGGCATCGACGCCGTATATGCCCTCGCCAACGGCATGCAGAATCAGCTGATTTTCCCGCTCCATATCCTTGAAAAGCTCTTCCACGCGCCGCCATTCCAGCAGCCCGCCCCGGTGGTAGTGATTGGCTTCGTGGCGTTCGCGCAGGGTTCTCAGTTGTCGGCGGTCTCGCAGCAGAAGTAACAGGGTTTGGGCTTCTGCCTCTCCAACGCAGGAAGAAGAAATTTCCAGTTCAACCGTGTGGCCATCCCGGTGTTTCAGGTGGAAGTCACGGCTCCAGCCATGACTACGAAACAGGGTCTCCTCAGTAAAGTTGATTAGCTGCGGCCGCTGGTCGGCAAACAGTTGGGTGCACGCCATATTGGCAATGGATTGTCTATCGGTGCCGGCCATTCGGGCCATGGCGTTGTTGGCGGCGAGGATCAGGTCCTGGCCGGCATCCACCACAAGGGCGGCCTCGGGCAGGTGGTTGATCCACTGGTGAGTTTCGCTGCGTTCGGGCTGTTTCATGCCGGCTTCCGTTTGAGTGACGGAAGAAACCAAACAAAGCCTGTGCCAACTACGAAAAATCGAAGCTAATACTACGAGAAATCGTAATCTACGAAATATCGTAGTGCGACTGAACGGTGCTGGACTTGATAAATGTCATTAAAAACAGGTAGTTAAAAATATCCTCGAAGTTGGCATGAACCCCGCAATAGTCCTCTCAGAACGTGCTGTTTGCCAAGGCCGGAACAGGTCCGGGCAAAACCAGAGTCTTAGTTGCACCGCAAGAGTGCAAAAAACTATCTGAGAGTAGGGAGAGTGCACCATGACAACCAAGAGCCTAGGAAACCCGTTTGACGGCGACCAGTCACTGATCCACGCCAAAACCTGCGGCTGCCCGGAATGTAAGCCTGGCGATAGCCTGCCGTCTGCCTCGTTGAACCTCCGCCAGACCGGGGGATCGCAGTCTCAGGAGTCCGCCACCGGGATGGATTCTGAAGCCATGATGGACCGCGCCATTGAAAGCGCTGTGGTGCGCTCCGTGTTCGGCCATAACGATCATAGCCGTCGCAGCTTTATGAAGATGATGGGGGCGGGCACCGCAGCGGCATTGCTGGGCTCCGTGTTCCCCATGGACAAAGCCAAGGCGGCGGTGAAGGAGTCTCTCGGTAAGCTGGAGAAAACCAAGCTCAACGTCGGCTTTGTGCCGATCACCTGCGCCACGCCGATTATTATGGCGCACCCGATGGGCTTCTACGAGCGATATGGGTTGGATGTAACTGTCACCAAAACCGCTGGCTGGGCCGTGGCCCGGGACAAGTCCCTGGCGGGTGAATACGATGCTTCCCACATGCTGACTCCCATGCCCCTGGCCATGACCATGGGGGCCGGTTCCACGCCGGAGCCGTTCATCATGCCAGCAGTGGAGAACATTAACGGCCAGGCTATTGTTCTGCACGTAGACCACAAGGACAAGCGGGATCCGAAGCAATGGAAAGGCTTCAAGTTCGGTGTACCTTTTGAATACTCTATGCACAACTTCCTGTTGCGCTATTACCTGGCTGAAAACGGAATTGACCCGGATAAAGATGTTCAGATCCGGGTGGTGCCGCCACCTGAGATGGTTGCCAACCTGCGCGCCGGTAACCTGGATGGCTACCTGTCACCAGACCCCTTCAACCAGCGTGCGGTATGGGAGAAGGTCGGCTTCATTCACATGCTCACCAAGGATATCTGGGAAGGGCACCCGTGCTGCGCCTTTGCCTGCAGCCAGAAGTTTGCCACCCAGAACCCGAACACCTATGGCGCCCTGCTGCGAGCGATCATCGACGCTACCCAGTACTCCAATGAGCCTGGAAACCGCAAAGAGATCGCCGAGGCCATTGCCCCACGAAACTACCTCAACCAGCCGGTGCCAGTCATCCAGCAGGTATTGACGGGTCGCTATGCGGACGGCCTGGGCGAGGTGCAGAACGTGCCGGACCGTATCGATTTCGACCCGTTCCCATGGCATTCCATGGGCGTGTGGATTCTCACCCAGATGAAGCGCTGGGGCTACATCGAAGGCGATGTGGATTACAAAGGCATCGCCGAGCAGGTCTACCTGGCGGGTGAAACCGGCAAACTGATGCGTGAGATGGGCTACACCGCACCCACCGAAACCTACAAAACCCACACCATCATGGGCAAAACCTTTGATCCGGAAACGCCGGAAGAGTACGCCCGCAGCTTTGCCATCGGGAGGGTGTAATCATGGCCTCGTTGAATGTGAGAGCGACCTTGCTGTCGGTGTCGTTCCTGATTCTGGCCCTTGGTATGTGGGAAATGGCAACACAGCCACCGGCGGCTCAGGAAGCTGTGTCTGAGTACGAACTGTTAATGGGTGGCGCAGACCAGGAATCCCGGGTGCCGCCTCCCTCTGCCGTCATCAGGGTGGCCTGGGCAGAGCTTTCCAATCCGTTCTATGACGCCGGTGCCAACGACAAGGGTATCGGGATTCAACTGGCCTACTCGGTTTACCGGGTGTTGACCGGGTATCTGGCCGCCATGGCGATTGCACTGCCATTGGGCTTTCTGATCGGCATGTCGCCGCTGATGTATAAGGCGCTCAACCCCTACATCCAGGTGCTTCGGCCCATATCACCCCTGGCCTGGATGCCTTTGGCACTGTTCATCATCCAGGATTCGGATGCGTCGGCCATCTTCGTGATCTTTATCTGCTCCATCTGGCCAATGCTGCTGAACACCGCCTTTGGTGTCGCCAACGTTCGCCAGGATTGGGTAAACGTGGCCCGCACTCACGAACTCAACCCCATAAAAACCGCCCTTACGGTGATCCTGCCGGCTGCGGCACCCACCATCCTGACCGGCATGCGCATCTCCATCGGCATCGCCTGGCTGGTGATTGTGGCGGCGGAAATGCTCGTGGGTGGCACCGGTATTGGTTACTACGTGTGGAACGAGTGGAACAACCTCGACCTGGCCAGTGTGATCTTCTCCATCCTGATGATCGGGGTGGTGGGCATGCTGCTGGACCTGGCCCTGGGCAAGGCTCAGAAGCTCGTTGAATACAAAGAATGATCGGGCAGGGCGCCACTGAGCTGGCGCCCGCCAGAACCCTCCGACTGGAGAAGTGTTATGAGTAAGTCATTTCTGGAAGTAGATGGATTGTCGAAGGTATACCCGGACGGGCAGGGCGGTGAGTTGACGGTCTTCGAAGATATCCGATTCGCCCTTCAGAAAGGGGAGTTTGTGTGCATCATCGGCCATTCCGGCTGCGGCAAATCCACCATCCTGAACGTGTTGGCTGGCCTGGATGAGGCCAGTACCGGCAACGTGGTGATGAACGGCAAGGAAGTGAAAGGCCCGGGCCTGGAGCGCGGCGTGGTGTTTCAGAACTACAGCCTGCTGCCCTGGAAAACCGCTCTGAACAACATCATCTTTGGGGTAAAGGCTCGCTGGCCCAGCTGGTCCAAAGAGAAGGTGCGAGAGCACAGCGAGCGCTACCTGAAAATGGTCGGCCTGGACCACGCCATGGACCGCAAGCCCTCCCAGCTGTCTGGCGGTATGCGGCAGCGAGTGAGCATCGCCCGCGCCTTCGCCACCCAGCCAGAGCTGCTGTTGCTGGATGAACCCTTCGGCGCTTTGGATGCCCTCACCCGCGGGGTGATTCAGGACGAGCTGGTAAAAATCTGGGAAGAAACCCGCCAGACCGTGTTCATGATCACCCACGATGTGGATGAGGCCATTCTGCTGTCTGACCGCATCTTCCTGATGTCCAACGGCCCCAACGCCCGCATCGCCGAGAGTGTGAAGGTAAACCTGCCGCACCCGCGCTCCCGGGCCACCATTTTCCAGAACCCTGCCCATCAAAAGATCCGGCATTACCTGGTGGATTTTCTGGTGAATCGCAGTGGCTCAGCGCTGCCGGAGCAGGATGGCAGCCCGAGAGTAGTAGACCCCAGCACCGATGAGCTGACGCCCGACCCGGCGCCGGCCGAATCCGAGACCAAGACCGAAACCACCGCGAGAGCGGTGAATGCTTGATGTTGATTGTCCACAAGAGGAAATACCCATGATGAACAAAGAACTGATGACCGCGAAAATCCTGGAAGCCAAAGTTGCCAAGGGCATGACCTGGGAAGCCATTGCTGAAGCTATCGGCATGTCCCCGGTGTTCACCACCTCAGCTTGCCTGGGCATGAACAGCTTCACCGAAGACAAGGCGTTCGCCCTTTGCGAAACCCTGGGCCTGGATAAACCGGTGGCAGAAGCATTGCAGGTGTGCCCGAAGAAAGCCTGGGAAGGCGGTGTGCCCCAGGACCCGCTGATCTACCGTTTGTACGAGATTGTGGGTGTGTATGGCGACACCATGAAGGAGCTGATCCATGAGAAGTTTGGTGATGGCATCATGAGTGCGATTGATTTCACCATGGATATCGAGAAGGAGGAAAATCCCAAGGGCGACCGGGTGGTGGTTACACTTAACGGTAAGTTCCTGCCTTACAAGGCCTGGTAATTTTTAGTTTGCCCGTTCCTAGCCTTCTGGTTATGGGGCGGGTACGGGGGGTATGGGGTATTTTTCTTCTGGGAAAAACAACTCGCTTCGCTCAGACATCTTTTTCCCTGCCAGAAAAATACCCCACACCCCCCTACCGACGTGCAGCACAGAAATACCAAGGGTAAAAAGCAAAGAAAATATTCCGCAGTGCGCGTGACCGTTTTACCGAATCGACCCTTTCCCTTCCTGAATGCAAAAACGACAAGTCTTTTTATCAAGCGGATCCCCGCCAATGCCCGTCGGCGCGGGGTGGTTGTTGGATTTTTTGCCGGAAAAAGATGTCTGAGCGAAGCGAGTTGTTTTTCCAAAAAAAATCCAACAGCCACCCCGCAAGCCCGCCCGTAAACCGGAAGGCTGGGAGCCCAAGCCAGACCCACCCCGAAAGCCGGGAAGGCTAGCAGCCCAAGCGGGACTAGGGCAGGTCAGTAACGGCCCCCGTAGAGGCAGAGCTGACCACTCGGGCATACTTGGCGAGAACCCCACGAGTAAACCTTGGTGCCGGTGGCGTCCAGGCCTTGCGCCGTTTCTTCATTTCCTCTTCAGAGATCTCCAGGATGATGGAGTTATTGACTGCATCAATGGTGATGGTGTCGCCATCTTCCACCAGGGCAATCGGCCCACCAACCGCTGCCTCCGGGGTGATATGGCCAACCACGAAGCCGTGGCTGCCGCCGGAGAACCGGCCGTCGGTGATCAATGCAACGTCGCTGCCCAAACCCTTGCCCATGATGGCGGAGGTGGGGCTGAGCATTTCCCGCATGCCGGGGCCGCCTTTGGGGCCTTCGTAGCGGATGACCAGCACATCGCCGGCCACCACGGTGCCGTCGAGGATGCGCTCCTGGGCTTCTTCTTCGGAATGGAACACCCGTGCCCGGCCGGAGAAGTGGGTGCCTTCTTTACCGGTGATCTTGGCGACAGAGCCTTCCGGTGCCAGGTTGCCATACAGAATGCGCAGGTGACTGTCCTGTTTGATTGGGTTTTCAAAGGCCCGGATGATCTGTTGGTCTTCCGGATAGGGCTCTACGCCAGCCAGGTTTTCCGCCAGTGTTTGTCCGGTCACAGTCATGCAGTCGCCGTGCAGCAGGCCGCGGTCGAGCAGCATTTTCATCAACGGCTGGATACCGCCGATGGCCACCAGCTCCGACATCATGTAATGGCCAGACGGGCGCAGGTCGGCCAGTACCGGCACCTGTTTGCCAATGCGCACGAAGTCATCCAGCGACAACTCCACACCAACGGTACTGGCCATGCCCAGCAGGTGCAGCACCGCGTTGGTGGAACCGCCGAGGGCAATGACCACGGTAATCGCGTTCTCGAAAGCCTCACGAGTCATAATGTCGGACGGTTTGATGTCTGCTTCCAGCAGCTTCAGTACCGCCGCGCCCGCAGCTTCGCAGTCGGCCAGCTTGGTGTCAGACACCGCATTCTGCGCCGAACTGCCCGGCAGGCTCATGCCCATGGCTTCGATGGCCGAGGCCATGGTGTTGGCGGTATACATACCGCCACAGGAACCCGGCCCAGGAATCGCGGTTTCCTCGATCTGCTTCACCTCAATCAGGTCCATATTGCCGCGGGCATGGGCACCCACCGCTTCGAACACCGAAATGATATCGGTATGATTCTCGCCAGGCAGAATAGTACCGCCATAAACAAACACCGATGGCCGGTTCAGCCGCGCCAGCCCCATCATGCAACCCGGCATGTTCTTGTCACAGCCACCAATCGCTACCAGCCCGTCAAAACCCTCACAACCGGCCACAGTCTCAATAGAGTCCGCAATCACCTCCCGCGACACCAGCGAATACTTCATCCCCTCCGTGCCGTTGGCGATGCCGTCAGAAATCGTGATGGTATTGAAAATCAGACTCTTACCACCGGCTGCGTCTGCCCCCTTGGCCGCTTCCCGGGCCAGACCGTCAATGTGCATATTGCAGGGCGTCAGATTACTCCAGGTAGAGGCAATACCCACCTGCGGCTTCCGAAAGTCCTCATCCTGAAACCCCACCGCACGCAACATCGCGCGACTGGCAGACTTGTTAATGCCATCCACCACCGGTGCGGAATAACGACGTCGTTTGTCCGTGGTCATAGCAATACCTCCCAATCCAATGTTGTAAACGAAATCGGTCTCTCACCAGCAAAACCCACAAAGCACCAAAGCTCAACAGTTTTAAAAAAAAGCCGCCGCAGGCAAAAAAGCCAATACCAGAAATGCCCGTCGGTAGTGGGGTGTGGGGTATTTTTCTGGCAGGGAAAAAGATGTCTGAGCGAAGCGAGTTGTTTTTCCCAGAAGAAAAATACCCCACACCCCACGTACCCGCCCGCAAACCCAAAGGCTAGGAGCCCATGCCGAAGCCCGAGCCAGCCCCTTAAGC
>NZ_JBEPPY010000037.1:0-8628 GCF_040547575.1 Marinobacter sp. MBR-99 | reverse complement strand
GGAGAATCGTACTCAACGTGAGAGGTCGCAATGGTGATACCACGCGCACGCTCTTCCGGTGCGTTATCGATCTGATCGAAAGCACGGCTCTCACCGGTACCCCATACTTCGTGACATACACGAGTCAGGGCGGCTGTCAGAGTGGTCTTACCATGGTCAACGTGACCAATGGTGCCCACGTTTACGTGCGGCTTGTTACGCTCAAACTTTGCTTTAGACATTCGACCAATCTCCCTAATCAACCAGGATCGTAACGTTGACCGGATAAAAATGGAGCTCATGACCGGAATTGAACCGGTGACCTCATCCTTACCAAGGATGTGCTCTACCGACTGAGCTACATGAGCATTGAAACCAAATTGGAGCGGGCAGTGGGAATCGAACCCACGTCATCAGCTTGGAAGGCTGAGGTAATAGCCACTATACGATGCCCGCGAGCAATTAGTGGTGGAGGGGGCAGGATTCGAACCTGCGAAGCTTTCGCGTCAGATTTACAGTCTGATCCCTTTGGCCACTCGGGAACCCCTCCCGTACAGATTTGCAACCGCAAACCTGCTCAAAACTTAAAGTGGAGCTGGCGGACGGAATCGAACCCCCGACCTGCTGATTACAAGTCAGCTGCTCTACCAACTGAGCTACGCCAGCTCACATTCGCCTGTTCAGCGAGGGCGGTATACTACGGATTTTTTTCTGGTGATGCAACACCTTCACAAGCGTAGATTTCAACGAAGTCGAAATTGCTGTGACTTTCCGCCTCAACCGCCTGAACCACCTCGGTTTCCCTTGCTGGCTCAACATCAAAAACGAGGGCGTATCCTATACGATTTCGGGGGAAGTTGACCAGCACTACATTGAGATTCTGTCGTTTTTTTTCCTCCAGTACAGACTCTGCGGCAGACCTCGACTCAAACAGGCCAAGGGAAATGGCGTTTCGGTACTCCCCCTCGGTCACCACGTAAGATTCGACACCACGACTGTACAGATTTCGAAACTGGGACAACGCTACATCCCTGGGCTGCGGTGGTATCATTACCCAGTTCAAAGGCGGCAGTTCCCGTTCCCGCTCCTCAAGCCGGAAAGGCTCGCCTATCCGCGCGGCAAATGCCGACGCGGCCTCGCCGGAATCAAACCAACCAATCCTAAGACATTCGCCGGCCTGCGTCGGTTCACTCTCTCCCGGCACTTTCAGGCTGGCCACTCTGGGTAGTACGCCGCCGGCTGACGGCTCATAGGCAACCGGTGGCAGCCAGCCCGGGGCAAGCCAGACGGCCAGGTTGGCAAGCAGCAACAGGAGTGACAACAGCCTCATACTGCCTGCTCCTGAACATCGACTATTTCCAATCCCTCAAGCACCAGAGCAGGGCGATGCTCTGCCTTGAGACCCAGCGACAGAAACCGGCCTGCGTCTCCGCCAGTTAAAACAACTCTATCCAGCCGGAACCTGGCCACATCACCTGATAAACGCTGAACAAGGCTTTCGGTCAGCCAAGCCAGACCATGATTCGCGCATTCACCGGTAGAGCGCCCCGGCACAGCGTTGATCTGATCATCGTATTCGAAGCCGATACGGGCAGCATCCAGTTTGAGACTCCGACGCATCATCTGCAGACCCGGAAGAATATACCCTCCCAGGTGGTGACCTTGCCCATCGACATAATCGATTGTCACGGCACTGCCCGCATCCACTACCGCACAACTCTTTCGAGCGGGAACCCAGGCAGCCACCATAGCGTGCCATCGATCGGCTCCCATTTTGCTGACGTCCGGATAAGAGTTCCTCAGTCCGGCCCTGCTGGCCTCCGCCCAGTAATATTGAACCGGGGCCGCAGTGACGGTTGCCACTGCCTCTTCCAGAAGCTCCCGACTCTGCTCGGATGCGACCGTAGACACCGCTACACGCTCAATCCTGCCAGCCAACGGCGCCAGCGATGTAAAAAGGTGCGACTCGTTGAGGGCGCCACTACCCTCATGCTCGATGATCCCGCCCGCCAGCAGGCGCCACTTCACCCTGGTGTTGCCGCAGTCCAACAGAAGAATCATGAACGAATCCGCAAGCTGATATCTCCCGCCCTAACGGCCACCAGCCCCTCAGCGGTATCCACCTGGTAGTTACCGTTACTGTCAATGCCGGCGCCCCAACCCTCTACGCCGCCATCTCTGGCGACCAACTCCTTGTCGAAAAAAATATCCCGGGCCTGCCACTCATCCCTGAACGAGGAAAATCCCTGGCGTTCAAACTCCGCCGTCATCGCTATAACCTCTGACACAATAGCTGCAGCCAATGTGTTTCGCGTCCAAAGCACACTTGGCCAGGCCTCGGCCAGGCTAATCCAGGGCTGATCCACCGTTTCAGCCTGCTTCATATGCACGTTAATCCCGATACCAGCGATCACCTGCACCTCTCCATCCTGTAGCTCGCCCTGAATTTCAACCAGTATTCCACCCAGCTTTCGGTCACCAGAGAACAGGTCATTGGGCCACTTCAAACCGACATCCCCAGCCCCAAGAGCCGACAACGCCCGACTGACCGCCACGCCCAGCACCAGGCTCATACCATCGAGTGCAGAAAAGCCTCCCTGAACACTCAAACCCAGGCTCAGGTAAAGGTTTTCTCCCCGCGGGCTCACCCATTCACGCCCACGGCGACCACGACCTGCTGTCTGGCTGTCAGAAACCACCACCGGCACGCCCTCCAGTCCTCCCGCCAACCGTCGCGCCACTTCCGCGTTGGTTGAGTCGACGCTATCCAGAACACTGAGAACAACGACGTTGTGCAGGTGTTGCGGCAGAGCTTTCTGAATACGGTCGCTGGCCAGCAAATCCAGAGCCGACACCAACTGGTACCCCTGCCCCCGGATCGTCTTGATTTCCACACCTTCGGCCTGGGCCCGACGAATCTGTTTCCAGACTGCCGTTCGGGATATACCAAGCGTTTGCGCCAGAGATTCGCCGGAATGAACCTGACGATCTTCAAGAAGGGATAGCAGTGAACTGGATTTCATGAAACAACTTCCGGAGGCGACATTGAACAGCCCGGATTAAACAACAGGACAGCCAAAAACACAAAAGGACAGTCGCCTTGACTGCCCCTTTGCCAGAACCGAAACACTGACTGCTCAGGGTATGGGCGTTGCGGTCAGGTTCGCACGGATATCCACATTCTGGAATTTTGCGCCGTAGACGACGGTTTGAGCGCCACCAACCGGATGTATCAGATCAATATTATTGATTGAAAGCTCTTTGAAACGGGTGTCCGCCTTAACCGCAAAACCCAGTGGGCGGTTAGCGATATCCCCGGGCCCGGGGTTTGCGACATACCGGTACCCAGCCGCCGAACCGGGGCTCATGATCTTTTCATCACCGCGATTTCCGGTTACGCCCTGTGCGTCAGGACCATCTTCTTTCTTGGTAACCCTGGTCTGATACACATCTACGGAGAGTTCGGTACGAATGCCGAAGCGATTGTCGTCAACGCCGTCGCCGTCGAAGTCACCGCCATCACTGGTGTAGATATCGTTAACCAACAATTGCATACCGGTGTTGTTTATCGGCCTTCCCTGACCATCTACCGCGCGATTACTTTCCCACATCAAGGCGTTCTTCTTGTCATCGCCCTCGGCACGGGCCAGCACCTGCGCCATGTCGATCGTTACACCTTCGCTACCCCGAGTCTCCCACTGCCCTCCAGAGGCCGCACAGGCACCCTCCGTGCTACCGGAACCTCCGACACAGACATCACCCGCCCCGCCCGGTCTCACCAAAGTTGTGCTGCCTGCCTGGTACTTTTGAATGCGTAACCTCCCCATACTGGCGCCATCGCTTTTGGTGCCCACCCGCACATTGCCTATATCCATGGTGCTCCAGGATTCGCCGGTGGCAATGGCCAAACCCTCTTCGGTCACATCCAATGTCATATCCCGGATGTGGCCGTCATAACTCATTTCGGTCAGCCAGAGTCCCTTATGGGCGACTTCGCCATTACCTTCATCGTAGGGAGCGGCGATCACGGCAGCCTTACCATCCCGAATCTGGATGTCAGAATTAATTGTGAGCCCCTCTCCCGAGGCGCCACCAGCACCCAGAGTTATATGTCCATCCAGTTCGAACTCATAGGCGGGATAGAATCCCAGCGCCAACAGCAGCTCGGTACCGCCCTGAAGCGGTGCGTCATCATTGCCAACTCTGAGCCCGTTGATACGATACCCCGCTTCCAGGCCTTCAAAGCCAATTCGCAGGCCATCGTAGAACCGTGTGCCGTTACGTACTTCGTTGCGCGTGACATTGACGGTGACATCCCCCGATCCCCAGGATTGCAGACCGCTGAAGATCACCCGGTTGCCATCTTCTGTGTAGCTCAGATCCGCGAGGCGCAAACTCCACTCCGTTGCCATGCGCAGCCCCTGCGGGCCGGCGTCCGGGTGTCCGCCACCCTGGAGATACAGCTCATTGCGATAAGTTCGGCCGCTGAATATCTGGTCTTCCAATAAAAACGACAGATTCAGCGAGCCAAAGCTTCGGCCGCTGCTGCCTACCTCTATAGAGCCGATATTCAGATTACCCTGCAATCCACCAAGGGTCAGCGCAACCGCAGGCCGGCCACGCCGGTCCTCTGAGACATCCAGGCGAAGGTCCTGTATGCGATAGTTACCGGTGATATCCCGCAAAGCCAAGCTGTTGCCATCATCCAGGTAGATAAACGATGCCGTGTGTATGGTGGTTTCATTATCCAGCCTTAACCCCTCACCCGACCGGCCACCGGCTCGGATGTCGGTCACCGAGGAGAGCTGATAATTACCCTGCACCCCCCCATAACTTGGCAAGGTTTGACCGTAATCACCAGGTTGATTGCTGTAGCGAATGGCTCCAACACTCCAGGCACCATTGACCTCCGGGGAAACCAGTTGCAGCGAATCGCCCACAACATCCAGCGTAACCCCAAGAGCCTGGACATCCATGGTGATATCATCGAGAAAAACACTGTTGCCATTGGTTCGATATCCCAGCCGGCCGCCGGTCATGGTGTAGGCGGTATCGAAGGTGTAACCATTGCCACCCACGGCTCCGCCTTGATGAATCCGCAGGGTGCCCTGCAGGGAGTGATCAAAGAATAGCCCCCCCATACCCACACCGGGGGCCCCAGCCAGGCGTATATCTGAAAACTCGATTCTCCGATCTTCCACAAGGTAGTCGAGGTTCAATGATGCATCGGCGCCAATGTCCACTTTGATCCGATGAAATGCTCCAGACTCATCGCCCCGGGAGGACCCCACGCGAACCCCTTCCAGGTGCACACCCTTGCCATCGTCGTAATAAGAGAGCCGGTCGGCGGAGAGGTTCAACTCCATCTCCAAGGTGATACCGCTCTGCCCCTGAATCTGTGACAGGGCGGCATCATCCAACCGCTCCATGGCGGCCACAGGATTAACAAGTACAGGCACCATCGATGCCAGCAAAAGATGAGCTGGAGTACGCCGAACATCTGTCATGGCCATTAGGTTTTTCCTCATGGGTTTCCGTCCGGAAAGACCAGGAGATTGCCCTGCATGATGACATCACCCTGCATCTGAATTGCAAATATGTCGGTCTGGATAAATCCCGGATCGGTCGGCCTGGCGGTGCTGCTGGCCGCGACCTTGAAATTTACATCGGTGAATCGGACGGTGTCCGGCAGGCCCAACTCAATAACATCCCGGTCAAACAGTTCGCCATCGCCACCAAATCCGGAATCGATCTTTCTCACACGGAGCGTTAAACCCTCAAAGGCAAAAAGCCCCCGAATTTCATCGAGAACCATCCAGCCACCATCTTCTTTCAGGCGGAAGGCAAACCGGGCACCGCATTTTTTGTCCGTCTCATCGCAACGGCCGAAATAAGCGTTCTCCACAGGACCACCCATTTCATTAATGCTGATATCACCTGAAAGGTAGATTCCACCTTGGCCCGCCACCTCCGACAACACATCATCACCCAGGGGGGCCATCTCTGCTCTGGCCGGAAAGGTGAGACTTGCTACCAGGGACAGCGTGACCACAGGAAACGCAAATGAAAAAGTCATGGCGCCAGGTCCTTTGTCTGTATATGCAGATGCTGTATGAGCATGCCTTCAACCCTTGCAGCACCGAAATCCCGGTCACCAACACTGAAATTACCAATTTGGAGATTGCTTCGGTAATCCGGGTTGCTGTAGTAGTCCTGATAGAAATCCCAGGTTTGGGCGTTACTCCCGGCCCTTAATCCATTTGCAGCAATCTGGCCGGCACCGGGCGAACGAATGGCATCCACCTCCAGAACAAAATTGCCGCCACCATCAACATCGAAAAACACCGGCTGCAGACTGTTACCAAGCGCAAGTTCCAGTGCAAAATCCGACATGGTAATCCGGGAACCACAGGTTGCACCGTCCTGTGAACAGGCATTGATCGACACTTCGGGTGAATAGAAGTTAAGCTTGAACTGCCCCGCCATCTGTCGACGCTGATCATCACCCCACAAGCGCAGATAACTGCCATCAATTACAGCGCTTCGGGCATGGATATTGAGATTCGCCGACCGGTCATCGCCAACCGCCACATTCATCTGCATACCGATATACGCTCGCTCGCCAATCCAGTCAGCCGTGGCTGGCCGACTGGAGCATTGACCACTGCCGGCAGTGGCAGACCCACCCATGCAGTCGAACCCTTCAGTCCCGGAAATCTTGCTCGGCGCAGCCAGTTCTAGAACCGCCTTATCGGGAACGCCAATGTCATTACCGTCAACAATATCGATTCGCCACGGGTTAACCAGCCGGCCAAGATTCACCGGCGTCAGGTTTTCCCCATAATTTGAGTTGGCGCCTGCGATATACAGGTGATTGACAGTGATATCCACTTCCCGGCCATCGGTACTCTTGATACCGGAAATACGGAAGATACGTGCCTGGTTGCCGTCGGTGTCCGGCCGGTCAGTGCCATGGGAAAAGGTAAAGTTATCGAATACCAGACCAATACCTGTGCCATCTATCTCCGACATCTCCGACTCGGCGAGCCGCTCCAGCTCCGCCAGGGCGGAGGCCGGAGTCATAGCAACCAGAACAAGAAACACGCCAGCACAGGCAGACCCGAAGCAGGCTTTACAGGACAGCCTACGCCCGCTCATCAGAACAACCCCCGGCCACGATCGATATACTCGGTACGATATCGGTCGGTCCCATTCAGGGCTTCGTTCAGGTTAACCTCGGTGGCACCGTTCGGAATATTAAAGAAGGCTCCTGAGGTCGCCCGGATAAAGTCCTCCACCGTCAGATCGCTCTTCTTAACGTCTTTCAGCCAATCCAGATCTTTTGTCTGGAAAGAAATGAACGCTCCGTCCGCAGGGCCGGTGAGCCTTCGCTCTCCGTTAACCTCCTCTACCTGCCCTATAGGGAAGCTGTTGTAAATATCCAGATCAAAACAGGCGTCAATGCCCAACACTCTGCAGCCATCGGCATACACGTAGATATCACCGGAGCCGCAGCTAAAGAATGAACAATTGGGAACCTCTATCTCCGAGCTCGAACCCCAGCCAATCAGGTTTTTAACCGACCAGCGGGTGAAGCTGCCCGCGTTCTCCAGAACGAATTTTTCGCCGTTGGGGATACCGATGTATTCTGCTCTTATCGGGTCAAGCTCACCAACCCGGGGATCGCTATCATCGCCGTAGACCAGCTGCGCTTTGGTTGCCAGGGGGCTGCCGCCTTCCAGAAGAGGAGTCAGCAATACAATTAGCCTATCGAAGAAATTACCGCTCGAACTGGCATCCCGCAGGCCTTCGCCACGGTCAATGATATCGACATTCACATTACCGGTCAGGGTTTCGATCTTACCAGACAGAACTCCCATGGCCTCTCCAAAGCCAAGACGAACACCAACTACTTCATTGGTCGCCTCATCAAAAGCAAACTCGAAAAAGGGGTTATCGATCATGAACGGAACTATTTCGTTCTCGTTATAGGAGGATCCATCCGGACGATATTGCTTCGCCGCCTTGGGGTTGCGTTGATAATAGGCCTGATTATTGATGTAGCCGAGCCCGAAATCCCTTATCAAGACGTCAGACGTGCCGGCCTTTTCGCCCTCGCGCTCATAGCGCCCAAGTTCCAGGACATCTACGTTTGTCTGGATTTCAATGTCCATACCCAGGTTAACGCGGGTATAAGAGGTACTGTTATCGGGATCAGGATGGTATTGGCGATCAACCGAAAGGAATGCCTGCCCGGTGACTTCCGACATCTGCTCATCGGAAATAGGCTGAAGACCTGCTTCGGCGAATACCGGCAGGGAAACAATGGCAACAACAAGTGCCTGCAGTTTTCTACTCATAGCCACACCCTGCGCCGTTTCTTGTTATTGACGGCATCGATTGAATGACTGATGAGTGTCTCTGAAGCTGGCTCTTTTTATATTCCGAGTCGGCCAGTCTTTACCGAATGTTAACTTTGTTTGCAGGTTGTAGCTGTGCGGCGAGTCATACTTTCGAAAACACAAATAAAAAAGCCCCGGCATCAAAGATGCTAGGGCTTTCGGTATTAGGAGCCTGACGATGACCTACTCTCACATGGGCGAACCACACTACCATCGGCGCTGGTCTGTTTCACTTCTGAGTTCGGGA
>NZ_JBEPPY010000036.1:0-13702 GCF_040547575.1 Marinobacter sp. MBR-99 | reverse complement strand
CCGCCGCCCTGGTCAGTTTGTTAGGCGGCCATTTTGCCTCAGGTGGGTCAATTTTAAGTCGGCGCTAGTGGGTCAGTATTACTCCGGCGGTGACACTCTCCACCTTGGACACTCCTTTGCACTAGGTCTATGCCTAGGCCTTTGCTTCTACCAAGGTGTCCGGTTTAAATGGGGGCTACTACACCTGGCCAACAGGCCGGTTAAACAGCGCCTCTCCTAGTTGCCGCTTAACCGGCATGATCAACCGAAAAGGGCCTTCCATACCCAGCGCAAACTGCTGGGCCAGGTCAGGCCTAGAGACGTGTCGTTCAAGCTGAGGCCGGACTTGGCGGTTAAAATTCGATGTAGGGGTACCAGCTGGATGCTGTCATCCATGGTTTCGGCATTGGGGTTTTCAGCCAGGAGGCATAGGATTTCTTCCTGTAGGAGCATTCGCAGGGGTAGTAGTCCATTTAGCTTGGTTTCCCCATCCCGGGTTTTGGTGATCAAGTCCGGCTTGTCAGAATCCCGCAACGCATCCTCCACGGCAAGTTGCACCTGCTCATCGGTCGGTGGTGACTCCGGGCGCATGGGGTCCGGTAGGTATTGAATTAGCTGCATCCAATGCTGAGCATCTCGGTTCTATTATACCGTTGCGGATGCTTGTTCCCACAGTGAGTCCAGCCGCTTGAATACGCCCCGTGGAAGGACGGCGATTCGGCTTGAGCAGGGTTAGCGCCAGGGCGGCATCGTTGTTATTGATGAGCGTTTCGGGCAGAAGGCCTATCAGACTGCTGAGGTGCCAATAGCTGGTTCGGCCATTGGGTGCAGGTCAATACTGCCTATTTGTTCATCACGAAGATGCCCCTTCGACAATTGGTGCGACATACGCCGGCGCATGAATCGTGCATACTTAGGCATCGTTACTTTCCAAGGGCAAGGTCATGCACAATGAAGGAATCCGGGTGGCGGTCTATGGAACCCTAAAACAAAACCAATCTAACCATTGGTTACTCGCCGATCAGGAGCGTTGTGGTGAGTTCCAGTGTGGCCTGATCACTTTGTATGATCTCGGCCCTTTTCCCGCTGCAAAATTAAGTGATAGTAATGGAGTCCGCGTAGAGGTTTATGAGGTAGACGACGAGACCTTTGCTCGACTGGATGATTTGGAGGGATTCAATGCGGAATCCCCGGATTCTGGCCTCTACAACCGAATCCAGATACAAACCCCTTTTGGACTGGCCTGGCTCTATATCTATAACCACGATGTCTCCGGCTATCCTGAAATACGTTCAGGGGAATGGTTTCCATGCCGCAGCTGATCTGCACAACCGATGAAATTGGTTATCGAGAAGGCAGAGACATCCTCTTTCTTTCCTTTTGCGACATTCCTGAGCCGTGTTCTCTGGATGATGAACCTTGGGAACGCATACCGGAAAGGCAAACAATCGTCCGTTGGCTCAATGACCAAGGGATATCTTGGGAACCTTGCCTGCACTGTTCTCCTGGAACATTGGCCACTCCCTATCGCGGAGCCACCTATCTGGACGTTGCGCCAGATGAGAAAAGTGAGCGTTATCAGCAACTGCTGGCGTTTCTCGAGGACGAATCCGGTCGTTGTCGTTTTGTGGGCGTGGATTTCTGGCTGGTGCCGCTGGAGAAGTCTCTTAAGTGGTATGAGCAGCGCCAAGCCCAGCTAGATTAGGCTTACCGGTTCCAGTATTTCCAATTCCCCGTCTATACGCCGTCGGAGCCATCGCCTGAGCTGAGGGCTGTTATCTATGTAAGTGGTTACCAGGTATCGGCCCGGCTGTTTTGAATCTTCAACCAGATGTTGCTGCCGGCCGATAGGGCGGTGAAACAGGGCTTCGGCCAAAGAATGGTTCACGCGAATGACGAGTTTGATGCTGTCCTCCATGCCCAAGGCCACAGCTTGGGCAAGGTCCGGTTCAAAGGAGCTGTCGTTGTGTGTAAATTTCTCCTTTGCTTCGGTCATCCGGTGTAGGGGCAGCAAGGTAATGCTGTCTTCCGGAGTTTGCGCATTGGGATCTTCGGCCAGTAGGTAAAGAATCTCTTCCTGGAGAAGCAAGCGCACTGGCAACAGTTCCCGGTATTCTTTTTCGCCATCCAGGGTTTGCATTGTCAGATCGAGTGCACCGCCATTATCGAGGGCTTCTTCGATGGTGGCTTGAACGTTTGGATCAATAGGCGGCGATTCAGGGCGCATGGGGTCCGGCAGGTACTGGATCAGTTGCATCCATTTCTGAGTGCTTGTGTCTTTCTCTGCTGTTTGGCTGGCTTGGTTCCAGAGGGAATCCAGTCGTCTCAACACGCTGCTGGGTAACCGGTTATATGCCTGCTGTTTGAGCATGGCCAAGGCCAGAGCCGCATCTTTGTTGTTGAACAGCGTTTCCGGCAATAATCCTTTAAGCGATGTGAGATGCCAGTAGTTGGTTCGGCCGTTGTCACCTTGCTGGCTCTGCCTCTCGATCACATGGCCGAAGATAGCCCTCAGGCTCTCCAGATCTCTTTCTACTGTGCGTTTTGAGGTTACGAACTTACGTTCTTCCAGCTCTTTGAAGATTTCGGCTGTGGACTTCGACAGCCCGGGGCGGGGTAGTAATCTCAGAATTTCGATTTGTCGTCTCAGCTGATCGCTCATGGGTATCAGCCTTTTGATGTTTCGGAGGTAGGGTTGACCGCGACTAATTCGCGAGCAAGCTGTTCAATACGGTCTTTTTCAACGAGCTTGTCCTGCCAATCCTGGGGGATGGCGGCCTTCCCATAATCGCAGCCGGCAAGTTGCCCTGTAATGGCCGCGACTGTGTCGCAGTCATCTCCGAGATTGGCGGCCCGGAGTAATGCACCTTCAAGTGTATCGGTTGTGCTGAAACACCAAAGCGCCGCTTCCAGTGTATCCACCACGTAGCCTTTGGCTTTGATCAGAGCATCGGGTTTGTTCAGGTAGTCTCCGGTCGCCAGGGCTCGTATCTTAGCGCTTGTCCATTCGGTGTTCTCGGCGGCTTTTAGGGCGGTGGTTTTGTCCTGGCCGTTCAGCAGGCTGCACAGGATCAGTGCCAGGCACTCGCTCGCTTCCAGGCACTCGGGGGCACCGTGGGTTGTGCGAGTACTTTCCCTGGCCCAGTAGCAGGCTTTTTGTTCATCCGGATAGGCAGCCAATACTGCAGGCAGTAACCGCATCAGCCCACCGTTCCCGGCAGCCAAAGGGTGGGTGGAACCGCAAAAAGGTTCATCGGTGTATTTGAACTGTTTAAGGGCCTGGGCGAGGGTGTTGCCGGGTGCCAGCCGGTATTTCCCTGGCCAGCCTTCGCCTCTTTCGTAGAAGGCTTCATAGCGCATCATCTGGTCTTTGGCGTTGAACCCGCCCTCAGCCACCAGACTCTCCCCCAAGCACAGAGCCAGGCCAGTGTCATCAGACCATTGGCCGGTTGGCAATGGTCCGTTTCGGTTGTCCATGCCGGTAACCTGGTAACTGCCTCTGGGGCTGAATTCCACGTGGTTGGCGAGGGCATCGCCACAGGCCAGGGCAAGTAATCCACCGGTGGCGCGTTCGGTCAGGTTCATGGTGCTTCCTGTGTGTTGGTGCGGTTTGGTGTTCGTGGAATGATAGCCACCCAGGCGCTACTGTCGCCATTCCCAATAGCCGGGTTCACGGTGAAGGTTCATAACTGCGAGTACGAAGATACAGTTATGCTGTTCTGAGTAGAGAACACCGTAGGGGAAACGTTTGACTAGAGAGCGCCGAACGGGCTTTCTAATATAGCTCCAGGCCTGTGGAAATTTAACCGCTCGGATTACGGCTTTTTCTACTTCTTCGGCGAGATCAATGCCGAGACCAGGTTGGATAGATTCGTAATAATCGATAGCTTCGTTGAGTTCCGCTTCCGCTGCGGGGTGAAACCTGACGTCCATTATCGTTTCAACCTGCTCCGAATTTTGCTGAAAACTTGCTCACCGGAAACGGGTGTTACCCTTCCAGACTCGAGATCGGCCAAGCGACCTTCTGCAACCGCGGCCCATTGCTCGTCAATCGTGTTTTCAGTGGGGTTCAGGCTTTTTAAGAGTGACTCAATTACAAGTGCGCGCTCGTCAACGGGCAGTGCGTTCGCTTCATCAATCAATTCTTGAATGCGCATTACGTAAGCTCCGGGGTTGTAATGGGCGGCGTCCGATATTGCTATCTTAACCCTTGATGAATATTTTTTCCCCCCATTGCACCGGACATTCCCCATCCTCTGTCAGAGCCCAAAGAATCGGATAACCGGGTGTCTGCTCGGGTGCCCGGGCAAAGCCATCGGTCAGAATGATCAAGGCTTGTGGTGGTGCTTCCTTACAGGTTTCAAATACCGGAAGGAAATCCGTGCCACCACCGCCGGCAACGTCGAATGTGCTGAGACGATGGAGGTCTTGTTCCGTCAGAACATGATCACTTTGTATTTTGGTATCGAACACCATGAGGCGCAGGCTTACGCGGTTGAACGCTGCCAGCATACCTTTGAGTTCACCCAGGAATTGGGGGATGTCTCTGGTGCAGCTTCCGGAGTTGTCCAGTGCCACAGTGAGCTCTAACACGCTGCTGCGGCGACTGGGTAGGTACAACCCCTGGTGAACGTGGCGGCGAGAGGGCGGTAGCCATTGGCGATCACCGCCGTGTTGTTTCTGTAAAAACCGGGCGAGTAGTTGCTGCCAGGGCACCTGGGGTGCTCTGATCTGATCCACGATCCGCCGCAGATGCCCCGGTAGGTTCCCGGGCATGCGGTCTCGTTGTTGTGCAACGGTAATCAAGCGCTGGCGCCAGGCCTCACTCAGGGCCTGCTCCTGCTGGCTATTCGCCGGCGTGTCGGGTGTGAAATCCGGGTCGATAACCAAGTCGGCCGGGTTCTGATTTAGAGCCTGCTCCAGATCATGAGTATCCAGTACCTGTTGGCCTTTTTTGGCTTGTTCGATACCGTTGAGCAGGCGCGCATAGGTTTCTTCGGCAGAGAGCTCTTGGAATCGTCGGTCCCACAGGGCATCGTTTGGGCAATGGCCCAGTTCTGCGCTGAGTATGTGGTTCACTTCGTAGTCGCAGGCTTGGTTCCACAGTTTTGCATCCCGGCCGAGCTGGCGGCGAAAGTGTCCCATCGCACAATGCCAGACTTCGTGGGCCAGAATGAATCTGCGGTCTGCATTGGTTCGGCCGGCCATGAATAGCGCGTTGAAGAAGATGGTTTTGCCATCGGTACCGGCCGTGGGCAATCGGCTGTCTACTACCGGCACCAGGTTCAACTGCATGGCGAGCATGGCGGTGAAAGGTTGCGCGGTCATCATCAATGCCCGGTCCTCTTCCAGGGTTCTGCGCATTTTACGCTTCAGCGACTGATCTTCTTCGCTTGGGAAGTTGAGCGCTATAGAGTCGGCTGTATTCATGCCACTCTCTCCATGTGCTGATTGAAGACCTTGCCATGCTTGAGGCTCCAGGCTTCAAAGTCCGGGTGGCAGAACACTTCCATGGCGCGATGTTCTTGTAAGTTATCGCCCTCAGCTGCGGTGGCGTCCAGCAAGGCGAGGGTGGCGAAATCGGAGGTCAGTTCTTTGCTGATCTTAAAAAACTGGCTCAGGCGTTTTCCCTGCTGGTTCTTCGGGCCTTTCCAAAGGTGGTGTGCGAGGCTGCTGCAAAAGGCAAAGCGCTGGTCGGCCCGTTCCGGTATGACAACGGGGCATTCGCCACGCAACATGGCAGGCACGTTTGGAAGTTCTTTGCTCCAGCGGCGGAATGCCAGGAATTCGGTGGCAGCCGGTGCGCCTACCAAGCCCTGAATGATCAGGCTTAGGGTGTCTTCGTTCAGGACACTGTTTGCGTGCTCAAGACTTTTGGCGACGCGGGTCCAGCTGCGGGGGCTTGGCCAGCCTTGTTCTACGCTGCCGTTCATGTTGAAAAAGCATTCCGGGCGAAAGCGCACAAAGCCGATAATATCCGGGTGCAATTGATTCGCGGCGGCCCACTGGCACCAGCTGTCCAGGTCGGCTTCCACATCCAGGTGGCAGAAGCGGTTGGCCAAGGCACTGGAGAAGGTTTGCGCCACAGCGCGATCCTGGGTGCGGTTGCCGGCAGCCACTACGAGCCAGCCATCGGGCAAGCTGTATAAGGTGCCCAGGCGGCGGTCCAGAATCAGCTCGTAGGCTGCGACTTGCAGCGAGCGATCCGCAGCCGTGATTTCATCGAACAAGATGATGCCACGGCTAGCCGGATCACGCGGCCATTCGCCCGAGATGAGCCAGTTAACCGAGTCACCATCCGGTACCGGTAGCCCGCGCAGGTCTACCGGTTCACGCTGTGACAGGCGAATATCGATAAACCCGATATCTGCCTTTTCGCACACATCACGAATGATGCTGCTTTTGCCTACACCCGGTGGGCCCCAAAGCATAATGGGCGGAAGCTGGTGTGCCAGTTCTGGTTGGGCGCCGAGTAGCTCCACCTGATGACGGAGGATGCCATGAATCTGCGCCGGCGTTGCATAGCGAGTGGTGCGGTTCTGTTCGCTCATATCAGGCTTCTCCTTCAAACAGTGAATAGGTGCTACCGGGGTCCGGGCTGGCGGCGATGTCGTCTTCCTCCTCTTCCTCTTCTGAGAAGCAAGGCGCCAGGGCAATTTGCATCAGTTTCTGGCGATACTCGTTGATCTTGTTGCCCTGTTTGTAGAAGGGGAAGGTGCCGATCCTTTGGGTGAACCAGCCTTCCGGTTTTCTCGACAGGGCCATGAGCACGCCCCGAAAAACACCCGGGCACATGTGAACGATCGGCGGTACGGACTGCACCAGCGTTTTCAGCGGCAGCACGTTGCAGAGGAACGTGATGATGGTTCGCTGATCGTCGTCGGTCACCCGTTTGCCTATCAATAAGCGGACGATGCGCAGTGTCGGGTCTCGTTGTTGGCTGCGATTGCGGTTAAGCAGGTAATCATCGCCCTTGCCGAGATATTCGCTGATACAGCGAATGGCGAGGCGATACACGTCATCAGAACCCTGAAGGTTGAGGGCCAGGCGTAACAGTGCCTCGAAGGCCTCCTCATTGCAGCAGGTGCAGGCGACTATGTCGGCGTAGTCGGCGGCAGCTGGCACCGAGGGATGGCAGTATTGCCAGATCTTCAGATCTGCTTCCCAGCCCTGGGGCGCCAGGTCGTTCGGGAATTTCCAGTGCCAGTACAAATCCGCTTTGGTCATGGCGGCTTCGTTGAAGGGGCGTTTAGCGCCTCTGGATTTGCCACGATTTTCACGATGACGAGCTGCAAGTTCTCGGCGGGTTTGCCAGATTAAATCTGGCGGGACGCCGAGCTCACACAGTTCCTGGATTTTCTGCAGGCTGAGTACAACCTGTTCACGCTCGTGGGCATTGGCAAGTATGCTGAGAATGCCTGAAAGCTGATCCGTTTCGCCGTTCTTGAACCGCTCCATACAGGTATTCAGGGACGACTCGTCAAAATAGAATCGCGCGCTGGCCATGAGTGGCGCCGGCAGTGCCCCGAAGCACTCCACATCCATGCCCAGAGGTAGATGCACCTGCTGGAGCTTATTGCAGTGGTGCAGGGCCAGGCTCTCACCTGCGGGGAAGTTAAGACTGCGCAAAGTCTTGCTATGGATGCGCGCGTGTTTCCAGTTGTCGGCAATGGTGAGTTCTTTGGAAATCGATGCTTTCTGATAAACGATGGCGCGCTCACCGGTTCCGGAGATCCGCTTGAGGGCAGGGGCCTCGTACACCTCTAAGGCGAGGCCGTGGCCAGAACCATTGATGGTGCGAAGGTCGGGAACCTGTTGCAGAACGACCTTACCGGAGGTGTTTGCCTGCACATGGCGAAGACCGCCCACGTTGAGCAGCAACCAGTCATTACCCGAACCCAGCGCGATTTGGTCGTGCTCTTGTGGCATATCACCAATCACAATCACAAGCCCGTTTCCGGATGGCTCTGGTGGCTGCTCATGGCCCGGGCAGCAAACGATGCGGCTCCAATGTTGGTGATTGGGTGCTGATTCTGAGCGAGCCTGGATAGTACCCCAGGCCGCATCAATCTCGCTGACCGCACCACCGATAACAAACCTTTTCGGCGCGTGCTCTGAGTTGAAATGCATGATGGCGCCAGGATGGCCGGGCGGTAGATCAACCTTTGCAAGCTCTGGGAGATTGCTCAGCACCAGGTGAGGGCGCTTAAGGGTTTTCAGTTGTTTGATCTGGATGGTTGCGAGGTTAGGCGCATCCAGTATATCCAGGGCAAATACGTCTGGTTCGTCAACTTCCAGAACAGAACCGGGGAACCCGGCAATGCTGGCACCCCCCACGGTATCTCTGGTGATGTAATTCTCGTAGTCGGCCATTCAGTCCCCCTCTTTTGCTGACGTGTTGCCATTATGAGGGAGTGGTGCGACAAGTTATGACGTTATCAAGTTGGGGTCAGACCCAAATACATTTCACTGAGCAAAATGCACCTGGGTCTGACCCCACCTTAGTTTTTGGCGAAGGTTTGCAGCCCGACCGTTGCCCGGGTTGCGCCGACGTACCAGAGGTCTTCGCGGGAGGCGAAGCCGCCAGTGTTCATGTCGACCAGGAATACAAACGGGGATTGAAGGCCTTTGTAGCCACTGATTGTGCTGACCGTGAAGTTGTCGCCTGGAAAGACTTCTTTTAAAGCACGAATACCGCCGGAGTTTTCGGGGCGGTAGGGGCTGAGTACAGCAAGCTGATCCGCTTTTATGCCGCGGTCTTTGAGTTCCGACCAGGCTTTCGTTAACAACTGGGTTTGATCATCAATCTGCTTCCACTCATGCTCCCGCACCCGCTCGTTTGCTGCCGGTAGGTGTGGCGCAGGTGTACTGGCGTACTCAAAGCGGTTATTGAGCCACTGGGCAATTTCGAGCGAATTGCGGCAGTTGTGCATCAGCTGGAAAGGATAGGGCAGCATTCCGGTGAATACGTCGGAAGGGATTTCGAAATCCCGTCCGTAGAGATTCTGGGACGGGTCTGCAAATAAGACGATTTTTGACTCGGGTGCCATAACCGAATCCAGGGCCATCCACCACAGAGGATGAAAATCCTGAGCTTCATCGACCAGCAGAGCACTGAAATCAGGTTGTATCTTTGCTGCCGCGTCTGCAAGAAGGCTAGGAACGGTTTCTTCATAGAAAGCAGGTTTCTCTTCGGCAGCTTCTGGAGGATTCCAGGGCAAGTCCGCTCGTTCGATTAAGTCTCTGGCGAAATCATGGAAGCTGCACGCAGTTATGGAGCCTTCGAGTTTTTCATCCGTATCTTCGAGGGCATCGTGGATGTGAGCAGCCAGGGCTTTGTTAAAGCAAAGAGCCAATACTTTCTCACCATCGGATGCGAGGTCTCTGGCCTTTTGCCTTGCGAGCAATGTCTTGCCGGTACCGGCACCACCGGTAATCGTCAGCCTTGGTACAAAACGCAGTAACTCCAGTGCCCAAACCTGTTGATTCGTGAGCTGAACCAGTGTGGTCTCAATCTGATCGACTCGTGCTTCAATGGCTGGCGCGAGGTGAAATGTGGGATTGAGCACTTTGTCCCGAACAAACGTTGCATCGGCCTTGGCTACCGGGAGTTTGTCTTGTTGAGGCCAGCGTTTGAACTGTTCGATCAGCGCTGTCTGGTCCAGATTCTTCAGGCCGTTGTAGTCAATAATGTCTTCACGTAACAAACCCAGAGGCAGAACGATGTCTTGGGCAATGGTGTCCGGGAAAACCAGGTTTCGACCAATAGGGAGAAGCAGGCCATCGCGCGCGTTCCGTTTTATGCGGGTGATGATGTCGCTAATCGCACCATCAGCCTGTTTGACAGGATCTTTGACCGGATAGATGCCGTGACTGTTCTGAGAGTACCACTGGTTGTTTCGATAGGAGATGCCGCCACCTTTGACTTCCCACACCAGTATTCCGTGGTTGGGATGGAACAGAATGAAATCGGCCTCGCTACGGAAGGTGCCCTGCTTCTTTTCCCTGACCAGAGGCAAGCTGAAGTAAACCTCTAGCCCAGGAAAGTCCAGGTCATTCAAGTGTTGCAGCACCTTGCGTTCACTATTGGGCAGTGCATCCTGTTCTATCGATTCAAAGAGGGGGATCAGTTTCGCCAAAACAACGGTCCTTCAAGGTTTGTCATGACGAAACAGACTATCAGAGCGCAGGCTGGGAAAGCACTGTCTTTAGGTAACAAAGTGTGCTCGATCAAGCGGTTGGCCCGGCTTATGGCGATAGGCAACGAGTTCGCCTCCGTAAGCGGCTGAGTAGTCGAGGCCTGCCACATTGTTACCAAGAACATCCGGGGTTCCCACCATGGCGTAATGGCCGAAGAACACCGGCGGATGGTCTTCCGGTAGTTGGACCTTTACAGGCGACGGTTGGATTTCGATCGGGTTGATTGATACATGATCCTCTGGCCACCATTTGATGCGGAAACGGTCACTCCGTCGATTGGATTTGTAAGCGGACCCTGGTGGAAAATGGTGCGCACAACCAGCCACGACTTTATCAATGGCGAAGTAGATATCTGAGTACGTCTCACGGTAGCCGGCCAGAGCCTCGTCGCAAAGACGATCTATTCCAGCGCCCTTGAGCGTCTCGATTGCGTCCACGTCCCAGCAGGCATGAACCACGCGCAGGTCCGGCTGATCGATATACATGGGCTGATTGCGGAGCCAATGGAAGATATCGATTAGCTCCTCGATCTGGTATTTGAACGCCTTGGTCAGCTGGCGGCGGCTGTAGTGTTTTTCAGTTGCATCCATAAATGCAATGACGTCGCCCGTATGGTCTGCGGCATCCTGGATCCAATTGAGTTCGTGGTTGCCAACGACCATGAACGCCGAACCGGCATCTACCATGGCTTTCACGGTTTTTAGAACAGCTGCCGCTTTCGGGCCTTTATCGATCAGGTCACCCACAAAAACCGCCTGATGACCTTCCTGCTGCCAAATGTTGTTCTCTTTCTTATAGCCCAGCTTTAGAAGTAGGGCGATCAGCTTGTCTTGGTGGCCGTGCACATCCCCGATGATGTCGTAGGTAACAGTATCGATTTGTTGGCGGTTCATAGGCATCTCCTTGAGTTCCTTACATTGTGAGTTATGGATGCGTCAGATTATGGCGCATTCTCACAGCTCTCTCGTTGCGACATGTGTTGACGGAATACCGCGTTAATCTAGAAACGCTAATGAGGGAGCTGCTTATGAAGAACAACATCGATTTTGCAAAAGGTGCATTACTAGGTTTGGCTGTAGGAGATGCGTTAGGCACTACAGTTGAATTTCGCCGTCGGGATACCTTTGCGCTGCATACCGAACTGATCGGCGGCGGTGCATTTCATGTAAAGCCGGGCGAGTGGACAGACGATACCGCCATGGCGCTTTGTTTAGCGCAAAGCCTGATTCATTGTGGAGGGTTTGACTCCAAAGACCAGCTCAGTCGATATGTGAACTGGATGAATGACGGCTACATGGCATGCCAGGAAAAATGCATTGATATTGGCAATACCACGCGGAATGCGCTGCGTCGGTTTGCCCAAACTCGCGTGAGTTATGCCGGGACGGACAACCCCTTTGCCAGCGGCAACGGCGGCATCATGCGATTGGCACCCGCAGTTATCGCTGCAGGTGATATGAATGCGGCCATGCAGTATGCAGTAGACAGCAGCCGCACCACTCATGCCAGTGCTGACTGTCTGGATGGGGCAGAGCTGATGGCGGCGATTCTTTGGCAGCTGCGCCAGGGGGGCGACCTTAAATCCATACTCGACAATCTGCCCGATACCCAAGAGCGTGGTATGAGCATTGGTCGAGTCAAGAATGGCTTTTTCAGGCACTTTACCAGAGACGATATATCCTCGAGTGGTTATGTGATTGACACTTTGGAGGCAGCTTTGTGGTGTTGTTACAACGCGGAGTGTTTTGAGGGTGCGCTGATTGCCGCGGTAAACTTGGGAGACGATGCGGATACGGTGGGTGCCGTTACTGGGCAAATTGCGGGGGCAGCCTGGGGTGTTGAAGGTATTCCACGCCGTTGGTTGGAGGACCTGGCTTGGGCAGATTTCATTAGCGAGTGTGCGGAAAGTTTGAATGACGTGAGTTCAGTGTCAGTATGAATAGTATGCCTCAACTTTTGGGTTGACGGGATGACCTGCTCACATCGTATTCGAATAGCTAATCTTTGATTAGGTAGAATAGGCTAGAAGATATGTCTTAACAGTGCTTACTATCTAAAATAAGATAGTAAGCACTAAGTTCCTGATCCCTGGCTATTATATCTAAATATAAATTAAAGAATATGAAAATTAATTTTTTCAACTAACTAAAATCAATCTTTCATTTCTTTTGGCTTGTCTGGATTTTTATATCGCCCCAGCATATGCCAGAGGAGCATAATAGCGTAGTAATAGTCCCGTTTTGTGGACTTAGCCATAAAGTTTTCCTCAAAAAACTTTCTCACATGACGGTTACCTATCTGATCAGCCGGACAACCACAATATTTTAAGAATTTATATACACGCTGCACTTGCCGATGACGATGCTTTTTTCCACCCTTTTTTGCGTAACTTTTAAGTCTGAAGTTTAAGGTGTTAGACTTACTAGGAATTTTTTTCATTTTTAGATTTCCCTATGTAAGAGTTGGAAATCGAGGCCCTGTTGTGCCCCAAATCTGCTGCAATTTTTTTTCTTGCTGATAGGTCAATACTTTTTTTTGCCCTTCCTCCATATATTGGAGGAGCGCTATCGGTTTCAAGATAATATTTCCGACATGCATAGATCGCTCGAAGATCCTTATAAGATTTTATCCCAATCTTTTTAAGATGCTCCCTATAACGATAAATTTCGGTTCGGCAGAATTGGATCCAAGTTTGATCCTCTGGGATAATAGAATAATGATCAGCTTGAATTTCGGCGCCACGAATTAGTGTATCGATTACAAGTTGATCTGGCTCAACTTTAATGGTTCTGGGCCTGCCGCCTTTTGTGCCGAACTTAACCTGAAAAGGTTTGTTATCTGTCAAGTCTTTCAATGATTGCTGGTAATCTAAAGTTGCTGCTTCTTTTAGTCTAAGCCCAAAAAGTAAGCAGGCTTGAGCAACAATCGTTGCACGTTGATATCGTTCATCATTAAGAGAGTGAAATAAACTTTCAATATCGGTGTCGTAAGTTTCTAATGGTTTCTCAGTTCGCACAAATTTCCTCTTCTCGAAGCCGCAATCCCTTACTCCTGTCACGGAGTCCCACGCTCCGTAGGTCACGTGGTTTAATACCACATTAACAGCTGAGAGGAGGCCATGTTTATAGGAAGTGCTGTAACATTCAAGCGTTCGTGCATAATCCAAAACATCCTCTTTAGTTATATCGTTTAGATTTCCTGAATGCCCCTTTTCTTCCAGGTGTTCTTGAAATTTTAAAAATTTTGATTTTACAGAGGCAGCCGAAGCATAGGACAGGGTTTGGTCGCAAATAGCCTGCTCTAATGCTCTTTTAACCGGTGATAATACTTTTCTTTTTTTCATAAATGGTTTCCTTAAATTTAAAGTTGAGCTCACTACCCTTTTGATGTTGAGTGATGGGATAGCCCGCGTGGCTATCGAACGGAGAGTGCGTAAACCGCTGAAGGTTGCCACCCATTCCACGTGAAGCCTGCCACCCGGACCGGAGCAAGGCTGCCACCCATCGGAGCGTAGCGACGCGGG
>NZ_JBEPPY010000035.1:0-13891 GCF_040547575.1 Marinobacter sp. MBR-99 | reverse complement strand
CGGCATTGAATCGCTTTATTATCGAATTCGGTGACCGTCTGGACGGCCACCTGTAATGGGGTGGGCAGTTACACAGATTTATTTACAGGCTCGACAGATCTACTTTTCTGCAACTGGTTCCTCACCTCGAACTTTTAGTTCGCTTTCGACCTTCGAGATTTTTGGAGGTGGTGGCGTCCAAGCCTTCAGCAACTGTCCAGCTTCCTGATAGAAGTGCGGCACCGCTTTCTCCAACTCCTCAACAAACACCTTTCGCCCACCGAACTTCCCGGCAAGATCCACTTCGTAAACGACTTCCAAAGTTGTAGCGGCGGTATTGGAGGTTTCCGATTCCAGCAACTCCGGCGAATCCCGAAGGTCTCTCAGTGGCTTGTAGGTTGTTTCTGCTTTGCCGGGTCTGGTGGCACGGATAAAAAATCCAGCGGGTTCTGTCTTCTTCAGTTGTCGCAGGAGCCAGTTTACCCTGGCTTTGGTACTCTGTTTGTCCTTCGGTGCCGCCAGGCGCATAGAGCAATAGATCATTCGCCGCTGGAGGTCTGCGGTTACTTCCAGGTCTGCCGCTGCGTTGATGATGTTGAGTGCGCAGTGCAGGGCGGGTGTTTTACAAAATGCGTCAGCATCGTCTTTCAGGCGTTTGGCAGGGTCCAGGCGGTGGTCGTTTTTCAGTTTCAGGGAAACGTCGCTGCCGGTCATCCGGGACATGATCAGGCAAAGGTCCCGTTGTTCCTGGTGCCAAGCGGCGATGGTGTTTTGTACCTCATCACTGGTTTTGGCCAGCGTCGCATTGCTCTTCACTTTGTTCACGACGTCTTTCCACTCAGCGTTCATCTGATCGAAATGGCTGATGCCGGAGCGGTCGCTTTCGAGGTAGCGCAGTATTTCGCTGAGGATGAATACCTGGTCCTCGTCTTCAACGCCGTCGTTCTTGAGCAGTAGCTGGCACTGGGTGCGGATGAAGGCCCAAGACCAGTGGAAAAGCGCGACGGATTTGGTGGCGTTTTTCGGGAGCTTTACCGGGTGGTGAGTTGGCAGCGCGGCGAACTGGTTGGTGATGGTGATCACGGCATCGAGTTTGTGGGTCTTGGCCTGTTGCAGGTAGCGCGACACCTGTTCCTCGCCGATGGTGTCGTTGTTCACCTTGGCCTCTATCAGCGCCCGCCATTCACGTTTGCCAGTGCGAAGTATCAGGAGACCATCTGGGCGATCTTTGTTCTTGATGGCTTTCTTGTCTTCGTTCTGGAATACCGGCTCTATCCAGGCCTCAAGGGTTGCACTGGTTCCGACTCGTACGTTCAGGGATTTCAGCAGGGACTGTCGCAGTTCAAGCACGGAGCGTAGGCCAGCAAGGATAATGGAGACGGACTTTTGTTCCCTGGCGCTGTCGGCAGTGATAGGGATCAGGCGGGCGGGTTCTCCGCCGATAAGGAATTCGGGACGGACTGCCATGGGTAGCTCCATGCTTTTTATAGATTTAGTTTCCGTTAAAGCTTAGCAGCGTTGACGCTGCTCGTCTGAATCTAAAGTAAGAAAATGTAAAATCGTCGATTAGCATTGGAGTTGTCCAAGCCAAGGGCACATTGTCTGAATTGCAGCGGCCGCCCCTCCTGAGCGGCGGGTGGCAAGATACTGGAGAATATGGAATGGATTACAAACATTGGCTCGATTTCGCACCTGCTGCGCTTTCTGCCATTGCTGGTGTTGCGGCTGCAGTTGCAGCATTCAACTCCCTAAAGGTCAGTCGAGAGTCCAAATCGATTGCTGAGAAGAGTGCACTATCGATTGCACACAGCGAGGCAGCCCGGAAGCTTTCTGAGGTATCCGACTGCTTTGCCGTTCAAACTGCAGATTTGCATCACAGCGCTATGGCGGTATGGACAGATTTTCCGAGAGAAGTCGAGCAGTACGACTGTCGCAAAGCCGGAGGTGAAGACCCACGCCCCATCCGGCATGTGGTGACTAATGTGGCTGAGATGCTCGAGAGATATTCCTCAGATGATGGCAGGCAATACCGGTCAGCCCGACATTATATTTTTTCTGTAATCCGTAATGGGATGGGTAAGCTGTCAGACGCTGAGTTTGAACACTTGCTAAGGCGTGCAGATGGCTCCTATGTTGATTTTGAGGCGACTTTAGGTCCACCAAACCGGCAAAAGAGCATATCTGACTCACCGGCCTTCAGATGGGGGTACTATCAATTAGAAAGAAGGGTTGGGACTGATATGTGGAGCAGAGTATGGACCAACGCCTGGTCTTCGGGTGGGCAACTCAGGAGGTTCCGTGATGAACTTGAGCAGATCAAGCCAATGCTTGAGAACCATCTGAGCTCTCTAGAGAGCGAGAAACGACGACTAAAACACACGGTGTTCCCGATCGACGATAACGAGTATCTGTACAGGGCGTACTCAGATGCAATTGCAATTCTTGACGGGTTGCTTGAATTCGCCAGGTTGGATCTTTTTGATGGCTATGTAGATGACCCGCATCCATCTGACTTAATCCCTTTGGTTATCTCATCATGTGCTGCTGCGATCTTCACCGCCCGTGCAATTGATAATTTTAAGCGAACAAGAGAATAGTCCGCGTGGGGTAGTTTTTTGGTATTTGATCATCCAGCCAAAGCTGTCGGGTGCTAGGTCCCGCGGTATTTCCGGGGCAGGTAAGCCGATCGGTGTGATTGCAGACAACCAAAGTAGAATCTGCCCCGAAGCCCTTCAGGCTCCACTGTGCTCACACCTGATTTGCCCCACATTAAGTTCTGCTGAGTAGGCTGAAAGTTCATGACGATGGCGTGATGGGTGAAATTATGCAACCACTCGTGTAATCCATCCCCACTCATGTAGTTTCATCAATCCGATTTGTGCTTGAACGCCGGTCGAAAGCGTAGATAATGCCCGCGCTTCTCCCGCGCCTTAACGGCGGGGTTTTGATCTTGTTGGAGGTGAACTGAATGCAAGTCGGCAATTTAATGAAAGTATTAAACTTGTTTCGCCAGAAAGAGGAAGATATCCCTATAGGTACGATTCTGGCGTTTCTCTACTTGATGGATCGTGGCGAGGCAACAGTGAGCAACCTTGATAGCTACTTCAACCTCGGAAAATCACGCGCGTCCCGAAACATGAGGAACCTCACTGATCGAGCAAGGCCTGGCAAGGCTGGAATCGGAGTGGCCTCTTACGAGCCCGATCCAAATGACTTTAGGGTAGCCATTTTCAAACTCAATGATGAGGGCGAGCAGCTCGCTCAGGAAATTCGAGATCTTTTGAAAGCAAGCGGCTTACGCACTGAGACTTGAGACCGATCTGTGGCATCTGCAGAGCCTTCGGTGACTCAGGCTCTGCAATTAACTGACAGCTTTTGGAAGGCCTATTTTTCGGGGCTTTTGATGTAGAAGACGCTCTTATCCCGAACACTCATCTCAAATAATTCACTCGCACGAATCAAATCACTCAGCTTTTTGTATCCGTAGTTCACCGGGGAGAAGGAGCTGTTGTTGGAAATGTACTGGCCAACTTTGCCCAAATGCGCCCAGCCATCATCATCGGCGGTTTGTTCCACCGCCGTTCGCAGTGTTCGTACCAGAACCGTGTCACCTCTCAGCTCGTTGCGCGTGCGCTTTGCGGTGGCTGTGGGTTTTGCGGTGTCGCCGCTTTCATTGTCGTCTTGCTCTTCCGACTCTTCGCGCAGATTTTCCGTATAGATGAACTGAGAGCAGGCGTTCACGAAGGGCATGGGTGTTTTGCGTTCGCCGAAGCCAAAGACCGGTAGGCCGGCCTCAAGAATGCGCATGACGAGGGGAGTGAAGTCTGAATCGCTGGTCATCAGCGCGAAGGCGTTAACGTTGCCGCTGTAGAGCAGGTCCATGGCATCGATGATCATGGATGCGTCAGTCGCGTTTTTGCCAGTGGTGTAGGCAAATTGCTGAATTGGCCGAATGGCGTTAGCGTGCAGTTTTTCAATCCAGCCGCCCAATTGAGGGCCATTCCAGTTGCCATGGGCATGGCGCACGTTCACCGCGCCGTATTTGGCAAGTTCCTGAAGCACGCCCTCAATGGATTGATGGCTGACATTATCGCAGTCGATCAGGAGCGCAATTTTGTAGTTGTTGTTCATCGTGTTTGAGCTTTCCCTGTCTTGGATGAAACTAGCCTAGAGGGCAGAGCGGTAAACTTCCATTCGGAAATTGATGTTCACCTGGTTGCGGCATGCCATTCCGTCGAATTCCAGCTGCCTGTCACGCAGGGCCTTGGCGATTTTGTCCAGTGACTGTTTTAGCCAGCCGCGAGTAAAAACTGAGATGCCCATGGTAAGCCCTGTTACCAGCTCCTTCATGCGGGCGTTGCATTTGATGAGCTCTTCCATGGCCAGTTCAACAGTATTGAGCGTTCGTTCGTTGAAGCTGTGCTTCAATGTACGCAATTCGTTGTCGTCGAAAAGTATGCTGATGACCGTCGCGAGATCATCTCTTTCTTCCCTGGTTAGCATATTACTTCCCCCCGATTCCTTTCAGGATTTCGTGTTCGATTTCTTCCCAACTGAAGTTGTCCAGTACCAGCTGAGTAAACAGGTCCGGCTTATCCGGTGAGGTGAGCATGATGGTGGTTTTCTTCGGATTGAAAGCGATATAGGCGGTGATCTTGCCCATGGTTACCACGCTGGTTTCCTTTTCTGCGGTCGGTTCCAGGGTCATTCTGATGACGCCTTCGAGCTCCTTCCGGAACTCGGGGTTCTGAACTGCACTGAGGTCGCGATTGAAGATATAGCTAGGCGCCTCATTCATTTGAATGGCGGGATTGCCCCAGTCATCGGATGTAACAACCGTGGCAAAAAGACCTTTGCGTTTGTTGTACAGAATGAGCTCGCCATCACTGCCGATGAAGGTTGCACCGGCCAGTGATTCAAGGGGGAGCTTAATAGGGTGGGCTGTGCGGCTGATGGTGACGCCGGGTGTCTCTGTACGTGGTTCGACAGGGTCAAGCACACTGAGTTTGGGAGAGGCGCAGGCCGACGCTGACAGGCATAGCAGCAGGGCCAAAGCGGTTGTTCCGAGTCGCTTCATGTTCCGGTTCCTTTGGAGAAGTTTCAGTCCTTTGGGTGAAAGTCTACTGTTTGAATATGCGGATGGAAAGGGGGCGGTCCTGGTGTAACCATCACAACGCTTGGCAAAAGCTGGGCGCGCTTTGGGTATGACCTGCCCCGGTTTTGCTAAAGTTATGACTCCAGGTTCCTGAGCGTACAGAGCAGACACGGAGGCAGCATGAAGTATTTTGCTTACGGATCGAATATGTCACTCCTCAGATTAAGAGCGAGGGTCCCAAGCGCGGAGCGAATTGGTATGTTCACGCTTGTTGAGCATTCCCTTCGGTTTCATAAGTGGAGCAGGAAAGACCAATCTGCAAAATGCGACGCGCTGTTTACCGGCAATCCGGAGGACGTCGTTATTGGCGCACTGTTTGAGATACCGCGCAGCGAGAAAGGCCCGCTGGACAGGGCTGAGGGCTTGGGCTTTGGTTACGATGAAAAGCAGGTCACGGTTGCGGACACTCTCGGGAATTCCCTCGACGCTTTTACCTACTGTGCCACGTCCACGGATCCCTCTTTGCTGCCTCACTCCTGGTATTTGAATCACGTCATCGTCGGTGCGAAAGAAACCGGCGTTCCCGCTGACTACCTGGATGCCATTGCAGCCACGCGAAGCCAGGAAGACCCTGATCGAAAACGAGATGCGAGGGAGCGGGCCATCTACGATTAAAAGCGGTTCGCTAGGGTCTAAAAAATCGGATCGCCCGTGGCTTTGACGGCATAGAACAGGCAATCGCTCTTCGCAATCAATGGGTTCGAAAACCGGGACAGATCTATTTTCTGGTTCTCAGTTCCAGGGCGTGAAACCAACCCTTCTGCCAGGAAACACCTCTCGGGCCGGAAATTAAGGGAAGCCGCAGTCGCTTTTTCGGCAACACCACGATCTCCCACACACAATCCCCGAAAAACTCGAAAGTGATCCCGCCGGAATCCTCGCATTTTAGGTTACGAAAGTGCCCGGTGGTGTAGGGGGCGCCGAGTGTCACGGTATCGATTCTGTTGAGGTCTTCATCCAAAAAGTGGATATGGAGCGAGTCTTCGGAGGGGATGTCGTCGGTCAGAAATAGAAGGTATCGATTGTCATGCTGTATACAGGCCTCAAGAACGGTACCCTCGAGTGGTTCCTCACACGTACGCCCCGCAATGGTTGCGAAGCTCGTTGAGAGTTCTTGATCGTTGCCTACCCTTGCCAGTGTCAGGCTGGCATCTTCCCGGATGCATTGTTGCATGTAATAAACCTTACCGGAAAAAGCTGATGCCGAAGGCGGCTAATGCTCCACCTAGGAACGCGCCAACGCCAACGCCAACGCCAACGCACACGGGCGCACCCGGTCCGCAGGCCAGCCCCGCGATAGCACCACCGGAAAGCCGGGGCAGACTTATTTATAATCCGTTGGCAACCAGTCATCAGATAGTTCGACGGTCAGAGGTGCACCTCAGGATCCATCCTTTGGTGCAAGACCCGAAGAATGATAATGGACTGATTGTGCACATCATTTTCCATCTTAAGGTAAAACTGGTGTGGTGAAGCTTTGCCTTCCCTTGCAAGCGGATAGGTAGCAATTTCGGGCCGGATGTCAGGCCTGTGTTTCAGTAGTGGTGCGAGGTTTCCGGCTTCTTCAAGCTCCCTAATCGTCCTTTCGATTTGCTCGGTATATCGTTTCAGTTGCAGTGTGCCGAACTCTTCCAGGGTGGTTTCGAGAATAGCGTCCAGATCGGCTAGAGCAGTGTCTGTGAGAATAACCTTCCATGGTTTCATCGTAATCAGGTATCCCGTTTTTTCCTGATGGCGTGCTCCGCACGCTCTGAAAGGTAAGTAGCGAATTGGTCACCAGTGAATGTTCTGGTTCTGCCAGCCTCCAGTTCTTGCTGGCCCGCATCGATGGCGGCTCTTAGGTCATTCATTTTCGTGGCGTAGCGGGACTCGGCTTCCTCAACCATTCTCAGGCCGGCTCGAAGTACCTCGCTCGCATTTTGATAACGGCCCGAGGCAACCAAGTGATCGACTACCTGGGATTGATGGTTAGTGAGTACGATGTTTCTCGTTGCCATTAGAGTGATCCTGTCGGAAGTGCATTGGCATAATATGCCAACCTGTGAATTTCCTGTCTAGGGGATGAGGTGACTCTGATGGTTAAGTTACGATAAAAAGCGGCTCGCTATGGTCTAAAAAATGGGTTCGCCCGTGGCTTTGACGGCATAGAACAGGCAATCGCTCTTCGCAATCACCGGGTTGGTGGTGATCATGAAGGTCTTGATGGCCTGGGCAGGGTAGATTCGCCCATCCTTGATTTGAAGCACCTGTTCCATGTTCTCGGCGCGGTTGTGGCTGATGGCCGTGAGAACGTCCAGACCTTTTTGCCCAACCCATCCGAGAGGCTCATCCGGCGACACAATCCCGAAATTGCGGTGTTCGATGTCGGGCGGAAACGTGAGGTCCGTCTGCCCACTGGGCGTTAACCGGTACTCGATGGTCGCATCGGGGGCCAGCTCCACTCGAATTGGATTGCGCAGTACCGCAACGTTCCATTCCGCTTTCTCCAGCGATAGCACGTCAGATTGCGAGGCATACCGAACTAGCCCTTCATACGCCAGTTGGTGCGCGAGATCATCCTGGGCCCCGCCACACTCGATGGTGACGGTGGGCACCTCCTGTTCGGAATATTCCATCAGTGCCCCCAGGCGAAGATCCGTCATGATCAGCCGGTCGGTAAAGAGCGACGCCAGCGCTTGATGGGCAGCGTCGTTGGTGATGGTCACAGCGAAGGCGGGGCCGGTGCCTGAGGTGTTGTGCACGTCTAGCAGGCACTCGGGGTTGGCTGTCTGAAGCTCGGCCAGCATGGCCTTGGCAATGTCGCCTTCCTCTCCTTCAAACGGTTCTTTGAAGCACCGGTTCAGATCACGGCCGCCTGGCACTTGGCGCAGCGACAATGTCGGCGGGATTTTCGCGGGATGGACGCCGCCCAGGAGGAACAGCAGATTGACCTCCGGGGTGTGCTGCTCCAGTAGCCATCGGTGAATCGCGAACAGCCCTGAGGGTTCGTTGCCGTGAAGCAGCGTTGCCATGGCCCGGGTTCTGGACGGATCGCGGCCGGCAACGCGAACCACCGTAGGCCGTTGCAGCCGGTCCAGCCACTCCAGGGGCGAGCGGCCCAGGGTTTGGGGTGACGGGTTGTTGAGATAATCCAGGGTGTTCGAGCGGCTCATGGTGACAAGGTCCATTCGTGCAGTGGTGTGTTTGTCTTCTGATTGGCCATGTAAAGCGACAGCATACTCCTGAACGCTTCGTCGGTAGTCTGGGACCGGAAAAAAGACTCGGTGACCTGTCGCTGCCATCGGGCGCCGGTCATCCTGGTTTGAATGCGGCCTTCGATGATGCCGAGCAGACGGTGGATCTCCGCCTCGTCCACTGCGGTTCGTTGCAAGGCTTCCCGGGCGCGCGGCAGCAGGTCACGGGCAACGTTCAACAGGGGGGTATCCTGTAACTGCACCTGGTCTTTGTGCGGCCAGATAATGTCTGCACCGATGCCGTATTTGGCGGCACGATAGAAATTGTGTTCGGTGTAATGAAAGGGAAGTATCGACGTCAGGTGACGGATATCCTCGAGTACCGCCAACGCCGCCCCGATCACGAACAGCCCGTTTGCGCACATATCCACGGCCGTTGGCCCGGCCGGCATGGAGCGAATCTCGATGCGCAGATGGCCGCCGTCTGTGTGATCAAAAATGGCCCGGTTCCAGGGCCACGTAGTCCCATGGTGCAGTCGCAGTTCGGCCAGTTCCGGTACCTCTCCCCGATCAATAACCGCCATCGGATCTTCTTCGGACATCAATGGCAGGATGGGGGGATACAAGGATGCCGAGGCTGCAAATAGCTCCCAGGCGCTGCGTGCCCAGCCGTTGCCGTAATAGACCCGTGGCGGGTGTTTCCAGGTTCTGTGGTTGGGCGAGCGGCTGTCGACGGATTGTTTGAACAGGGCGATACGGGTTTCGTCCCAGAGGTGGTGGCCGAACAGGCTGGGTGAGTTGCTGGCCAGAGCAAGCGCAATGGGCGTCACCAGCTGCACGGCGTTGAAATAGTCGGCAAAGCGGTGGGCAGGAACGCGCCAGTGCAATTGGAACGAGGTGGTCGCCCCTTCCATGGTGACGTCGTCTGCTTCCAGGTCGATGACGTCGTTGCCACCGATATGGATGCTGAATGGCTCGCCCCGTTGCTGGATCAAGGCGTTGGATAGCGCATGGTAGCGGGGTTCGTCTGTCATCACCTTCGCGCCCATATCGGACTGGCGCAACGTGGGTAGAATGCCGATAGGGACCAGTTCGCCATTCAATGGGGCGGCATGCCGGTTGATTCGCTGCATGGCCCTGAGCAGTTCCTGCTCGGTTCTGGCAAAGGGGGTGCCCTTGAAGGCCTGGGGGCTGAGGTTGTATTCAAGATTGAAGCGGTTGAGCTCAACCGTCAGCTGTGGATCCTGAACGCTGGCGGCGATTTCGGTGTTGATGGGCTGAACGCGCAGGTCCGGGTTGACGATGTAAAACTCGACCTCGGCACCAATGGAAGATTCCCCCTCGCCAAAGCCGGGCCGGTTCAGGAGGCGGGAGAGTGCGGTAAGGTCCGTTCGCACCTTGGCGGCAAAGCGGTCAAACTCTTCCGCTGTAAATTCCGATTGTTGTATCGACAGTCCCATAGCGGCTGTGTCTCTAGCACTGGCTTACTTTGATAGTAGCGGAAATGAGGTGTGGAAGCCGGGACAGATTTATTTTCGCAGTTTCCCTGATAGTTCAGTCGTGATTTTGAGTACCACCTGACAAACCTTCAGGGGTGGAAGGTTGGCATGGGTGAACCTATTTAGGTACACTTGAATTGCGCCAAGGAAGGGGTTGTATGACAAAGAAAACAGTAAATGTCGTATTTTACAGAACAGCCAATGGTCGAGAGCCGGTTAAAGATTGGTTGCTGAAGCTTGATAAGGAGGATCGTTCAGCGATCGGAACTGATCTGAAGACTGTGGAATATGGATGGCCACTGGGAATGCCCTTGGTAAGGGGGTTCTCTGGCAAGGCCAATTCAGACTTGTGGGAAGTCCGCAGTGATCTATCAGGCGGTCGGATTGCACGAGTCATATTCACAATGTTTTGTGGGGACATGGTGTTGCTAAACGGTTTCATCAAAAAGACTCAGAAAACACCAGATCAAGAGTTGGCAAAGGCGAGAGATCGTAAGATGAATCTTGTCTGAATGGGAGCAGGAAAATGACACAGCACAAACACGTTGGCAGCTCTCTCGATGATCTGCTTGAAGCTGACGGCACACTTGAGCAAGTAGAAGCTGAGGCGCTGAAGCGGGTAATTGTCTGGCAGATTCAGCAGGCAATGGGGCAGATCGGTGTGAACAAGTCTCAGCTTGCCCAGAAAATGCATACCAGCCGTACGGTGGTTAACCGCCTTCTTGATGAGAAGGATACCGGTGTAACCATCACAACGCTTGTGAAAGCGGGGCGGGCTTTGGGGATGACCTGGACCTTGCAGGCCGGAGAGGATAATGGCTCCCCTCGTGCGGCTTGAGTGGAGGCCTCACCCCTTCTCAACGATTATCCTGGCTTAGGGTTAGAACGCCCGATTGCTGGGAAAAGTTAACCTGCCCGAGCACGCTCATGCCCAGCAACACCATGTCGGGGTCCATGGCGGGGTTGATGGTGCCGGGTACATTGTAGAATGTCATGTCGCCCAGGCGGAGTTCCTGAATGGTCGTGCTCCACACATTGACTGTACCAGCGGCGGTATGTGCACGGCCGGATTGGCCCTTTCTTAGGCCTGCTTTTTGGGCGAGGGTTTCTGAGACTGCCACGGTTGTGGCACCGGTATCCAGGATGAAGGTGACACGCTGGTTGTTGATGGTGCCGTTTGCCAAATAATGGCCCTGGCGGTTGGCCTGTAGTTCAATCTCTGTGACGCTGCCGCGGGTGTGACTAACCAGCTGCTGGTTTGGGTTGTTTTGTTGGGAGTCCCAGCTGCCGAAAAAATGCGTGACAGCGGCGAGCAATACAACCCAGAAAACAGCGAAGTACAGGAGGTACCGGATTTCGGGTTTGATGGCGCCAGGTTTGCTCATCTTGCTTTGGCTTTCCTTGTCGTGGATGAAGCTAGCCTAGAGGGCAGAGCGGTAAACTTCCATTCGGAAATAGACGGTAACCAGGTTGCGGCATGCCATTTCCTCGTTAGCATTCTACTACCCTCCGATCCCTTTCAGGATTTCGTGTTCGATTTCTTCCCAACTGAAGTTGTCCAGTACTAGCTGAGTAAACAGGTCCGGCTTATCCGGTGAGGTGAGCATTATCATGGTTTTCATCGGATTGAACGCGATATAGGCGGTGATCTCGCCCATGGTTACCACGCTGGATTCCTTTTCTTTGGCCGGTTCCAGGGTCATTCTGATGACGCCTTCGAGCTCCTTCCGGAGCTCGGGGGTCTGAACTGCACTGAGGTCACGATTGAAGATGTAGCTGGGCACCTCATTCATTTGAATAGATGGATTGCCCCAGTCATCGGATGTAACCACTGTGGCAAAAAGACCTTTGTGTTTGTTGTACAGAATGAGTTCGCCATGACTGCCTATGAAGGTTGTGCCGGCCAGTGATTCAAGGGGGAGCTTAATCGGGTGCGCTGTGCGGCTGATGGTGACGCCGGGAGCCTCTATACGAGGTTCGACAGGGTCAAGAACGTTGAGTTTGGGAGAGGCGCAGGCCGACGCGGACAGGCATAGCAGCAGGGCCAAAACGGTTGTTCCGAATCGCTTCATGTTCCGGGTCCTTTGGAGAAGTTTCAGTCCTTTGGGTGAAAGACTACTGTTGAAGCTTGTGGATGGAAAGGGGTTTTCGGTCTCGCCCTTCGTTTCCAATCCGAGTGACCGCGGATTACCGACAGGCCGTGATGTCGTCCCCAAGCGCAATGTCACCCGCTGCAACCACCCGTGTCGTGATTCCTCCATGCCCGCGCATAGCGTTGTATCGGCCGGCCCCAAGTAGAGCTTCCATTTTGCTGCAGGCCTTTGCCGGGGGTAATCGACGGGGCAGCAAAGATAGCCAGTTGAGGTGAGTGCCTTTCCTGCCGGCGCTGGCCCTCTCGGTCTGGACAGACCTGCCTGCGGAAGAGTAGTTCGCTTCAAAGTATCAAAAAAATTGGATATCATAATTTATTACCACAAAACGGAATCTGTGCGTTCTAAGCAAGGATAAGCTGAGGTCTAAACATGTTAAAGAATTCGCTATTGGCATTTCTCGCTAGATTGTTCGAGGAGGCCAAAACTTTTTATCCATTTTTGTTGTTTTTTATATTTGTTTTTTGTTTTTACCTATGACTACGACGTAGAGTTAGAAAAGCGGCCATGGCATGAGATGCGTGGCTATGGACATTAAATAGAAGTCGCATTAGACGAGGTTATTGGAGATTATTCCTTAGAAACATGGGGGAAGTACGATGATTTAAATTATTCGAAAGCGAATAAAAGGTTTCGTCTTAGAATAAAGGAGATAAAAGAAAAATATGGACCAATGGATCAATGCAGTGTTGCACCATTCAAGTATATGAAAAGAGATTATTTCATTACTAAAGAGTCCTATTTTTGGCGCTGAGAATCAGAATGTTATTTTGAAAATGGCCGAGGCATAGCGGTGGTCGACTTCGTTATTGATTATCGCGGATTGAAATTATTACGCTGGGAAATAAGGTCTATATAAAAAGTTAAGATGGGCGAGGTTATAGACTTTGCTTCTCGGGTTTCAGAAAATGCTGAGTTGGTGTTCAGAATCACTGAACCACTACAATCAGCGCGCGCCGATAGCCTGTTTGAGGAGGGGATACCCTTTATCAACAACACTATAATTCCTATGCTGTCGCCAAGTTCGAGGAAATTGCGGCTTAAGTGAACGAATTGCCATGGGATCTTGAGACAAGTTTATGATTTACGATTTTTATGACTTAGAGCGCATAGCCCTCGCTTCAGGTATTACGAGTTATTCCAGTAGCTATTCCTATGGAAAGAGATTATCCGTAGATGACGATCAAATTATTATGAGTACCTCATTTGGGGATTCCAAGGCATTACGGATAACCGATATTGAGGGCATTTGCCTCGGCCAGGACTTTTTCAGCTCACAGGTGCGGTGCGAGATACACGGGTGCGATGGTCAGATAAAGATTAGTTTTGCTGATCACAGCTATAAAAAAGGGTCCAAATGCCTGGCTGAGGTCAAGCGTCCGGAATTTCAGGCCTTTATCGAGAATGTTCATAAAAAAATAGTAAAAAATGGCTGTGAAGAAAGCGTTGTTTTTGAGTTTTCGGGGCCAAGCTCGGCAACAGTCGAATTTTTTGAAATGGTGATTTCTTTCTTTCTCGTGCCAGTTTTGTTTGCATTTGGATTGAGCTTTTTCCAAGAGTTACGCTCATTGAACGGTGTTTTTCAGGTTCTTTTGATCATCCTGATGATGTTTCCTGCAATGGTTTTAGGTTGGTATCTGGGACATGTATTTGTCAGACGGTTCTCTCCAAACGGTAGATACAACCCCCGCGAATTCCCTGAATATGTATTTGATATGGCCAATGCAGAAATCACAAATCATTGTAATCGTATCTTAAAGAAGAAGCGTGAGAAGGAGAACGAGGTGTGGTGACATATTTCCAGCAAATGCTTTGTTGAAATCCCTGATGGCTCAATAGGGTGCGTATTCCAGACCAAGGTTGCCACTGATTCCAGACGAAGCCTGCCACCCATTCCACGCGAAAGCTGCCACTGATTCCACGGCAAAGCTGCCA
>NZ_JBEPPY010000034.1:0-15560 GCF_040547575.1 Marinobacter sp. MBR-99 | reverse complement strand
TCGCTCCGATCGCCATGGAAGATGGTCTGCGCTTCGCGATTCGTGAAGGCGGCCGTACCGTTGGTGCCGGCGTGGTCTCCAAGATCATCGAGTAACCTTCGGGTTACTCGTTGTTTGTTGCGCTGAGTTGTTTCGGTGCAGGCCAGTAGCTCAATTGGCAGAGCAGCGGTCTCCAAAACCGCAGGTTGGGGGTTCGATTCCCTCCTGGCCTGCCATTTTTCAACATCCGGATACATAAGTTGATTCCTATGGAGTCAAAAGCCGTTCAGTCAGCCGGCCGTTTCGATACCGTGAAATGGCTGGTTGTTTTCGTTTTGATTGCCGTCGGTGTTGTCGGTAATCAGTACTTCAATGCCGAGTCCGTGCTATATCGGGTTCTGGCTCTTGTGGCGCTTGGCTTGGTTGCAGCGTTTGTCGCCTTGCAGACTGAGCGGGGTAGGCGTTTTGCTGCCTTGTTAAAAGAAGCGCGTGTCGAGATCCGGAAGGTCGTCTGGCCGACCAGGCCAGAGTTGATTCAGACCACCATTATTGTGGTTGTGTTTGTTCTGGTAGTGGCGCTTATTTTGTGGGGCATGGATTCGCTGATCAGTTGGCTGGTCGCCGGATTTATCGGTTAACGGGAGTGGGCAATGGCTAAGCGCTGGTACGTCGTTCATGCGTATTCTGGCTTTGAGAAGCACGTAATGCGCACTCTTAAAGAGCGTGTAGCGCTCGAGCAGATGGAAGACAAGTTCGGCGAAATCCTGGTTCCGACTGAAGAAGTGGTCGAGATGCGGGACGGGAAGAAGCGCAAGAGTGAGCGCAAGTTCTATCCCGGCTACGTACTGGTCCAGATGGAAATGGACGACGCCTCGTGGCATCTTGTCAAGAATACGCCTCGGGTGCTGGGCTTTATTGGTGGCACCAAAGACAAGCCCGCTCCAATTACTGAGCGTGAGGCTGAGGCTATTCTGCGTCGAGTCGAAAGTGGTGCAGACAAGCCCAAGCCCAAGACGCTGTTCGAGCCCGGTGAAATTGTTCGCGTTGTTGAAGGTCCGTTTGCTGACTTCAATGGTGTGGTAGAAGAAGTCGACTACGAAAAGAGTCGAGTGAAAGTTGCCGTTCTTATCTTTGGTCGGTCTACTCCGGTTGAGCTGGAGTTCGGGCAGGTCGAAAAGGACTGATGGCGGCTTTGAAAATTGAAAGCTCGCGCGCCACGGCGACGCGGGCTTTTTGTGTCTGCTTCAAGCAGTTGTGAGAAACCGGGGAGCCGAAAGGCGTTCGAACCCACAGGAGATCTATCATGGCAAAGAAGATTGAAGCCTATATCAAGCTTCAGGTTGCTGCCGGTCAGGCCAACCCGAGTCCCCCCGTTGGTCCTGCGCTGGGTCAGCGTGGTGTTAACATTATGGAATTCTGCAAGGCGTTTAACGCCAAGACCCAGGGCATGGAGCCTGGTCTGCCGATTCCGACCGTTATCACCGTTTATAGCGATCGCAGCTTCACCTTCATCACCAAGACCCCGCCTGCGCCGGTCCTGCTGAAGAAGGCCGCGGGCATCAAGAGTGGTTCTGGTCGTCCGAACACTGACAAAGTGGGTACGGTTACCCGTGCTCAGCTGGAAGAAATCGCCAAGACCAAAGAGCCGGACATGACTGCTGCCGATATGGAAGCAGCCGTTCGCACCATCGCTGGTACTGCCCGCAGCATGGGCCTGAACGTGGAGGGTCTGTAAGATGGCTAAGCTGAGCAAGCGTCAAAAGCTGATTCGTGAAAAAGTAGACTCCACCCGCGCCTACTCTGTAGATGAAGCGGTTGCGCTGCTGGCCGAACTGGGCCAGAACGTGAAGTTCAAAGAGTCTGTAGACGTAGCGGTTAACCTGGGTGTTGATGCACGTAAATCCGACCAGGTGGTACGTAGCAGCACGGTTCTGCCTCACGGTACCGGTAAATCCGTGCGTGTGGCTGTGTTCACTCAGGGTGCCAATGCCGAGAAAGCGACCGCGGCAGGCGCCGACATCGTAGGCATGGACGACCTGGCTGATGAGGTCAAGAAAGGCAACATGGACTTCGACGTGGTTATCGCCACTCCGGATGCCATGCGTGTTGTTGGTCAGTTGGGCCAGATCCTCGGCCCCCGTGGCCTGATGCCGAACCCGAAGGTTGGCACCGTAACCGCTGATGTTGAGACAGCGGTTAAGAACGCCAAAGCTGGTCAGGTTCGTTACCGTACTGACAAAAACGGCATTATCCACGCTCCGCTGGGTAACGTTGAATTCTCTGCCCAGAACATCAAGGAAAACCTTGAAGCTCTGGTTGCAGATCTGAAAAAGGCCAAGCCTGCATCGTCCAAGGGTGTGTATCTGAAAAAGATCACCATCTCTTCCACGATGGGTCCTGGCCTGACTATTGATCAGGGCACTCTGAGTCTCTGATTGGTAGTTACTTTGTAGTCTGGGCGGAAGCCAAGGCTGTCAAAGACCGCAGGCCCCCGAGGCCCTTGGTAACAAGGGCCGCAAGGGTTAAAGCAACGCCTGCGCAGACGGTGTGAAGACGTTCTCTCTGAACCCAAACACCGTTAGGCGTCCTCGTTGAGGACAATGATGGGTTTGCCGGCATAACGCTGGCGAAATCGAGGAGAAATCCAGTGGCAATTAGACTCGAAGACAAGAAGGCGATCGTCGCTGAAGTCAACGAGACTGCTGGAGCTGCTCTGTCTGTGGTTTTGGCTGACTACCGTGGTGTCACCTCCGGTGACATGACTGCCCTTCGTGCCAAAGCTCGTGCCGAGAATGTTCGCCTGAAGGTTGTTCGTAACAACCTTGCGAAGATTGCTATCAAAGGTACTGAGTTTGAGTGCATCGATCCGGCGCTGGTTGGCCCGACCATTCTGGCTTTCTCTATGGAAGATCCGGGCGCCGCTGCGCGCCTGCTTAAGGATTTTGCCAAAGAGAAAGAGGCGTTTGAGATCAAGGGTCTGGCTGTCGGCGGTGAGCTGATGGGCGCAGAACAGATCGATCGCCTGGCCACGCTGCCGACGCTGCACGAAGCGTTGACCAAGCTGGCTATTGTTACACAGGCACCAGTTACCAAGCTTGCACGTACCCTGAACGATATTCCGGGCAGGATCACACGTGTTGTAGCTGCAGTCCGCGACCAGAAGCAAGACGCTGCTTGATTCTGTTGAACACCATTTTTTACATTTTCGGAGAAAGTCATGGCTCTGTCTAAAGACGATATTTTGAATGCAATTGCTGAAATGAGCGTAATGGAAGTTGTTGAGCTCGTTGAAGCTATGGAAGAGAAGTTCAATGTTTCTGCTGCCGCTGCTGTTGCCGCTGCACCTGCTGCTGCCGCTGGTGGCGAAGCCGCTGAAGAGCAGACCGAGTTCGACGTAGTTCTGACTGGTCCTGGCGAGAAGAAAGTAAACGTCATCAAGGCCGTTCGTGAGCTGACTGGTCTGGGTCTGAAAGAAGCCAAGGAAATGGTTGACGGCGCTCCTTCTACTGTTAAGGAAGGCGCTAGCAAGGACGAGGCTGAAGAGGCCAAGAAGAAGCTTGAGGAAGCAGGCGCTTCTGTTGAGCTCAAGTAATAGTCGGCTGTTGATCGACACCGTGCGTTAAGCATGGATGGGCTGGTGGCTCTGTGCCACCGGCCTTTTTCTGTTGTATATGCTATAGAGTCTGGTGTGCTTTTGCGGGTTAATGTCAGATCTATAACCTACAGCCAGAGTCTTGTTCAAGACGGCGCGATAAGCCGAGCAATTCGGCCCCGAAGCAGAACATTTGATTGCTTCTTGATACCAGGTATCAGGTCTAAAGCTGGGGAATGCAGATGACTTACTCCTACACTGAGAAAAAGCGGATTCGCAAAGATTTTAGTAAATTGCCTTCCGTGATGGACGTCCCCTATTTGCTGTCTATTCAGCTGGATTCGTTCCGGGACTTCCTGCAAATGGAAGCCGCTCCTGAAGACCGCCGGGAAACCGGTCTTCACGCAGCGTTCAAATCCGTATTCCCGATTGTCAGTTACTCTGGCAACGCCGCGCTCGAGTATGTGAGCTATCGAATCGGCGAGCCAGTGTTCGACGTCAAGGAATGTCAGCTCAGGGGCGTTACTTACGCCGCGCCGCTGCGGGTGAAAGTCCGCTTGATCATTTATGACAAGGAATCGTCCAACAAGGCGATCAAGGACATCAAAGAACAAGAAGTCTACATGGGCGAAATGCCCCTGATGACTGAGAACGGTACCTTTGTGGTTAATGGTACCGAGCGCGTTATTGTTTCCCAGCTGCACCGTTCGCCTGGCGTCTTCTTTGATCATGATAAAGGCAAGACCCACTCCTCCGGCAAGCTGCTGTACTCAGCGCGGGTGATCCCTTACCGTGGCTCCTGGTTGGACTTCGAGTTTGATCCGAAGGACTCCGTATTCGTTCGTATCGACCGTCGTCGCAAGCTGCCTGCTTCGATTCTCCTGCGTGGTCTGGGGTATACCTCCGAGCAGATGCTCGATATGTTCTTCGAAACCAGTAAGTTTGCCCTGGGCGAAGAAGTGTGCAAGCTGGAATTGGTGCCCAGCCGGCTGCGGGGTGACATTGCGACCTTCGATATCAAAGATCAGGACGGCAACGTCATTGCTGAAGAAGGCCGTCGTATTACGGCGCGTCATATCAAGCAGCTTGAGAAAGCCGGTATTACCGAGCTGGAAGTTCCCACTGAATACCTGTACGGCCGTGTTCTTGCAAAGGACATGATCGATCAGTCCACTGGCGAAGTGCTGGTGGAATGTAACACCGAGCTGACCGAGGAAATCATCACCAAGATTCTCGATGCTGGTGTTAAAGACATTGAAACCCTGTACACCAACGATCTGGATTGTGGTCCGTTTATGTCCGATACCCTGCGTATCGACCCGACCCGCACTCCGCTGGAAGCGTTGGTTGAAATCTACCGCATGATGCGCCCGGGCGAGCCGCCCACCAAGGAATCAGCGGAGAACCTGTTTAACAACCTGTTCTTCTCCGAGGAGCGTTACGACCTGTCCGGCGTTGGCCGTATGAAGCTCAACCGTCGCCTTGGCCGTGACGAGAGCACCGGTGAAGGCACGCTGACCCACGACGATATCATCGACGTGCTGAAAACCCTGATTGCCATTCGTAACGGCCAGGGCCAGGTGGATGATATCGACAACCTGGGTAACCGTCGGGTTCGCTGTGTTGGTGAGATGGCCGAAAACCAGTTCCGGGTAGGCCTGGTACGGGTTGAGCGTGCGGTTCGCGAGCGTCTGAGTCTGGCTGAAAGCGAAGGCCTGATGCCGCAGGATCTGATCAATGCCAAGCCTGTTGCTGCCGCAGTCAAGGAGTTCTTCGGTTCCAGCCAGCTGTCACAGTTTATGGACCAGAACAACCCGCTGTCTGAAGTGACTCACAAGCGTCGTATCTCTGCGTTGGGCCCGGGTGGTCTGACCCGTGAGCGTGCCGGCTTTGAGGTTCGGGACGTTCACCCGACCCATTACGGCCGCGTGTGTCCTATCGAGACTCCGGAAGGCCCGAACATCGGTCTGATCAACTCGCTGGCAACCTATGCCCGTGCCAACTCCTACGGCTTCCTGGAAAGTCCGTACCGGAGAGTCGTCGACGGCGTGGTGACCGATGAGCTGGTGTACCTGTCTGCGATTGAAGAGAGCAACTACGTGATCGCTCAGGCCAGTGCTGCTACCGACGATGGTAAGCGCCTGACCGACGAGCTGGTTACCGTGCGTCATCAGAACGAATTTACCGTTGCTCCGCCGGAAGCGGTTAACTTCATGGACGTATCTCCGCGCCAGGTTGTATCGGTGGCGGCGTCTCTGATCCCGTTCCTTGAGCACGACGACGCTAACCGGGCCCTGATGGGTGCGAACATGCAGCGTCAGGCGGTTCCGACGTTGAAATCACAGGTTCCGCTGGTCGGCACCGGTGTAGAACGCACCGTAGCCCAGGATTCCGGCGTCTGCGTAACCGCCCGTCGTGGCGGTGTGATTGAAAGCGTGGATGCTGCCCGCATCGTGGTGCGCGTAAACAACGAAGAAACCGAAGCCGGTGATGCAGGTGTGGATATCTACAACCTCACCAAGTACACCCGTTCCAACCAGAATACCTGTATCAACCAGCGCTCCATCGTGCGTCAGGGCGATGTGATTGCCCGCGGCGATGTGCTGGCAGATGGTCCCTCAGTGGATCTGGGTGAGCTGGCGCTGGGCCAGAATATGCGCATCGCGTTCATGCCCTGGAACGGCTACAACTTCGAGGACTCCATCCTGATCTCCGAAAAGGTGGTTCAGGAAGACCGGCTGACAACGATCCACATTCAGGAACTGACCTGTGTGGCCCGTGACACCAAGCTGGGTAGTGAAGAAATCACTGCGGATATTCCGAACGTTGGTGAAAGCGCGCTGTCCAAGCTGGATGAGTCCGGTATTGTCTACATCGGTGCGGAAGTGGGCCCGGGCGATATTCTGGTGGGCAAGGTCACGCCGAAAGGTGAGACCCAGCTGACACCGGAAGAGAAGCTGCTGCGTGCGATCTTTGGTGAAAAAGCCTCTGACGTTAAAGATACCTCTCAGCGTGTTCCGACCGGTACCCGCGGAACGGTTATCGATGTTCAGGTATTCACCCGTGACGGTATCGAAAAAGATGCCCGTGCTCAGTCCATCGAAAAAGAGCAGCTCGATCAGTACCGTAAGGATCTGAAAGACGAGTACCGCATTGTCGAAGGCGCTACCTATGAGCGTCTGACTGCAGCACTCAACGGCCAGGAAGTGATCAGTGGCCCGGGTCTGAAGAAGGGCGCCAAGCTTGATGAAGCCTACCTGGCCGATCTGCCGCGTCCGGACTGGTTCAAGCTGCGCATGAAGGACGAAGCTCTGAACGAACTGCTGGAGAAATCCGAGCAGGGTCTGGAAGATCGCAAGAAAGAGCATGAAGCCCGCTTCGACGACAAGAAAGGCAAGCTGCAGCAGGGCGATGACCTTGCTCCGGGCGTGCTGAAAATCGTCAAGGTTTACCTGGCCATCAAGCGTCGCATCCAGCCGGGTGACAAGATGGCCGGTCGTCACGGTAACAAGGGTGTTATCTCTGCGGTGATGCCGATTGAGGATATGCCTTACGATGAAAACGGCACCACCGTTGATATCGTGCTCAACCCGCTGGGTGTTCCTTCGCGGATGAACGTTGGTCAGGTTCTGGAAACCCACCTGGGCGCAGCCGCCAAGGGGCTGGGTGAAAAGATCAGCCGGATGCTGGAAGAGCAGCGTAAAGTGGCTGAACTGCGCAAGCTGCTGGATGAGATCTACAACCACTCAGACGAAGTGACCAAGGTTGATCTCGACAGCCTGAGCGACAAGGAAATCCTGGAGCTGTGCGGTAACCTGCGTGACGGTGTGCCGATGGCAACGCCTGTCTTCGACGGTGCCAAGGAGGCCGAGGTCAAGCGCATGCTTGAGCTGGCCGACATGGATACCAGTGGTCAGGTCAAGCTGTACGACGGCCGCACCGGTGATGCATTTGACCGCCCGGTGACTGTGGGCTACATGTACATGCTCAAGCTCAACCACTTGATCGATGACAAGATGCACGCTCGTTCCACCGGCTCCTACAGCCTGGTAACCCAGCAGCCGCTGGGTGGTAAGGCTCAGTTCGGTGGTCAGCGTTTCGGTGAGATGGAAGTCTGGGCTCTGGAGGCATACGGTGCCGCCTATACCCTGCAGGAAATGCTTACCGTCAAGTCTGATGACGTCAACGGTCGGACCAAGATGTACAAGAACATTGTCGATGGTGATCATCGTATGGAGCCGGGCATGCCCGAATCCTTCAACGTTCTCGTCAAGGAAATCCGCTCGTTGGGTATCGACATCGAGCTGGAATCCGAGTGAGCCGAATTGTTTTTGGCAGCGTGAGCGGGCACCTCGTGTGCCCGCCCGAGATTAACGCCATCCGGAGCTTTTACTGATGAAAGATTTGCTGAATCTTCTCAAGAGCCAGAATCAGAGCAAGGAATTCGACGCCATCCGTATCGGACTGGCTTCGCCTGACATGATTCGTTCCTGGTCTTTTGGCGAAGTAAAAAAGCCTGAGACCATTAACTACCGTACCTTCAAGCCGGAGCGTGACGGTCTTTTCTGTGCCAAGATTTTCGGCCCGATCAAAGACTACGAGTGCTTGTGCGGAAAATACAAGCGTCTGAAGCATCGCGGCGTTATCTGTGAAAAGTGCGGTGTTGAAGTCGCACTGGCCAGCGTGCGCCGGGAGCGTATGGGCCATATTGAGCTGGCCAGCCCGGTCGCTCACATCTGGTTCCTGAAGTCATTGCCGTCCCGCATTGGCCTGATGCTGGACATGACCCTGCGCGATATCGAGCGGGTGCTGTACTTCGAATCCTTCATCGTTATCGATCCGGGTATGACCACCCTGGAGAAGGGCCAGCTGCTGAATGACGAGCAGTACTATGAGGCCCTCGAAGAATTCGGTGACGAGTTTGACGCCCGTATGGGTGCCGAGGCCATCAAAGAGTTGCTCGAAGCTATCGATCTGCAGGCGGAAGTCGACGCTCTGCGGGAAGAGATCCCCCAGACCAACTCCGAGACCAAGATCAAGAAGTTCAGCAAGCGCCTGAAGATTCTTGAGGCGTTCCTGTACTCCGGTAACAAGCCGGGCGACATGGTGATGACCGTGCTGCCGGTTCTGCCGCCGGATCTGCGCCCGTTGGTTCCCCTGGACGGTGGCCGTTTTGCCACTTCCGACCTGAACGATCTGTACCGTCGGGTCATTAACCGGAACAACCGTCTCAAGCGCCTGCTGGAGCTGAACGCTCCGGATATCATCGTGCGCAACGAGAAGCGTATGCTGCAGGAAGCGGTTGATGCCCTGCTGGATAACGGTCGTCGTGGTCGGGCCATTACTGGCACCAACAAGCGTCCGCTGAAGTCCCTGGCTGACATGATCAAGGGTAAGCAGGGTCGTTTCCGTCAGAACCTGCTGGGTAAGCGAGTTGACTACTCTGGCCGTTCCGTCATCGTGGTGGGTCCGTACCTGCGCCTGCACCAGTGCGGTCTGCCCAAGAAGATGGCACTGGAGCTGTTCAAGCCGTTCATTTTCTCCAAGCTCGAACACCGTGGCCTGGCGACCACCATCAAGGCCGCCAAGAAAATGGTCGAGCGCGAGGAAGGCGTGGTCTGGGATATCCTGGACGAAGTCATTCGTGAGCACCCAATCCTGCTGAACCGTGCGCCCACCCTGCACCGTCTGGGTATCCAGGCGTTCGAGCCGGTTCTGATCGAAGGTAAAGCGATCCAGCTTCACCCGCTGGTGTGTGCGGCCTACAACGCCGACTTTGACGGTGACCAGATGGCGGTACACGTACCGCTGACCCTGGAAGCCCAGCTCGAAGCCCGTGCGCTGATGATGTCCACCAACAACGTGCTGTCTCCGGCGAACGGTGAACCGATCATCGTACCGTCTCAGGACGTGGTATTGGGTCTGTACTACATGACCCGTGAGCGCCACGCTGCCCTGGGTGAAGGTATGGTCTTTGCGGATGTCAAAGAAGCCCATCGTGCCTATGGTGCCGGTAAGGTTGACCTGCAGGCCAAGGTTAAGGTGCGGGTTAAAGAAGTGGCCTACGCCGAAGACGGCAGCAAGTCCGAAGCCTACCGTGTGGTTGATACCACCGTTGGCCGAGCCTTGTTGTTTGATATTGTTCCTGACGGCCTGCCGTTTGAGATCGTCAACCGTCCTATGGTGAAGAAGGCGATTTCCAACCTGATCAACACCTGTTATCGGGACGCCGGCCTGAAAGATACGGTCATCTTTGCTGACCAGCTGATGTACATGGGTTACCACTATGCAACCCGTTCCGGTATCTCTATCGGCTTCAATGACTTCGAGATTCCACCGGAGAAGTACGAGCTGGTTGATGCCGCGTCTGACGAAGTAAAAGACATCGAGAACCAGTACGCATCCGGTCTGCTGACCCAGGGTGAGAAGTACAACAAGGTGATCGATATCTGGTCCCGCGCCAACGATAAAGTGTCTAAGGCGATGATGGAGCGTCTGTCCAAAGAGCAGGTTATTGGTCCTGACGGCCAGCCTGTGAAGGGCGAAGACGGCGAAGACCTGATGCAGGAATCCTTCAACTCCGTGTACATGATGGCCGATTCCGGTGCGCGGGGTTCCGCGGCCCAGATTCGTCAGTTGTCCGGTATGCGTGGTCTGATGGCCAAGCCGGATGGCTCCATCATCGAAACGCCGATTACCGCGAACTTCCGTGAAGGTCTGAACGTACTCCAGTACTTCATCTCCACCCACGGTGCTCGTAAAGGTCTGGCGGATACCGCACTGAAGACCGCGAACTCCGGTTACCTGACCCGTCGTCTGGTTGACGTGTCCCAGGACCTGGTGGTGACCGAGGAAGACTGCGGTACCGATGAAGGTCTGCTGATGACGCCGCACATCGAAGGTGGCGACGTTGTTGTGCCGCTGGGTGATCGTGTTCTCGGTCGTGTGACGGCCCGTGACGTATTCACCCCAACCGACAAGGACAACGCCGTTGTTCCGGCCGGCACATTGCTGGACGAGAAAACCGTCGAGATGGTTGAGCGCGCCGGTGTGGATGAGATCTGGGTTCGCTCTGCGATTACCTGTGAGACTCGCCACGGCATCTGCTCCAAGTGTTACGGCCGCGATCTTGCCCGTGGTCACCGGGTTAACGTGGGTGAGGCCGTCGGCGTTATCGCTGCCCAGTCCATCGGTGAGCCGGGCACTCAGTTGACCATGCGGACCTTCCACATTGGTGGTGCGGCCAGCCGGGCCTCCGCCGTGGATAACATTCAGGTCAAGCACGGCGGCACGGTACGCCTGCACAACCTGAAGTCCATCGAGAAGACCGATGGCTCCCTGGTTGTGGTGTCCCGTTCTTCCGCCCTGGCGATTGCCGACGAGCAGGGGCGTGAGCGCGAGTGGTACAAGCTGCCTTACGGTGCTGTTTTGTCTGTGAAGAACGGTGACGTGGTTGAGGCCGGCGTTGTAGTTGCCAAGTGGGATCCGCACACGCACCCGATCATCGCCGAAGCGAAAGGCACGGCCAAGTTTGTCAACATGGAAGAGGGCATTACTGTCCGCACCCAGGCTGACGAGCTGACCGGTCTGTCCACCATGGAAGTGATTGACCCGAAAGAGCGTCCTGCGGCTGGTAAGGACATTCGTCCGGCCATCCAGCTGATTGACGATGCGGGTGAAGAGGTAGAACTGCCAGGCGGTGGTACCGCGATCTTCTTCCTGCCGGCTAACGCGCTGGTGACCATGGCCAATGGCGCGAAGATCGAGCTGGGGGACGTAGTTGCCCGTATTCCGCAGGAAAGCTCGAAGACCCGGGACATCACCGGTGGTCTGCCTCGGGTTGCCGACCTGTTCGAGGCGCGTCGCCCGAAAGAGTCTGCCATCCTGGCGGAAATCAGTGGTGTGGTGTCTTTCGGTAAAGAGACCAAGGGCAAGAAACGCCTGGTCATCACGCCGAAAGATGACGATGCCTATGAGGTTCTGATTCCGAAGCATCGCCAGCTCAACGTTTTCGAAGGTGAAACGGTTGAGAAGGGTGAGGTGATTTCGGACGGTCCGTCCAACCCGCACGACATCTTGCGTCTGCTGGGAGTGGTCGAGCTGGCCAAGTACATCACTAACGAAATCCAGGACGTGTACCGCCTGCAGGGCGTTGTCATCAACGATAAACACATCGAGGTTATCGTTCGGCAGATGCTGCGCAAGGTGGAAATTACCGATCCGGGCGATACCACCCTGCTGTCTGGCGACCAGGTGGAAATCACTCAGGTACTGGAAGAGAACGAAAAGGCGAATCAGGCGGACAAAGAGCCGGCCAGATTCGAGCGTCTGCTGCTTGGTATTACCAAGGCATCGCTGGCCACCGAGTCGTTCATTTCTGCGGCTTCGTTCCAGGAAACCACCCGGGTCCTCACCGAAGGTGCGGTGACCGGTAAGCGTGACTTCCTGCGCGGCCTGAAAGAAAACGTTGTGGTTGGTCGACTGATCCCGGCGGGTACCGGTCTGGCTTATCACAGTGAGCGTCGTCGCAAGCGTGACCTGGAAGAGCAGGGCGTGACCGCGGCAGATGTTGAAGAAGCTCTGAGCGCGGAGCTCAACCGAGAAGGTTGATTGTCGGCGTGCCGTTCTCGGGGTAGTTACTTATCCCGAGGGTGGTTAAAAAGAGAACAGTCATCTTGACTGAGTCGGGGCGCAGGCTTACACTTGCGTCCCTTAAATTTTACCCCCTGCACAGGGGGTAAGTTTCATTGGTATGGTTTTTTGGAGTTTGCTTACATGGCAACGATTAATCAGTTGGTGCGTAAGCCTCGTAAGCGCAAGGTAGCCAAGAGCGACGTTCCTGCTCTCCAGGCTTGTCCTCAGCGCCGTGGTGTGTGCACTCGTGTGTACACCACAACGCCGAAGAAGCCGAACTCAGCACTTCGTAAAGTGTGCCGTGTTCGTCTGACCAACGGCTTCGAGGTTTCCTCTTACATTGGTGGTGAAGGTCACAACCTTCAGGAGCACAGTGTTGTGCTGATCCGTGGCGGTCGAGTAAAAGACCTTCCGGGTGTGCGCTATCACACTGTTCGCGGTACTTTGGATACCCAGGGTGTTCAGAACCGTAAGCAGGGCCGCTCCAAGTACGGTGCAAAACGACCCAAGTCCTGATGTCCCGAGCGGGTGTCTTTTATCGTTGCTTGTAAGAACGGTAAGAGTAAGGCTGAGTAGCATTTGGCTATCTCAGGGGTTCCTGAAGACCTTTTAGATATAAGGGCTTATCGATGCCTAGAAGAAGAGTTGCAGCAAAGCGGGAAATCATTCCCGATCCTAAATTCGGCAGTGCACGTCTTGCCAAGTTCATCAACCATGTGATGGAAAGCGGTAAGAAGTCGGTTGCAGAGCGCATTGTTTACGGTGCTCTGGATATCGTTGCCGAGAAATCTAAAGAAGAGCCGATCGAAATGTTCGAGAAGGCCCTGGAGAACATCCAGCCGATGGTTGAGGTTAAGTCCCGTCGTGTGGGTGGTGCTACTTACCAGGTGCCGGTAGAAGTTCGGCCTTCCCGTCAGAACGCGTTGGCGATGCGCTGGCTCGTTGAATATTCCCGGAAGCGCGGTGAGAAGAGCATGGCGCAGCGTCTGGCTGGCGAAATTCTTGATGCGGCCGATAGCAAGGGTGCCGCAGTGAAGAAGCGCGAAGACGTGCATCGCATGGCAGAAGCCAACAAGGCATTCTCTCACTTCCGTTTCTAACAAGCCGAGGTTTATATCGTGGCACGCAAGACTCCTATCAAACGTTACAGAAACATTGGTATCTGTGCGCACGTGGATGCGGGCAAGACTACTACCACCGAGCGTATTCTTTATTACACCGGTCGTAGTCACAAGATGGGTGAGACCCATGACGGCGCTTCCACTACAGACTGGATGGAGCAGGAGCAGGAGCGTGGTATTACCATCACGTCTGCCGCTGTTACAACCTTCTGGCAGGGTATGGACAAGCAGTATCCCGAGCACCGTATCAACATCATCGACACCCCGGGGCACGTTGACTTCACCATTGAAGTAGAGCGTTCCCTGCGTGTTCTTGATGGTGCTGTGGTTGTGTTCTGTGGTTCCTCCGGTGTTGAGCCTCAGTCCGAGACTGTATGGCGCCAAGCCAACAAGTATGAAGTTCCCCGCATGGTGTTCGTCAACAAGATGGACCGTGCAGGCGCCAACTTCATGCGCGTTGTTGAGCAGATTCGTAACCGTCTGGGTGCTATCACTGTGCCCATCCAGCTGCCGATCGGCGCCGAAGACGATTTCGAGGGTATTGTGGATCTGCTTCGCATGAAGGCAATCTACTGGAATGAAGCTGATCAGGGTATGACCTACGAGCTTCGCGATATTCCTGAATCGTTGCTTGCTGAGGCTGAAAAAGCGCGCGAGCAGATGATCGAAGCCGCCGCTGAAGCCAACGAAGAGTTCATGGAGAAGTACCTCGAAGGCGAAGAGCTGACCTACGAAGAGATCAAGCAGGGTCTGCGTACTCGTACCATCGCCAACGAAATCGTTCTGGCTACCTGCGGTTCTGCGTTCAAGAACAAAGGTGTGCAGGCGGTGCTGGATGCGGTCATCGAATTCCTGCCGGCCCCGGATGAGGTTAAAGCCATCCGCGGTGAGGTGGATGACGAGGGTACCGAGGAAACCCGTCCGGTTGACGACGATGCTCCGTTCGCCGCTCTGGCGTTCAAGATCGCGACCGACCCGTTCGTTGGTACGCTGACGTTCTTCCGGGTTTACTCCGGTAAGCTTGAGTCCGGTAACGCGGTATTCAACTCCGTGAAGGGCAAGAAAGAGCGTGTGGGCCGGATGGTTCAGATGCACGCCAACGACCGTGAAGAGATCAAAGAAGTTCTGGCGGGCGACATCGCAGCTGCGATCGGTCTGAAGAACGTGACCACGGGTGACACCCTGTGTGACGAGAACAACAAAATTGTTCTTGAGCGCATGGAGTTCCCGGAGCCGGTTATTTCCGTTGCGGTTGAGCCGAAGTCGAAAGCCGACCAGGAAAAGATGGGTGTTGCTCTGGGCAAACTGGCCCAGGAAGATCCGTCATTCCGTGTTCGCACCGACGAAGAGTCCGGCCAGACCATCATCTCCGGTATGGGTGAGCTGCACCTTGACATCATCGTTGACCGCATGCGTCGCGAGTTCAAGGTTGAGGCCAACATTGGTAAGCCTCAGGTAGCTTACCGTGAATGCATCCGTAAGCCGGTTGACGTTGAAGGTAAGTTCGTTCGTCAGTCTGGTGGTCGCGGTCAGTACGGTCACGTAAAAGTGAAGTTGGAGCCGCTGCCTCTGGATGATGAAGATGCTGAAAACTTCATCTTCGTGAACGAGATTGTTGGTGGTGTGGTTCCCAAGGAATACATCCCGGCGGTTCAGCAGGGTATCGAGGAGCAGATGCAGAACGGCTGTCTGGCCGGCTATCCGCTGCTGGGTATCAAGGCGACGCTGTACGATGGCTCCTACCACGACGTCGACTCCAACGAGATGGCGTTCAAAATCGCTGGTTCCATGGCGATGAAGAAAGGCGCCCTCGAAGCGAATCCTGCCCTTCTTGAGCCGATCATGAAGGTTGAGGTTGTTACCCCGGAAGATTACATGGGTGACGTTGTTGGCGACCTGAACCGTCGTCGCGGCCTTGTGCAGGGTATGGATGAAGGCCCCGCGGGCAAGGTCATCCGTGCTGAAGTTCCGTTGTCGGAGATGTTCGGTTACGCCACCGACCTGCGTTCTGCAACACAGGGTCGGGCGTCTTATGCGATGGAGTTCTCCCGCTATATGGAAGCTCCTTCGAACATTGCCGAAGCGATCATTAAAAAGGGTTGATCCCCAGGACTTAAGAAACAGGAAGAGGTGTAACCGTGTCTAAAGCAAAGTTTGAGCGTAACAAGCCGCACGTAAACGTGGGCACCATTGGTCACGTTGACCATGGTAAGACCACTCTGACAGCCGCCCTG
>NZ_JBEPPY010000033.1:0-16175 GCF_040547575.1 Marinobacter sp. MBR-99 | reverse complement strand
GAATTCGGGGTAAGTTAATGGCATGAGCCGTATACGAGGCCCGTATGTACGGTTCTGTGAGAGGGATGAGGCGGTGACGCCTCACCCTACTCGATTGTGCGCCCGGCACGGGCGCACTCCTGGAGGTGCAAGTCCTCCCGTGAGCTGGCCACAGCGAACGAAGTGAAGCGCAACTGCGGAAGGGCAACCGACCGTGGGGAGGAAGCGTGGATCATAAACCGTGAGCCGATGAACAAGAATCGGATACGAGGCACTGCCAAGCAGGGCGAGCGGGCAAGAAGCCGCGAAGCTCTTGTGGCCAAGGCGAGGTGGTGTAAATCCGGCGGTTGTGCGGTGAAGGAGTGTGTTCTTACCCGGGGAGATCTCGCCTCATGCCTGAAAGGGCGACGTGGCAACACGGAGCGAGAAGTCAGCAGAGGCCATAGTAGCCGCTAACACAGGGCGAAGGGCCGAACGAGAAGGAGCGTCAAACGCCTTGTCGATGAAAACTGTACGGCATCAGATGCCCGCGTCAGCGGGGCGGATCGCAGAACGGAAAGGTGAAGCCTTGCCGAATGCGCTCAGCGATGAAACAGGACTCCCGCGACAAGAACCGGAAGGCGCAGGGCGAAGCCTGCTTGCGCAGGCCTTCGCACGAGAGAACATGCAGCGGGCATGGAAGCGCGTGAAGGCCAACAAGGGGTCGGCAGTGAACGGGAACTGGGTATTCCCACCGTCACCGACCGTCTGATTCAACAGGCACTGCTGCAAGTGCTGCAACCTCTGATTGATCCCACCTTCAGCGAGCACAGCTACGGCTTCCGCCCGGGCCGCCGGGCCCACGATGCGGTGCTGGCTGCGCAACGCTACGCCCAACAGGGCCGCCATATCGTGGTGGACGTTGACCTGTCGAAGTTCTTCGACCGGGTTAACCACGACATCCTGATCGACCGCCTGAAGAAACGCATAAACGACCCCGGAATCATCCGGCTGGTGCGTGCGTATCTGAACGCGGGCATCATGGATGGCGGTGTGGTCATGGATCGGCATGAGGGCACGCCGCAAGGCAGGCCGTTGTCGCCGTTACTGGCCAACGTTCTGCTGGATGAGGTGGATAAAGAGCTGGAACGCCGAGGGCACTGCTTCGCTCGTTACGCCGATGACTGCAACGTTTACGTTCGCAGTGACAAGGCGGGAGAGCGGGTGATGCGTCTGCTACGCCGGTGTTACGACAAACTGCGCTTGGTGATTAACGAATCCAAAAGTGCAGTCGCCAGCGTGTTCGGTCGCAAGTTCCTCGGCTACGCCCTGTGGCAAGGGAGGGGTGGAGACGTTCGACGCGCGGTATCGACCAAAGCGTTACAGGCGTTCAAGCTCAGGATCAGGCAACTGACCCGGGGATCAGGTGGTCGCAGCATGGCACAGGTGGTGGAGAAGCTCCGCAGTTATCTGCTCGGCTGGAAAGGGTACTTCAGGCTGGCACAAACGCCTCGCATCTGGCGATCACTGGATGAGTGGATACGTCGCCGCCTGAGAATGCTCCACCTCCGGCACTGGCGACGGGGCAAGACGATCTACCGGGAGCTTCTGAAGCTGGGAGCAAAGCCCGGGGTTGCGCAATCGGTGGCGGCCTTGAGCCGGCGCTGGTGGCACAACAGTCTCTCCGCCATTCACCATGTGCTGACCATTGCCTACTTCGACCGTTTGGGCGTGCCGAGACTCTCGTGAAACCTCAACTTCTCGAACCGCCCGGTGCGGACCCGCATGCCGGGTGGTGTGGGAGGGGCGGAACCTATTGGTTCCCCCCTATCCCGATGTTAGCCCAAAATGTGACCAAGTTACTTGCATCCCAAAATATTTCACAAACTTTAACTCCCAAAACTGTCCACAAAATACTCAGTCAGCCTTTTTGTCACTTGCGTGTAATCCAGCATCCCGTAGAATCGTCACACTTCTGAAACACACCACGAACAACCTGACAAGGATCGCGTTAGGAACTTTCCTCCCGCTTTTTCGTTATATCCTTGTCTCAAGAAAATAAAATTCTATGACCTTAAAACACTGGACCCTGGTCGGTGGGGCGGTAGCGTGCCTGAACAGTTTTTCGATTGCCGCAGCCCCCTGGCTTGAGCCCGGGGACCCCCGTGCCCGTTTTGCCGTACAAAAGCTCGCAGACCGTGGCCACCTGGACCGCTCCGTAACCACCTGGCCCATCAATTGGGCAGCACTGGAAAACGGCACCCAAACCAGCGCCAACGCCGACCTGCCATCCGTCGGCATGGCCAGCGCCTATTTAAGATTTGAGCAGGAACAGCAAGCCCAGCCGGGGTTCCGGGCAGAGCTCAATGTAAACGCCCAGTCAGACATCCCGGCTTTCACCGGATTTCAGAACAACGCCCTGGCCAAAGCCGGTACCTCCTTCAATCTGCAGTGGCAAGGCAACGCCTGGGCCGCAGGCATCAAACCCGCCTATGCTCATGATCCGGACGACGACGAAGAATTCCGCCTGGACGGCAGCTACCTGGCCGCCACCGCAAGCAACTGGGTATTCGGCGCCGGTGCCATCGACCGCTGGTGGGGCCCGGGTTGGCAGTCCAGCCTGATACTCTCCAACAACGCCCGGCCGGTGCCGTCTGTTTGGATAACCCGGAACGACCCCAGCGCCTTCGAAGCACCTTGGCTAAGCTGGCTCGGCCCCTGGAACGCCACCCTGCTAACCGGCCAGTTTGAAAAAGACCGCGCCGTGCCAGACGCCAAACTCATCGGCATGCGCTTCAGCTTCCGCCCCGTAAACGGCCTGGACATCGGCTTGTCCCGCGCGATTATCTTCGGTGGGGAAGGGCGGCCAGAGGGCGCTTCCACCATCTGGAACGCCCTGATCGGCCGCGACAATGGCCAGTTGGAAGAAGATGACCCCGGCGATCAGTTGGGCAGTATCGATATCCGCTACGGCTTCAGCATCGGCCAGCAAAGCATGGGCCTTTATATGGAGATGATGGGCGAAGACGAAGCCGGCGCCTTCCCCGGAAAGAAATCCTGGTTAATGGGTGCAGACTGGACCAGCCAGCTATTCAATGCCGATCAACAATGGTTCCTGGAATACGTAAACACCTTGGCCGACGACTTCATGGGCAGCGCCGTGCCCAACGTAGCCTTTGAACACAGCCGCTACCGCACCGGCTACCGTTATTACGGCCGTAACATGGCCACCAGTTTCGAAGGCGACGCCGTAGCCGTCACCCTGGGCGCCTACCACTTCCTGCCCAGCGGCAGCAACATCACCGCCAAAGCCAGCTACGCCGAACTCAATAAAGACGGCAGCACCAGAGTAGTCGCCCCTAACGACAAAGTGTTCTACACCGCCCCGGCAGATAGCCAGGATATAGCAATGCTGCAGCTAGGCTACGGCACCCAGGTACTCAACGGCTGGCTAGACCTGAACCTTCAGGCCACCGACAAAAAAGTCGAATACATCAGCGGCAAAAAAGACCAATTCGCCGCCTCAGCCAGCTGGACATATAGGTTCTAGCCTTAGCCCAGTTATGAACAATGGGGTCTGACCCCTCGGGGTCAGACCCCTACGCACCAGCTCTAATCCGTTACCCAAATTCCAGAAATCCCGGACTTTACTCAGTGAACATAAAAAAGCTCCTAGTCCCACTAGCCCTACTATTCCCCCTGGCCACCCAAGCCCAATCCATCAGCCAGGCCCAGCTTGACCAGTTTAAGCAACTCCCAAGGGCCCAGCAGGAAGCCCTGGCCAGCCAATACGGCGTAGACCTCAACAACATCGCCGGCAGCCAACGCACCACCCAGCGCCCGGAACAGGTCAACGTGGTAGAGCCGGTAACTACCATTACCGATGAAGAGCGAGATCGGGCTCGAGAACAAAGAGAACAGGAAGACAAACAAACCACCAAGAACGGCGGCCTCAAGCCCTACGGCTACGACCTCTTCGCCGGCAGCCCCACCACCTTTGCGCCAGTAACGGAAATCCCCGTACCGTCTGATTACACCCTGGGCCCAGGCGACGTGCTGCGCATACAAATGTGGGGCAACCAGAACCAGAACCTGGAGCTGCCCATCAGCCGCGATGGCACCATCAGCTTCCCGGATTCCGGCCCGGTCACCGTGGCAGGCCTTAGCTTCGACGAAGCCCGCCAACAAATCCGCAAGCGGGTATCCGAACAGTACATCGGCGTAGAAGCCTCCATTACCCTGGGCGAACTGCGCAGCATGCGGGTGTTCGTGCTGGGTGAAGCCCGCAACCCAGGCTCCTACACCGTCAGTTCCCTGTCTACCATCACCAACGCCCTGTATGTCTCCGGCGGGGTAAAGCAGAACGGCTCCCTGCGTAATGTGCAACACAAACGCAACGGCAAACTCGTAGGCACGCTGGACCTGTACGACCTGCTCCTCAAAGGCGACAGCAGCGCAGACAACCGCCTGCAGCCGGGCGATGTCATCTTCATCCCGCCCGTAGGCAAACGCGCCGGCATAGAAGGCGAGGTATACCGCCCGGCCCTGTACGAACTCAAAGGCGACAACACCCTGGCCGACCTGGTACGTATGGCTGGCGGCCTTACCCCACAGGCCTATCCCCAGCGAGTTAACATTGAGCGTACCAACCAGGATTTCCTGCGCATCATCGCAGAGGCAGACTACACCGCCCAGCAGGGCCAGAACGCCCGCGTGCAGGCCGGCGATAGAATCCGCATACCGTCTATCTCAGACATCACCGGCCAATACGTGGAAATCCAGGGCGCCGCCACCCGCGCCGGCAAGTTCGCCTGGATGCCCGGTATGCGCCTGAGCTCCATCATCCAGAACCTGGACACAGACCTGCAGCCAGTGGCCGATAAGCGCTTCGCAGCCATCGTGCGCACAGACAAAAACAAAGACAGCATTTCCGTACTCAACCTGCGCCTGCGCGAAGCCATCACCCGCCCTGGCAGCGAACACGACATCGCTCTGGAAGAAAAAGACCGCATCCTCATCTTCTCCGATGCCGGCAAAGTACAGGGTGGCGAAGACGGCCAGAACTTCACCCGTGAAAGCCTGTTCACCCCGGTACTTCAGCGCCTGAAAAGCCAGGCCAAACCCGGTGAACCCCAACAAACCATCCGCATCAGCGGCCCCGTGCGCTACCCGGGCGAATACCCCATGCCCGCTACCCGCAGCCTGGCGGATGCCATCTTTGTAGCCGGCGGCCTGAAAGATTCCGCCTCCCTCTACCACGCAGAAGTAGCCCGCTACAGCACCGATGAGCAAGGTATTGGCCAAACCAACATCCTCAACATCGACCTCGCCGATGCCATGGCCGGCAACAGCCAGATAACACTGCAAAGCCGGGACAGAATCCTCATCAAATCCATCCCGGAATTTGCCACCACCCGCACCATTACCCTGGCCGGTGAAGTACGCTACCCCGGCGAATACACCTTCCGCGACGGCGAAACCCTGAAAGACGTACTGCAAAGGGCAGGGGGCGTAACCGATAACGCCTTCCCCCGTGGCGCCGTTTTCACTCGTGAAAAACTCCGCCAACTCGAAGCCCAACGCCTGCGCGAAGCCGAAGAACGCCTGCAAGGTGATTTGCTGGGAGTGCAACTGCAAGGCGACGGTGTTGGCGGCCGTAACGCTGAGCGGGTACAGCAAGTGGAAGGCCTGCTGGAAGAAGTACAAAACAGCCGCCCAATCGGCCGAATGGTCATAGACCTGGCCGCGGTGCTGGAAAACGAAAACTACCAGGCCATCCGCCTGCAAGACGGCGACCGCCTGACCATACCCACCATCCCGCAATCGGTATCTGTATTCGGCGAAGTACAATTCCCCACCAGTCACCTGCACCAGGCTGGCTTGACCGTGGATGACTACCTCGAACGCTCCGGCGGCCCCACCCGCCAGGCCGATGAAAGCCGAGTCTACGTAGTAAAAGCCGACGGCTCCGTAACCCTGCCCCAGCGCAGCCGCTGGTTCGGTGGCAGAAGCCAACAACTGGAACCCGGCGACACCATCATCATGCCGATCGACGTAGACCGCCTGAACCAACTCGAACTCTGGACCAACGTAAGCCAGATCGTCTACCAAATCGCCCTAGGCGCCGCAGCAGTAAACAGCCTATAACGAGAGCGCGAGCCGCGAGCCAGACCCGGTCGGCCAGGGTCTGACCCCGCATGGGGTCTGACCCACAAGGTAAAATTTTTAACAAAGGCACAAGCAACGCGGCCGAACAAACAACCGGCCAGGGTCTGACCCCACGCGGTCTGACCCACAAGGCACCCAAGCTAAACCAAGGAACATTATCCGTGGCCGAACAAACCACAACACACTATCCAGACGACGAAATAGACCTCCGAGAACTCTTCGCCACCCTATGGCGAGGAAAATGGCTAATCATCGCCTTCACCATCGTCTTCGCCGCCGCAGGCGTCTTCTACGCCCTGAGCCAACCCAACATCTACCAAGCCAGCGCCCTACTAGCCCCAGCCCAAAACGAAGGCGGCAGCCGAATCAGCGGCCAACTCAGCGGCCTGGCCAGCTTAGCCGGCGTTAACCTCGGAGGCGGCAGCGGCGCCAACAAAACCGTATTAGCCAAAGAAACCCTACGCTCCCGAGCCTTCCTGACAGACTTCATCCGCCGCCACGAACTCGCTGTGCCCCTAATGGCGACCAAAGCATGGGACATGACCAACGAACGCTGGGTAATAGACCAAGAAATCTACAGCTCGGAAACTGGTGAGTGGCAAAGAGATGGCGATGGCAAATCCCTGAAACCCACAGACTGGGACCTGGTAAAAGCCTTCCGCGAACTCCTAAGCGTAAGCGACAACAAAGACACCGGCATGGTCACCGTAAGCATCAAAAGCCTCTCCCCGGTAGCCGCGAAAGACTGGGCGGAAAAACTGGTGCAAGACATCAACGAACACATGCGCACCCAGGATGTACAAGAAGCTGAGGCCAGCATCGCCTACCTGGAAGACAAGCTCCGCCAAACCAACATCGCCGGTATGCAGCAGGTGTTCTACCAGCTTATAGAAACCGAAACACGTACGGTAATGCTCGCCAATGCTCAGCGGGAATACGTATTCAAAACCGTAGACCCTGCAGTAGTGCCCCAGGAAAAGAGCGAACCCAAGCGAGCCTTGATTGCCATAGTCGCTACTATGCTCGGCGGAATGCTGGGCGTGTTCACCGTATTCGTAATGGCTTTCGTTCGCTCCGGTAAAGAAGAACCCGAGCAGGCTACAAAAGGGGTCTGACCCCGAACGGGGTCAGACCCCACCCTTCTGCCAGCGACGATCCCCAAAATCAGCGGCAGCGGCAGTAATGCGCACGACCAACATCTGGCCCAGGCACCTGCAACGTAGTATGCTCAACAGTGAAGTTAGCTCTGGAGGTGTTCAGATGAGTACCTGCAAGGAAGAGAAAGCAGTGACCAAGATACGAAAATATCCCCGCAGCAAAGCGTTCGATGACAACCGGAAGTTGGCATACTACGCCAAGCTCTCATCTCGTAATGCGATTGATGATTTGCTTGAGGCCGGGATTTCCGTTGTATACCTGAAAGACGGAAAACTGGTGCGAAAAGGTCCGGATAACAAACTGACCGTGTTAAAGGAATCAGAGAACAAGGAAAAGTTCGACCTTAGGGAGTACCTGTGCCACGGATAAGGCTTATTGCAGGCCCCAATGGGTCTGGCAAAACTACACTGTTAAAAACGCTGGTAAAGAACAAAGTTCCGGTAGGGCAGTACATCAACCCAGATGATATTGCCCGCCATATTCATCTCTCGGAAAGCTTGGAACGAGCCTCTCAGGCATTAAAGCAAAGCAACAAGCTACCAGCACTCTCAGACGATTTTGAGCATTATTTCTCCGTGCTGTTGGCGCAGACTATCGCAACTGGATTGCGCACAGACTGGCTGGCGTACCAGCTCTCACTGACCTATGAATCGGTTATGAGCCATGAGAGTCATTTGTCGTTTGTGGATAAAGCGATAGAGGCCGGTTTTGAACCCTATCTTTACTATATCTGCACCTCAGACCCGGATATAAACAAGGCGCGGGTAAGTCAGCGAGTGAAGTCGGGTGGTCATGATGTGCCGGAGGATAAAATCCAAAGCCGGTACATCAATAGCCTCGGCTTGCTTCAAAAAATGTCGCAGAAATGCAAGCGAGTCTATTTCTTTGATAATTCAGGGCAGGAACACCTGCACTTTGCCGAGATCACTCCCGACGGGTATCTGGATATATTTGAAAAGCAGTTTGCAAAAGCAAACCCCGTCTGGTTTATCGACAACCTGCTAATGAAATGGCCGCGCGAAAAAGTCCGTATTGCATCGATTTAGCATATTTTTCGCAGTCTACAAAGGGGTCTGACCCCGAACGGGGTCAGACCCCACCCTTCTGCCAGCGACGAACTCAAAACCCGAGTACAGCACCAAAATGAAACTACTAGTCACCGGCGGCGCCGGCTTCATAGGCTCCGCCGTCATCCGCCACATCATCACCAATACCCAAGATGAAGTGGTCAACCTCGACAAACTAACCTACGCCGGCAACCTAGAAAGCCTGGCGGAAGTAAGCGACAACGAACGCTACACCTTCGAACAAGTAGATATCTGCAACCGGGCCGAACTAGACCGCGTACTGGCCCAACATCAACCAGACGCCATCATGCACCTGGCAGCCGAAAGCCACGTAGACCGCTCCATAGACGGCCCGGCCGACTTTATCGAAACCAACATCGTAGGCACCTACACCCTGCTGGAAGCCATGCGCCAGTACTGGCAGGCGCTGGAAGCCGAAAAGAAAGCCAACTTCCGCTTCCACCACATCAGCACAGACGAAGTCTACGGCGACCTCCCGCACCCAAGCGAAATACCCAACGCGGAGGAGCATTTGTTCACCGAACAAACCGCCTACGCCCCCAGCAGCCCATACTCAGCCAGCAAAGCCAGCTCAGACCACCTGGTACGCGCCTGGCAACGTACTTACGGCCTGCCGGTACTGGTAACCAACTGCTCCAACAACTACGGCCCCTATCACTTCCCGGAAAAACTCATCCCGCTGATGATCCTTAATGCCCTGGAAGGCAAGCCACTCCCGGTATACGGCAAAGGCGACCAGATACGTGACTGGCTCTATGTTGAAGACCACGCCCGCGCCCTTTACAAAGTCGTCACCGAAGGCAAGCCCGGCGAAACCTACAATATCGGCGGCCACAACGAAAAACAGAACATCGAAGTAGTGCACACGATCTGTGACATCCTCCAGGAACTCCGCCCGCAGGAACGCAGCTACCGGGACCTGATCACCTTTGTGCAAGACCGCCCCGGCCACGACATGCGCTACGCCATAGACGCCAGCAAAATCCAGAAAGAACTCGGCTGGGCGCCACAAGAAACCTTCGAAACCGGCATCCGCAAAACCGTCCAATGGTACCTACACAACCTCGACTGGTGCCAACGTGTGCAGGACGGCAGCTACCAGCGCGAAAGATTAGGTGTTACGAATTAGATCTTTAGGGCAACGGCACCAAATTATCGACGGGGTCTGTCCCAGCGTGGACTGACCCCAAACCACCCCAATTTAAGGCCACATAAAGTGAAAGGAATAATCCTGGCAGGCGGCTCCGGCACCCGCCTGTACCCCATAACGCTCGGCACCTCCAAACAACTCCTGCCGGTGTACGACAAACCCATGATCTACTACCCGCTCTCTGTACTCATGCTGGCGGGCATCCGGGACATCCTCATCATCACCACCCCGGAAGATCAGGCCGGCTTCAAGCGCGCACTCGGCACCGGCGAACAATTCGGCATTAACCTCAGCTACGAAATCCAGCCAAGCCCGGACGGCCTCGCTCAGGCCTTTATCATCGGCGAAGAATTCATCGGTGACGACAGCGTGTGCCTGGTACTGGGCGACAACATTTTTTACGGCCAGGGTTTCACCCCCAAGCTAAAACAGGCTGCCCAGCGCACGGAAGGCGCCACGGTATTTGGCTATCAGGTAAAAGATCCAGAGCGCTTCGGGGTAGTCGAATTCGACGAAAACAAACGAGCCATATCCATCGAAGAAAAACCCGAACACCCAAAATCCCACTACGCCGTAACCGGCCTCTACTTCTACGACAACACTGTGGTAGACATCGCCAAACAGGTACAGCCCAGTCATCGGGGCGAACTGGAAATTACCTGCGTAAACCGCGCCTATCTCGAGCAAGGCAACCTGAACGTAGAACTTCTGGGCCGTGGCTTTGCCTGGCTAGACACCGGCACTCACGAAAGCCTGCTGGAAGCCGCGCAGTTTGTAGAAACCATCGAAAAACGCCAGGGCTACAAAATTGCCTGCCTTGAAGAAATTGCCTTCAATCAGGGCTGGCTTTCTTCAGAGCAACTACAAGTCCAAGCCACCCAGTTGAAGAAGAACGGCTATGGCGAGTATCTGGCACATTTGATAGAGGATGCAGCGAAATGAGCCTCATCAAGTGGATCGAATTCCCAAGTCTTGGAGATGATAGGGGTAGCCTGGTTGCTGTCGAAATGGGCCAAGACAGAGCGGTCCCGTTCGACATTAAACGGGTCTATTACATCTACCATACTGAGCAAGGCGTTAGCCGTGGTTACCATGCTCACAAACAGTTGAAGCAAGTGGCTATCTGCGTAGCCGGTAAATGTCGCATGGTGCTGGATGATGGCAAAACCCGTGAAGAAGCTTGGCTGGATTGTCCAACTAAAGGCCTGGTTATCGAAGACATGGTCTGGCGGGAAATGCACGATTTCAGCAAAGATTGCGTGCTATTGGTGCTGGCGACTGAACACTACGACGAATCCGACTACATTCGCGATTACAGCGATTTCCTGAGGCAAGCGAGCCAATGAGCTTTATCCATCCTTTAGCAGACGTAGCAGATTGCACGATAGGCGACGGCACAAAAGTCTGGCAATTTGTTGTCATCCTTAAAGGCGCAAAGATTGGTCAGGACTGTAACATTTGCGCTCAAACTCTGATTGAGGGTGATGTTATTGTCGGTGACCGGGTAACTGTAAAGTCTGGCGTTCAGCTGTGGGATGGTACTCGCGTAGAAGACGATGTGTTTATTGGTCCGAATGTAACGCTGACAAATGACCCATATCCCCGCTCTAAAGAATACCCGGAGAAGTTTTCCGGTGTAGTCATAGAAAGCCATGCAAGTATTGGCGCCAACGCGACCCTATTACCAGGAATAACGATTGGCAAATCCGCAATGGTGGGGGCGGGTGCAGTTGTCACCAAAAACGTTCCGGCTGGTGCTGTAGTAACTGGTAACCCAGCAAAAGTAATCAGGTATATCGATTAATGATTCCGTTCCTAGATTTGAAAGCCATCAACGCCCAATACCGAGATGAACTCGTAGCCGCCGCCACCCGCGTGATCGACTCCGGCTGGTACATTCAGGGCACTGAAGTAAAGGCCTTCGAAGAAGAGTTCGCCGACTACTGCGGCAGCAAACACTGCATAGGCGTAGCGAATGGCTTGGATGCCCTGACTCTCACTCTCAGAGCCTGGAAAGAAATGGGCAAATTGGAAGAGGGCGACGAGGTCATTGTTCCGGCCAACACCTACATCGCCAGCATATTGGCAATCACCGAAAATCGGTTAAAGCCTGTATTGGTCGAGCCGGACGAGACCACATTCAACCTTTGCCCGGAAAAAACTGCTGCAGCTATCACCTCGAAAACAAAAGCCATTGTTGCTGTTCACCTCTATGGTCAGATATCCCCAATGCCAGCACTAATGCAATTGGCGGATAAACACGGTCTATTGGTACTGGAAGATGCCGCCCAGGCGCATGGCGCCAGTATGGATGGTCGTAAGGCTGGTAGTTGGGGGCACGCAGCAGGCTTTAGCTTTTACCCCGGTAAGAATCTTGGCGCACTGGGCGATGCGGGTGCCGTTACTACGGATGATGAAGAACTGGCCAAAATCATCCGCGCCTTGGGTAATTACGGTAGTCACAAAAAATACGAAAATCTCTATCAGGGCGTGAACAGCCGGTTGGATGAGATGCAAGCAGCAATGCTGCGAGTCAAACTGCAACATCTGGATGCTGAAACAAAGCGCCGAAAATCAATTGCATTGGCCTACAGTAAAGGCATCATCCATCCTGCATTGGCTCAGCCTATACCGGCCAGCAGCACGTTTGAATCATTGGAAAACCACGTATTCCATTTATATGTTATCCGCACAACAGATCGCGAAGCCATGCAGGCGTGCCTGGCTGACGCCGGTGTCCAATCACTTATTCACTACCCAATTCCGCCTCATCACCAACAGGCTTATGGGCAATGGGCTGAACAGGTTTATCCACTGACGGAAGCCATTCATCAGCAAGTGCTGAGCTTGCCGGTCAGCCCCATGATGACGGATGAACAGGTGGAGTCAGTTATTGCCGCCAGTAATCGCTTTGAGATGCATTAACACATGACACTGATTAAAACCAGCTTGCTGAACGGCATTGCTGTTGTCATCAAAATGCTGACGTTGCTGGGCTTAAACAAAATACTGGCTATTTACGTTGGCCCGTCAGGTTACGCTGCGTTGGGCCAGTTTCAAAACGCTGTGCAGATGATCACAACACTGGCAAGCGGTGCGATCAATACCGGCGTGACCAAATATACGGCTGAATACCACGAAGACGAAGCCAAACAACATGCGGTCTGGAGAACCGCCGGCACGATATCACTTATTGGCTCGTTATTAGTGTCAATAGTTGTGATTGCACTCAATAGGCCCTTGGCGGGCTTGTTTCTAAAGGATGAAAACCTCGGCAGTGTGTTTATTTGGTTCGCCGGGACATTGGTGTTATTCGTTCTCAATACCTTGCTATTGGCAATTCTCAATGGAAAGAAAGAGATCCACCGCTATGTTGTAGCCAACATATCTGGCAGTCTATTTGCCCTCGTGGTCACTACGGTGATGGCCATACAGCTCAAACTGTATGGGGCATTAGTTGCTCTGGCCATCTATCAATCATTGACGTTCTTTGTAACGCTGGCGCTCACCTACAAGGCTTCCTGGTTCAAATTCCATTATCTATTCGGTCGAGTTGATAAACGAGCCGCTAAAAACCTGGCGAAATATACAGCGATGGCGCTTACTGGTGCGATTTGTGTGCCTATCAGCCATATCCTGATACGAAACCATCTGGGTGAAACGCTGGGCTGGAATGCTGCCGGTTATTGGGAAGCCATGTGGCGGCTTAGCACGGCATATCTCATGCTGGTCACCATGACGCTGAGCGTCTATTACCTGCCAAAGTTGTCGGAGCTGCAAAGCCCAACGGAAATTAAAAGAGAAATTTTGCAAGGATATAGAATCATTCTTCCGGTTGCGGCGGTATGTGGCTTAAGTATTTACCTTCTGCGGGACTTCATTATCAGGGTACTGTTCACCGATGAGTTCTCCGGCATGGAAGTCATGTTTGCATGGCAGATGGTGGGCGACACACTCAAAATTGGTAGCTGGATACTGTCTTATCTTATGCTCGGAAAAGCCATGATGAAGCTTTTTGTCGTGTCAGAGGTAGGGTTTTCGGTATTGTTCTATACGCTGAGCGTAATGTTCACTAATCAATTGGGTTTAGAAGGTATGGCAATTGCGCATGCTACAAACTACCTCTTGTACTGGGTTGTTATGGCGATAGCTGTTACGGCTAACGTTCGCTCTAAAACACCTTTATAATTTATGCTCGATTTTTACCGTTTGTAATATTTATCGAAGGTTAATGCAGTTTATGTCTAACGCATATGAAATTTCTGATTACCCTGCTACCGAAAGGTGTCAGGATAATCCATTGGTATCTGTGATAGTGCCTTGCTACAACCATGAAAAATACGTCAAAGAGTGCATTGAAAGCATAATAGATCAGGATTATAAAAATTTAGAGCTTATAATCATCGATGATGGTTCTCAGGATAGATCCTCAGAAGTGATTAAAGCCATGGCAGCGGCCTGTGAAGCCCGATTTGTAAGGTTTTCGTTCCGCTCTAGAGAAAATAGAGGCTTGTGCGCCACGCTAAACGAAGCTGTTGAATGGGCTGAAGGTGAGTTTTTGTCTCCGCTGGCGTCAGACGATGTTCTGTTTCCCGAAAAAGTATCCCGGCAGATTTCAGAATTTAAAAAAAGAGCCCTGGAAAAAAGCAATCTAGTTGCAATATATTCTGGTGTTGAGTTTATTGATAGCGAAAGCCAGCCACTAAAGATCAAGAAGGGTGGTGGAAAGTTCTGCGGTTTTGATGGGGTCATTCTGAGAAATGTTTTTTTGCCTACGCCAACATTTCTCGTCAAAAGAGAAGCTATAATTTCTGTGGGTGGTTTTAATCCAGACTACAAAATTGAGGATTTCTATATCCGGTTGAAGTTGACTGATAATGGTGGTGTGTTCTTTGTGATGCCTGAGCCGTTGGTTAAATATAGGCGTCATGATGATAATTTTTCGCAAAAATCGGACCAGATTTGGCGTGGTGTTTTAGAAATCCTATCTGATTATTCAGATAGGATTATTTATAAAAAGGCGCTTGCTATGTCAATTATGGTTCAGGCTCATGATTTTCAAACTGTGTCTACCGGAAAAGGGTTGAGATATGTTTGTAAAGCTATTGGTATACGGCCTTCTGTTTTTTTTAGTAGGTCAATGTTTCGGTTTTTTGTTAAAATTTTCTTTCGCCTTTGAATTGATTCCATTAGATTGTTTTTGTTTTGGTGTTTTCGCGTAATATTAATTATTAGGGTTAAATTTTTATTTTATTTTAGCGTTAAAGATTTAATTGAATTTTAGGGGCGCTGGATTTCTTAGGGAAATTTGTGAATTATTATTTTAGATTTACTTTCTGGGCTCTCGTTTTATATATATTTATATTTCAGCCGCCGGTTATTCCTAAGTTGGCGTACTTAGGTGTTCAGTTGTTTTTTGTATTACTTTTTTTGTTGTTGTTTGGTCGGCGTATTTTTAATTTTTTGTTGATTTTTAAGTGGGAGTTTTCTTTACTTTTTATCGTTCTGATTGTGGTCTGTTTTCGAGATGGTATGACGGGAGAGGTGGTTTATTTAGACAGGTTTTTTGGTTGGACTTTTCAGTCGTTTGTAGTTTCATCAATTATTATTTTGATCTATGAAGATGGACTTTATAAATGCAGAGTTAAGCCGGGGTTTGAAAAAGCAGTTTATCTTGCTATTTTGTTAGCATCTTTTGTTACTCTGGCTTTATACTTCATTCCTCCATTAGATGAATTTTATGAGTCAATTCAGTTGGATGCATATTATGAAATCTATAGCGCATTTGATAAACGCTACCGTGCTTATGGTGTGGCAGAAAATCTGACTTTTACATACGCTTTTGTACTAGGGTTAGGTGCCGGTTTAAGTCTTATTTATGCAAGGTTTAATTTGGCTTACATGTTATTTGTTCCGATTCTTGTTTTTGGTGTTTCAGTAAACGCCAGAATTGGATTTGTCGGTTTTTTCATCATATTTTTATACCTTTTGTTTCTAGGTGGTCTTCGGTATAAGGTTTTGATTGTTTCTTTTTCGGCTTTGTCTTCTGTTGTTTTCTTATATTTTGGTCAAGAATTTTTGAGTGAGAACGAGTGGAGTTTTGGTTTCTTTATTGCTGTTGTAGATTTTTTGGTTCATGGATTGGGTGGTGATAATATTGTCTCAAATTTAATTTCTAATCATATAGTAGTTCCATCAACCTCTCTCGCCATACTTTTTGGTACTGGTGTCTCTGTTTACGGTGGTTCAGAATTAGGTAATAGTGATATTGGTTATATAATCCAGCTTACATATGGGGGTTTATTTTTTTTAATATCATTGTTTTCTCTGGTTGTTTACATGATCATTCGGTTGTTTAATGTCCTAGGGTGGCGTCATTGGTATTCATGGTTTTTTCCAATATCAATAGCCGTCTTGAATTTTAAGGGATTTGTTTTTGCCATGACTCCGGGCGGAAGAGTATTGATTCTTCTGTATCTTTTTTATGTTTCTAATGTGGTGCGTAGAAAGTTTTATTCTTCGAATTAAATTAAATATTAAATATGGTGGCCTGTGTTTAAGTGTCAACGTCGGGTTAAAACTGACCCACTTTTTGGCAATATCGCCGGTTTAAAACTGACCCACCCTTGGCGGTTAGGTGTTGGTTAATTGAT
>NZ_JBEPPY010000032.1:0-20313 GCF_040547575.1 Marinobacter sp. MBR-99 | reverse complement strand
GCTTTGGCCCACGTCGACCTGGCCTTGCGCATCATCCGGGGGGCGCAGTCCGGCGCTGGCGGCCCTGGTGGCACGCTATATGCTGGTCGAGGCACGCAGTTCGCAAGCCGAGTTCGTGATTCCCGACCACCTTGCGCATGCCGACCCGATGGTGGAGCGCTTCGAGTGCTGGGCCAGAAGTCAGCTCGCGAAGGGGTTCTCGCTGGCCGAGGCGGCCAGCGCCGCGGGCACAAGCGAGCGCACCTTGGCGCGGCGGCTGCAAAGCGTTTTGGGCAAGACACCGTTGTCGTATTTCCAGGACCTGCGCGTGGAGCATGCCGTCCATCTCTTGCGCACCGGAAACGCGAGCGTCGACCAAGTCGCCGCACAGGTCGGGTACTCGGATGGGGTGACCCTGCGGGCCCTGTTGCGCCGCAAGCTGGGTCGGGGTGTCAGGGAGTTGCGACGCGGCGGATGACCAGAGGCGTTTGGTATATGTACGGCTGGAGACCGCCGCGAAACTGACGCAGGCCAAACGGCGCATTTGGACAAACTGACAAAACTACTGCCCCACAGAATTTAACTTAACGATTCGTCCAGGAAATCCAGCAGCATCCGCACTTTTGGGGATAAATGCCGGTTATGTGGATAAATCGCCCAGATTCCATCGTCGGCTTCTTGATAATGTTCCAGCAAGTTCATAAGTTTTCCACAGGCCAATGACGGCTGAACGTAATAATCGGGAAGTTGCACGATCCCGATGCCTTTCAGGGCCGCGTCCAGCAACGCCCAACCGCTGTCGCACTTCATGTTGCCTTTAACGCGAACGTTGTAGGGCTTACCTCGGTCCTGAAAGCGCCAGTAATCCAGATTGCCTTGCAAACAATTGTGCCGGTCCAGTTCCGAAAGCGAATGCGGCACACCATAGGTGGATAAGTATTCCGGCGAGGCGCACACGTATAAGGTTCGTGACGACAACCGCTTGGCCATCATGGATGAATCTTCCAGTTTTCCCAGTCGAATCGCCAAATCGTAACCGCCACCGACCAGATCCAGCTTCTGGTTGGTCAGATTCAGCTGCACCTCCAACTCCGGGTAGCGCAGGATGAAATCGTTCACCAAGGGGGCGATCACCTTCTCGCCATAGGTCACCGGTGCGGTCAGCCGTAATTTTCCCTTGGGGATAAGTTGCAGGTTGGTCATGGCCCGCTCGGCCTCTTCCAGACCATCGAGTACCTGGCGGCAATACTGGTAGTAGGTTTGGCCGGCTTCCGTCACCGAAACCTTGCGGGTGGTGCGATACAGCAGTTTGGTCGAAAGCCGGGATTCCAGTGCGCTGACCTGCCGGCTCACCTGAGCTGTGGAAATGCCCAATCGTTTCGCCGCAGCGGTAAAACTTTCGGCTTCCGCGACCGCCACAAACTCACTGACCCCTTCCCAAATAAACATGTTCAGTTCCTTGCGTTACGACTTGGGTGAGCTTAGATACAAAATGCCGCCAGCAAACAAAATACGGTTCATTGTTACTATACAGTAAAGGTGATTTGCTTTATTGGCCGATTATCTATCTTAAGAACAATAATACAATGATCCTATCAACATGGCAGAAGAACCTGCCGAAGCCCGACAAAATCTGGAGCACACAACATGACTCAGACCATCAAATCTAAAGCCGCTATCGCCTGGGGCCCGAAACAACCTCTGTCCATTGAAGAAGTGGATGTGATGCCGCCTCAAGCTGGCGAAGTACGTATCCGGGTGATCGCTAGCGGTGTGTGTCATACCGATGCGTTTACCTTGTCTGGCGAAGATCCCGAAGGCATTTTCCCGACCATTCTCGGCCACGAAGGCGGCGGTATTGTTGAGTCGGTAGGCGAAGGCGTTACAAGCCTGAAAGTGGGTGACCACGTTATTCCGCTGTACACCCCTGAGTGCGGCGAATGTAAATTCTGCACCTCTGGTAAAACCAACCTGTGCGGGAAGATTCGTGAAACCCAGGGCAAGGGCCTGATGCCAGACGGCACCACTCGTTTCTCGTTAAACGGCGAGCCGATCTATCACTACATGGGTTGCTCAACCTTCTCCGAGTACACCGTACTGCCCGAGATTTCTCTGGCAAAAGTGAACAAAGAAGCGCCATTGGAAGAAGTGTGCTTGCTCGGTTGTGGCGTAACCACCGGCATGGGTGCGGTGATGAACACCGCCAAAGTAGAAGAGGGCGCTACCGTGGCCATCTTCGGTATGGGCGGCATCGGCCTGTCGGCGGTGATTGGTGCCACCATGGCTAAAGCCAGCCGCATCATTGCTATCGACATCAACGAGAGCAAATTTGAGCTGGCCCGCCAGTTGGGCGCGACCGACTGCATCAACCCGAAAGATTACGACAAGCCGATTCAAGAAGTGATCGTAGAACTGACCGACGGCGGTGTGGATTATTCCTTCGAGTGCATCGGCAACGTAGATGTAATGCGTTCAGCACTGGAATGCTGCCACAAAGGCTGGGGTGAGTCGGTGGTTATCGGTGTTGCGGGCGCCGGCCAGGAAATTTCCACGCGTCCGTTCCAGCTGGTGACCGGTCGGGTCTGGAAAGGCTCTGCCTTTGGTGGCGTGAAGGGCCGTTCCGAGCTGCCGGGCATCGTTGAGCGGTACATGCAAGGTGAATTCAAGTTGAACGATTTCATCACCCACACCATGGGGCTGGAAGATATCAACAAGGCGTTTGATCTGATGCACGAAGGCAAGAGCATCCGTACCGTTATTCACTACGACAAGTAATGAAATCTGGTCGCCTGCCAGTCAGGCGGGCGACCGTTTTGTTGAGAGGTTGCAATGACTATTGAAAATCTGAGCAGTAATAAAAGTTTTGGTGGTTGGCACAAGCAGTACAGTCATCACCCCGAGACGTTGAACTGTTCGATGCGGTTTGCTATCTACCTGCCGCCGCAGGCCTCCAATGGCAAAAAGGTGCCAGCGCTGTATTGGTTGTCCGGGCTGACCTGTACCGATGAAAACTTCATGCAAAAAGCCGGTGCGCATCGCATGGCTGCCGAACTGGGTGTCGCCATTGTTGCCCCGGACACCAGCCCGCGCGGGGACGATGTCGCCGATGATGAAGGCTACGACTTGGGTAAGGGCGCCGGGTTCTATGTAAATGCGACTCAGGAACCCTGGAGCAAGCATTACCGGATGTACGATTACGTGCTCAACGAATTACCGGCACTGATTGAAGATATGTTCCCGGTGAGCGATCAGCGTTCCATCTTTGGCCACTCGATGGGCGGGCATGGTGCGTTGGTGCTGGCACTGCGCAACCCGGAGCGTTTCCAGTCCGTCTCGGCGTTCAGCCCGATCAGTAACCCGGTCAATTGCCCGTGGGGTAAGAAGGCCTTTGGCGCTTACCTCGGTAAAGACACCGCCAGCTGGGCCGAGTACGACGCCAGCTTGCTGATGCAAAAGGCGAGCAAGTTTGTGCCGGCGTTGGTGGACCAAGGCGAAGCGGACAACTTCCTGACCGAGCAGTTGAAGCCGGAAATGCTGGAAGCCGCTGCCAAACAAAGTGGCTATCCGCTGGAACTGAACCGGCATGAAGGGTACGACCACAGCTACTACTTCATCGCCAGTTTTATTGAGGAGCACCTTCGCTTCCATGCGAAGTATCTAATCGGCTGATAAATTTACCCTGTGCTCTTTTTGTAGACTAGTATACCGGGGCGAATCCAAATAAGATCTATAGCCCCATTGCTGGCGATCCAAGTGCTGAAGCAATGGGGCAACTTGATCGTTTGCCGGGTTCTTTAAGAGTGACTCTTCTTAGGAATGCCCGCAGTAACGGGGTAGAACCCGTCAGGCAAAACCCTCCAGCACAATCTTGCCAACGGCGGTTCCTGATTCCAGTTCGGCGTGTGCGGCACGTAGATTCTCGGCGTTGATCGCTCCGAGGTACTTACCTGCAGTTGTGCGGATGAAGCCTTGATCTACAAGCCGTGAGACCTCATTCAACAAGTCGTGCTGAACCTGCATATCATCCGCCTGGTGCATTGAGCGGGCGAACATGAATTCAATGTGTAATGATAGACTCTTCGGCTTGATCTTCATTACGTCCAGACTTGCAGGATCGTCGATCATGGCAATCTTTCCAAACGGCTTAAGCACCGCCACATAATCGTCGAAGTATTGATCTGTGGCGTTAAGACTGGCCACATGGGTTACAGAACCAATTTTGCCGGCAGACACCAGTGTTTCGATCTGGGGCTGCAAGGGTTCACGGTGATTCAAAACAAAATCCGCACCCAATGATTCAACCCAGGCCTTCGATTCCGGGCGAGATGCCGTAGCGAGTACTTTTGCGCCTGTCAGCTGTTTGATCAATTGAACTAGAATTGAACCCACGCCTCCTGCGGCGCCAATCACAAGGACCACATCGTCGCTGGGAGTGATGGATCCAGCCAACTGTCGCTCAAGTTGCAGGTGGTCAAACAGCATTTCCCATGCTGTTATCGTGGTCAGGGGCAACGCCGCAGCATCGGCGTCGGACAGGCTGGCAGGCTTCCGACCAACCAGACGCTCATCGACAACCTGGTATTCAGCGTTGCTGCCCTGACGGGTAACGTCACCGGCATAAAATACGGTGTCACCTTCTTTGAAGAGTGAAGCGCCCTCGCCTATTGCCACCACCTCTCCAACGGCATCCCATCCAAGTACTTTGATCTGGCCTGGTTCGGGCTCTGCTTGCTGGCGTACCTTGAAGTCAACGGGGTTCACGGCGATGGCTTTGACTCTGACCAACAGGTCCCGGCCTTTTGCGACGGGACGTTCCATCTCAACATTTTGCAGCGCATCAGGGTTTTCGATAGGAAGAGATTCCCGATATCCAACAGCTTTCATTATCTGTCTCCGCAATGATTTTCGAGTAGCACACAGTATGGTCGCCGTTTACACTCGGATAAACGGGAAAATTTGTTAAACATATTCAAAGAATTTTTGAAAATGAGTCTTGATGATCTGATCGTGGTTTTGAGGGTCGCTGAATTCCGCAACATTACCGCTGCCGCCACCAGCCTTGATATGCGAGCTGCCACAGCCAGCGCCGCAGTAAAGCGTGTAGAACAGGAGCTGGGTGTTGAGTTGTTTGTACGCTCCACGCGAAGGTTGCGGTTGTCTGCCGCTGGCGAAAAATACTTGCCTCACTGCAAGCAAGCGATTGACTTGTTGAGCCAGGCGCAACAGAACCTTCGATCTGAAGTTGACTCTGTAACAGGCGAAATCCGGCTTTCGGTTTCATCCGATCTTGGTCGTAACCGCGTTGTGCCCTGGATCGACGAATTGATGGCAACGCATCCAGGTTTGAACCTCAGAGTTCAGATTACTGACACCAACGTGGACTTTTACCGGGATTCGGTCGACATGGCGCTTCGCTACGGCGCGCCCAGTGACACCAACCTGTATGGCTTCAAAATTTGCGATGTGCCGCGCCTGCTTTGCGCATCTCCTGATTACCTGTCGCGTCATGGTCGCCCCATTCATCCTGATGACCTTGAGAACCACAACGGGCTGTTCTATCAGTTGCAGGACATCCCATTTGACCTCTGGACGTTCAAACGCGGAGACGAGGAATATCGAGTCAAAATGACGGGCGATCGCGCCTCAAACGATGGCGATCTGGTTCGCCGGTGGTGCGTTGCTGGTCGCGGTCTTGCGATAAAATCGTGTCTTGATATGTCGGATGATCTGCTTGCAGGCCGTGTCACCAACATCATGCCAGGCTATGCGCCGCCGGTATCCGAGCTGTGGCTGATTTGTCCTACCCGACAGTCAATAACGCCGGCAATGAGGTTGTTGAGGGATGACCTGCGTGCAAAAGTAGGCGAACTGATGAATGCAATGATTGCCGGCGGCTTTTTTCCTCCGGATCGCTTGTCCGGAGGAAAAGATGAACAGCCTGTCGTATAAGTCAGGATGATGATTGATATATCTCGTCCGAATTAGTCCGCCCGGCCAACGGGCGGATATAGTACCAGCCCTTGTACAAAAAATTTCCCGAGGATGCTATGAACACACTTTTTACTCCCCTGAAAATGGGCGCCAGTGAATTGGCCAATCGGGTCTTCATGGCCCCCCTCACCCGCGTCCGTGCCGACGCTGATCACGTTCCCACGGATATGATGGTTGAATATTACGCCCAGCGTGCCTCTGCCGGCCTGATCATCACTGAGGCGACCATGGCCATCGAAGGCAATTCGGCCTTCTGGCGCGAGCCCGGTATCTATTCCGAGGCGCAAGTTGAAGGCTGGAAGAAAGTCACTGATGCGGTACACGCCAAAGGTGGCAAGATTTATCTGCAAATCTTTCACGGTGGCCGCGCCTGCCACCCGGTGTTAAACAATGGCAAGGATCCGGTAGCGCCCAGCGCCATTGCCATCACCAGCGATGAAGTGCACACACCGGAAGGTAAGAAGTCCTACACGGTTCCCCGCGCACTGGCCGACAGCGAAATCCCGGCCATCATCGACGGTTTCCGCACCGCCGCCGAGAATGCCAAGCGCGCCGGCTTTGACGGTGTTGAGGTTCATGGCGCCAACGGCTATCTGCTGGACCAGTTCCTGCGTGATAGCTCCAACCATCGAGAAGGCCCCTACGGTGGCCCGATCGAAAATCGCGCCCGACTTCTGCTGAAGGTGATTGAAGCCGTATCCGGAGTGTTCGGTTCCGAGAACGTCGGTGTTCGACTGAGCCCCCTCAACAGCTTCCAGAGCATGAAGGACAGTGATCCGGTCGGTCTGGTTACCTGGCTCGCCAAGCGCCTGAACGACTACGGCCTGGCCTTTGTTCATTTGATGCGCAGCGACTTTTTCGGGGAACAGCAAGCGGACGTCATTACTCCGGTCCGCGAACACTTCAAGGGCAAGTTGATCCTCAACATGGGCTACACCGGTGAAGAAGCAGAACAAGCCATCGAATCCGGACTGGCCGACGCTGTCGCCTTTGGCGTGCCCTTCATTGCCAACCCGGACCTCCCGGAGCGCCTGAAGCTTGGCGCCGAGCTCAACGAAGCAGATCCGGCGACTTTTTACTCCCAGGGTGCGGAAGGGTATATTGACTACCCTTACCTTGAAAGAGTTAGCTAAAGCATAATGTCGAGAGGGGGCTGTTAGCCCCCTTTTTCGTTGCGCAGAACACATGACCTTTGAAAGCGCGATCTCCTTTCTTGTTTCTTCCAGTCTGAGGCCGGTTAGACCGCTTTCAGGTGCCGCCCGCAGGGCGAGGTGGTCATGATTTCGTGCCAGCGATCCCGCAGCAGGCGCTCGAGGTGGTCCCGAATCCAGATAATGCCGGGATCCCGGTCATGGCGGGCGTGCCAGACCAGGTACATGCTGGTGGGATCAACCTCAAAGGGCAGCTCTCCCATCCAGAGCCCGTTCACAAAACCGCAGTCCTGACTGATGAGTTCCGGCACCGCCGCAATCAGGTTTGTCTCCCGAAGCACCTGCGGCACGATGGAGAAATGATTGACGGTGGCGGCAATCCGGCGGCTTTGTCCTTTCTGGTCCAGGTAACTGTCCACGAAACCATGGGCGTCGCCCGACATGGACACCAGCAAATGCCGGGCCTCCAGGAATTCCTCCATGGTGATCGGCTTACCCGCCAGCGGATGTCCTTCGCGCATCGCCAGCACGTAGCCACCCTCAAACAACCAGGTGCTCCGCAGGCTGTGGTCGTGCTGGTTCAGAACGCCAACCGCCAGGTCCACGTGGGCTTCGCGCAGATCGTCGTAGGTGCCATCGGGCGTGTACGGGACCGCGTGCAGATCGACACCGGGCGCCTCCCGCTCCAGCAACTCGATTAACTGGCGCCAGACCATCTCAACGATCACGTCGGTAGCGGCGATGCGAAATTTCCTTTTGGAATTAGCGGGGTCGAACTGAGTGGCTGAAACCGCGTTGGTTAGCGCGTACATGGGCCCGCCTACCTGGTCCCAGAGGCTCAAGGCATAAGACGTTGGCTCGATGTTACGACCTTTGCGGACAAACAGCGGGTCGCTCCAGATCTGGCGCATCCGGGAAATTGCGTTGGATACCGCCGGCTGGGTCATGGCCAGACGCTCGGCGGCTCGGGTCACCGAGCGCTCGGTCATGATGGCGTCGAAAATATAGAGGAGTTGCAGCTCCTGGGTTTTCATCGTGGGGTACCTGAATGATGGCAATGGGCCCGGATAAGTCTGACCAGCATTGGCGGGCAGCGCAACCGGCACACAAAAACACCCTCCCATAACAAGAGGGTGTTGATTCGAGCCGGTGAATTACAGGTTGCCTTTGACGAAGGCCCGCAACTGGCCCAAGGTGCCGGCACCGGTCTGCCGGGCCACCACGCCGCCCTCTCGGAACAGCGCCAGGGTCGGAATGCTGCGGACTCCCATGCGAGCCGCCGTTTCCGGGCTGTCATCCACGTTGACCTTGGCCACCACCAGGTCATCGCCCAGTTCGTCGGCGATTTCCTCAAGCATGGGGCCAACGGTCTTGCAGGGGCCGCACCAGGGTGCCCAGAAATCGACCAGGACCGGCTTGTCGTTACGTGCGTATTCCAGACCAAGGTTGCCACTGATTCCAGACGAAGTCTGCCACCCATTCCACGCGAAAGCTGCCACTAATTCCACGGCAAAGCTGCCACCCCAGCAGACTGCCTGAAGCTCCATCAAAATCGTCCGGCGCGGGATAACTTAACGGTACTCTGACCCTTTTCATCCGGAGATGGGCCAGATGCCAGCGAAGAGGTTATCCATGCGTAAAATCAAAGAAGTCCTTCGCCTCAAGTGGGAGCGAGGGCTGAGCAACCGCCAGATTGCGGCGTCCTGTGGCGTTAGCCGCCCCACCGTAAGCGACTACCTGCGCCGCACGGTTGAGGCCGGTCTGAGCTGGCCGTTGCCAGCGGATCTGGATGAGGCCCACCTGGAGCGGTTGCTGTTCCCGCCGCCACCGGACCTGCCAGCACAGGCCAGAGGTATACCCGACTGGCAACACATCCGTGACGAACTCACGGGCAAGAACGTCACCCTGTTCCTGCTCTGGCAGGAGTACCGGCAAGCCAACCCGGACGGTTATCAGTACAGCTGGTTCTGCGAGCACTACCGGGCCTGGCGGGGCAAGCTGGACCTGGTGATGCGCCAGGACCATCGGGCCGGTGAGAAGCTATTCGTGGACTATGCCGGCCAGACCGTGCCCGTCATTGACCGCACCACCGGAGAGATCCACGAGGCACAAGTCTTTGTCGCGGTGATGGGTGCATCCAATTACACCTACGCCGAAGCCACCTGGAGCCAGACATTGCCGGACTGGGTCGGCTCCCACATCCGGACCTTCGAGTTCCTGGGCGGAGTGCCGGAACTGGTGGTTCCGGACAACCTCCGCTCCGGCGTCAGCAAGGCCCATCGCTACGAGCCGGATCTCAACCCAACCTATCAGGACATGGCCACCCATTATGGCGTGGCCGTTGTCCCGACAAGAGTTCGCAAGCCCCGTGATAAGGCTAAGGTAGAAGGCGGTGTATTGATCGTCGAGCGCTGGATCCTGGCGGCGTTGCGCCATCGCCAGCACTTCTCCCTGGGGCAACTCAACGCCACCATCCGTGAACTGCTGGAGCGGCTCAACAGCCGCCCCTTCCGCAAGTTGCCCGGCTGCCGGCGCGACCACTTCGAACAGCTGGATAAACCGGTCCTACAGCCGTTGCCGGCAGAACCGTATGTCTACGCAGAGTGGAAGAAGGCTCGGGTGCATATCGACTACCACGTAGCCATCGACGGTCACTATTACTCAGTGCCCTACACCCTGATCAAGAAAGAGGTGGAGGTTCGCATCACCAACAACACCATCGAATGCTTTTACCGGGGCAACCGGATCGCCAGCCACCGGCGCTCAGACCAGAAGGGACGGCACACCACCATCGCCGCGCACATGCCCGAATCCCATCGCCAGGCTGGCGAGTGGTCGCCGGAACGGCTCATCGCCTGGGCGGCCAAGACCGGACCGGCGACGGAGAAGCTTATCCGCACCGCTCTGGGTGCCCGCAAACACCCTCAGCAGGCGTACCGCTCCTGTCTGGGCATTCTCCGGTTGGGGCAGAGCTACGGCGAGTCGCGGCTGGAGGCCGCCTGCCAGCGAGCCCTGATGCTGGGAAGCTGCCGCTACAAGAGCATTGAATCCATCCTCAAACACCGTCTGGATCAGCAGCCTCTGGAAGAGCAACAGGAACTGGCCTTGCCCGATACCCACGACAACATCCGTGGCCCCGCCTACTACCACTGAAGGATCTCTGACATGCTGAAACATCCCACACTGGACAAGCTCCACGCCCTCAAACTGACCGGCATGGCCGCCGCCCTGGCGGATCAGTCGGCCACCCCCGACATCACCGATCTGAGCTTCGAGGAACGCCTCGGGCTGCTGGTCGACCGGGAAATGACCGAGCGAGATAACCGGCGCATGACCAGCCGGTTGCGCCGGGCTAAGCTGCGGCACAATGCCATCCTCGAAGACCTGGATTACCGCTATTCACGCGGCCTAGATAAAGGACTGGTCCAGTCGCTGGCCGGTTGCCAATGGGTGAAGGAACACCTGAATGTGCTCATCACCGGTCCCACCGGGGTCGGGAAAACCTGGCTGGCCTGTGCTCTGGCACATAAGGCCTGCCGGGAGGGTTACACCGCCCAGTACGTCCGCCTGACCCGACTGCTACGGGAGCTGACCATTGCCAAAGGCGATGGCCAATACTCAAAACTCCTGACGAATCTGGCCAAGGTCGACGTGCTGATCCTGGATGACTGGGGGCTGATGAAACTGAGCGCCGAGAATCGGCGAGACTTGCTGGAGGTGCTGGAAGACCGGCATGGCAGGCGCTCCACCATTGCCACTAGCCAATTACCCATCGAGGAATGGCATGGCGTAATCGGTGACGCCACTCTGGCAGACGCCATTCTGGATCGGCTCGTACACAACGCCTACAAGATCAACCTGCGGGGCGAATCCATGCGAAAACAACAGGCAAAGTTGACGGCCACCGAGACTTCGGAGTAAGAAGAGAAACCCCGCGTCGCTACGCTCCGATGGGTGGCAGCCTTGCTCCGGTCCGGGTGGCAGGCTTCACGTGGAATGGGTGGCAACCTTCAGCGGTTTACGCAATTTATTACACTTTTTTACAATTCGATCACCTCACACGATGAAAGAGCTGCAACAATTCCACCCATTCATGGATCGACAGCAAGGTAGTGCCAACATGACCAGCCAGAAAATGGACGACAGTACTCTGAAGACGCTTTCCAACGCGACAAATGCAGCCAAACAGGGCGATCTCGACGAAGCCATCCCTCTTCTCAAGGAGGTACTATCCGAGTACCCGGACAACGAAGTTGCTAACGGAATGCTGGCCTCGATATACCTTCAAATCGGTGCATTGGAAGACGCGGAGCACCGATTCACAGAGTTGCTCCGAACACACCCGGAAAACCCGCTGGCCCGCTTCCAGTTAGGCATGTGTTATCTATCAATGAACCGCCCGCAGGAAGCGCTATCAACCTGGCAGCCACTTCTGGCTGATCAGGAAGAGTTCATGGCGCATTTCCACAGCGGCCTCGCCCAACTTGAGCTCGGCAACCATAAAGAGAGCTATGAACTGGTGCAGGTTGCTGCTCACCGAATGCCAAGCAACCATCCGCTCTACCCCAAACTACTGGAAGTTCGAAGCGACCTGATTGCAGTCCTGGAGCAAGCAGAATGAACCAAGTGGCAAGCAACCATAAACAGGAAGAGATTGAACGCTACGAGTCCTATATCAAGTTCGACCCCAACAACACCTTGCTGTGGATCCAACTGGGGGATCTCTACCACGAAGCCGGGAAACTGGACGAGGCGGTCGCCTGCTTTGAGAAATGCCTGATCTTTGAAGAGCATAATGAGATTGCAAAAAGCCGGCTGGCGAATGTGCTGGTCACTCAGCACCGCTTTGGCGAGGCCGAGAAAACACTTAGCGCCCTGTTGGAACAACATCCTGACGACCCAGCACTGCTTCACAATTATGGACTGGCACTGTTCTACCAAACCAACTTCAAAGATGCGCAACAAATCTTCGAAAAAGCCCGGTTAGCCGGCTCTGACTCTCCACAAACGCTGGCATACATCGTATTCAGCCTTCATAAACAGACGGAGACCGAGAAGGCGCTGGAGGTAGCCCAACAGTGGCTGGAGGAATCTCCCGGCCCGATGACCGAAGGCTATGTGTCCATGCTGGAAATGGACAACGGTGATATGGAGCAGGCCAAAACCAGAGCGGAGGCAGTCCTCCGGAACGATCCCAACAACCCTGATGCCAACGTGGTGCTAGGCAACTGGAGTGTTGAACAACACAGCATTGACCAGGCCATCCCCCACTTCAAGGCCGCCATCGAAGCCGAACCTGATAACCCCAGAGGTTGGCAAGGGCTGGGGTTAACTCACCTGTACCGCCAGGAGAACGATGAGGCAATTGCCGCCATTGAGAAGGCCCTTGAGTTGATGCCCGGCTACGCCGTAAACCACCTGATCATTGGTTGGGCTAAGCTCGCAAAACAGGATGCCATCGGCGCCGAGGCAGCTTTCCGCAAATCCATTGAGTGCAACCGCGGGTATGGCGAAGGCCACGGCGGGCTGGCAGCGGCCCTGGTGCTGCAGAACCGCCTGGAAGAGGGCCGAAAGCAAATCAAACGCGCCCTGGGCCTGGACCCCACCAGCTTCGGCGCCATCTTTGCCCAATCCGTCACCATGACGCTGAAAGGCAAAGAGGAGCAGGGAACAAAGTTACTCTCCAAGGCGTTGATGCAGCAGCCCGTTGACCGCTCAAAGCCCGTTATCGAACACATCCAGGAATACCTGAAAAATCAGGGACACAACTCCACCAAACCGCCAGCCGGTGGTAAAAGCGGAGCTAGCAAACAGGGCCCGTCCCGATAATCCAAAAACGAGAAAAGGAACTCATCACGTGAAGTATTTTGTATTGGTTGCTATTGCAATGCTGGCAGGTTGTGCGACAACCACAACACCTATCACCGCCGAAAACGCCCAGAAACTCACCGGTGAAAGCCTTGTCACCGCCAAGCGAGAAAGCCCCTCCTTTGTCGCCATGACATCTACCAAAGGCATGTTTGCGCTGGTAGGCGCCGTCACCGCCATAAGCGCCGGCAATGAACTGGTCGAGTCCAACAATATCGAAGATCCAGCCCCAAAGATTGCCGACACCCTGGCTAACCGGTTGGCAGAGCAATATTCGATGGCCTACAAGGGGCAAACTGACCAGACGATTACGGCGGGAGATGCGTCCGCTATCGCGAAAGCCGTTTCTGACGACGCCTACGTAGTAAACGTGGCAACCAGAAATTGGTCTTTCATCTATGATGGCTTCAACTTCTCGGATTATTCCCTGACCTACATCGCCGACCTGAAACTGATCGACACGCGCATTGGCAAAGCCATTTCGGAAGGTTCTTGCACCTACGAGACCAAAGAGGAAATTGGAACCGTGCCCTATGAGACGCTCGTTGCTGATAACGCGGCGTTCATTAAAGAACATTTGAGTGCAGCGGCGGATCGATGCCTCAACGAATTCAGTACTGAGTTATTCAGGCTCTGATTTTTCAAATCCTCAGCCGCCGTCCAGTAGTCGGACGGCGGTTGTCTAGGTTCCCGGTCATGCTGGAGCCAATGTGCATGGCTTGCCGTCTGGTTGACAACATCTGGCAGTGTTTCTGCGGTTTGGCTATCCCTGCCCAGGTTTTGCTGTCTACCGCGACCTCTACCGAGGCCCTACCTTCCCCTGGCCTCCATCCACTAGCCGTGCAGGGGAGACCTCCTGCTTGATTCGGGTCACCGTGTGATCAGACAGTCGCGCCATACCTGATTTCTCGATAAACCTGTCAACCCGTAAAAGTAAATACAACCTCGTTGCCGAGTATTCTATTCTAGCGTATTCTCAACCCTCCTTCTAAAAACAGGAGGTAAGCTATGGCCCTGACACTCGATCGATTGGGATTCCAAGATGACAACCTCAAACAAGGCCTTTTACAAAGCCTTAGGGAAGCGCATTTCGCAGTACCGAAAGGAACAGGGACTACCCCAACCGAGAAGTTGGGCATTGGCAAGATAACTATGGCTCACCATAAAGGCGGTAGTTTGCGGATTGCCGTAGTCCCCCTTAAGCCACTGACCCAAGAGCTGAATGTTTCGGTTGAAGAACTGATCGGCGAACCTAAAACGGCAGCTAATGACAAGCGTGGCCCCACTTCCAAACTGCAACAACAGGTTGAGCGTATCAGCCACATGCCAAGGAGTAAGCAGAAGTTTACTTCCGAGATACTGGAAGCACTCATTGTCCAACAGAAGGCCGGTTAAGCATGACCTCACCCAAGCAACTCAATAAAGTCAGTAAGTTTTTAAGTTTTGTCTTGCGTCATAAACCCTATGCCATCGAGCTGGATGTGGACGCCAACGGCTGGGCCAATATTGACGACCTCATCAGCAAGGCTAATGCTTCGAGTGAGCCGGCCAACCTGGATCATGCTTTGATTCAGGAGGTGGTTGATACCAGTGATAAGAAGCGATTTATTATTTCTGACAACGGGCAATATATCCGTGCCAATCAGGGCCATTCAATCAATGTTGATTTGCAACTAGAGCCGGTAACGCCGCCGGAGTTTTTATATCACGGCACAGCAACACGCTTTCTTGACAACGTGTTGAAGGAAGGATTAAAGCCAAAACAGCGGCAGCATGTACATTTATCAACGGATATCGAGACCGCTACCGCGGTCGGGCAGCGCTATGGAAAGCCGGTAATTCTAAAAATAAAAGCCCTGCTCATGCATGAACAGGGCTATGTGTTTTATCGATCTGAGAATGAGGTTTGGCTTACCGAGTCAGTGCCAGACTCGTACATCAATGTGAACGCAATGTCAGACACCTCTAGAGCAGTTTAGCAAGGTTAAACACTCGCCAGATTCTCTTGGTAAAACGTCACTAGAAAGCATTCCGACCTGATCAGTTATAACTGTCATTAAACCAATCTCACTAGTACGATCCCATTCTCCAGCAAGATACTTACCAATAGAGCCATCTTTTTCAAGTTTAAACACAGCTCGTAAATCTTCAGTCCCACTGAAAGTCGCGTCCCAATAGCTCATACCTTCCGGCAGCATTGTCTTTAATTGCTCTTGAGAAAGTAATTCAGCAAGAGCTTCGACGCGTATATTGGAAGCAATCCATTTACCATGCCAAAAGGCATATGCTACAGCTTCTTCATGATAAAGATTGCTAGCATAATCCCACTTTTCTACTCCAAAGGACCTGGAAGCCAAAAAATCATCAACCTGCAAGAAGGCATCATCTCTAATACTGAATCGAACCAGCCGCTGAAACACATGGTATTGCCAATAAAAAACTGGCGAGATTGAAGACCAACCAATTACAGCCTTTCCATAACCCAACGGATTAACGGTTCTAACCATAAAACTCAATTCATATGGATCAAACCAGACATCCAACGGATTTACATCTTCCGGTGGCTTTTTAGCTAGATAGCATTTCGACGAAGACCAAGGGGCACCAAGGCTGAAGCCATCTACCTCCCCTTTAATGTATAGAGATAAAGCCTCTGCATGCAAAGGTAAGCCATAGCTTTCTAATGCTCGACTCAACTCCAAGCCACTAACATCAGAAGCACCCGAGCCAAGGTACTCTTGGTATTTATTACATAAATTAATTAATTTTTGCGCTCTAGTCTCATCACTCACTGAGATTGCAACCTTTGTAAATTATTAATGTACTTAGCCCAATCATTGGCATCTTTAAAAGTAAATGATGGCAATTCCGAACTGCCTGTCAATGGGAACTGACCAAACCTCTCTTGTTGCTGCAGCGACCTGATCATGCCGGCCTGCCCCCAAGTTTCAGGCAAATCGCCCTTGTAGAATGACGTTCTGGTACTTAAATCAGAAAATGCCACCGGAGACTCAAAACTTGAAAAACGCCCAGATTGCGTGAATGAATTTGGTAGAACCTCATCGAATCCATGGATATTGGCTGGTATTCGATCAAGCCCGGCCCAATCCGCAGCAACTAAACGGCGATGGTCTAAAGTCATGAAGCCATCATCAAGGCGAACAAGATCTGGAACTCCTTTCGAAAGATCCCAACCGTTAAGCTTCATGTCAGAAGCCATATTCAAAACAGGTGTTCCGTCACCGGCTCTGATGGAAACTGTAGCCTGAGTAGATCTAACATCACTTAGATTCACCCAACTTGGACCACTATTGCTTGGAATCGCCTCGCCAGTATTCCTAATCAGCGGACTCTGCAACGGAATCCCGCTGTTCAGCTGTCCGGGCCGGAACGTCATATCAAACGGCGACCTCACGTCATACTTTGACATGGTCTGAACCAGATCGCCAGTCAGTTTGCCGCCTGCCCTCGCCAAGCCATAGGCGCCAGTTGCGGCCCCAGCAGCATCGACTGCAAAACCACCAACCTCGGTCGATGCGAAGAACTGGTCAACATAATTTTCACTGGTGACCATGGTATTGAAGTTGTCACCAAACCGGTCGAACGAGCCCAGCACCGAGTCGTAACCGCTCTCCAGACTCCCCGGCACGTCACTCACGAAATCCCCAATGGAATTCGTGACGGTCTCGCCAAGCTGGAGATAGCGTTCGTGGTTTTCCTGCAGGAATCCGACTCTCTTACCCAACCCGAATTCGCCACCGAGCATGTCATAAGCCTGCTCCTGAACGCTCATGCTGGCCAGTTGGCCCAGGCCAATCAAACCCTCGCCAACAGATTGCGCGCCGCCAACCAAGGCACCAACAGTTGCCACCGTCCCACCTTTCAAGTCCGACTGCGCAGGACGACTTAGCAGCTCAGTAGCGGCACCAAACGCATTGTCGGAGAACTCATCCGCGCCAAAGGCGCTTGCAGCTCCGCCCGCAAGGATGAGGGTACCCGCCCCAAGGACGTCACTCACGTCGTTCCAGCCCCTCGACAAGGAGTCGGTCCAACTGGTGCTTTCTGGCTGACTGATAACCTCCTGCGTTATTGCTCCGGATGTCGAGGCCAGAGGCTGCATCGGCAGCGCTCCATAAAGATAGCTATCGGTCTCGCCAAGTTCGTAGTTCATCTGGTCGAAAGACAGCCCTGAGCCATTCAACTGGAAGCTGACGCTCAGTTGGTTTTCCAGAACCGGCGTTGTGGAAACCAACTGGCCCATGGCGATGTCTTCGGTACGGCTCTGGTAGCCCAACGTCCGTTGACTGCTCTGCATATCAAGTTGCGCGTCGAATGGCAGCCCGGCGCGTTCGAACTGGCTCTGAAGTCGCCCAAGGGTGTTTGGATCAAAGCTGCCGCCGGCCATAAGCTGTTCACGGATATTGGCGACCTGCCCGAACGCCTCGTCACCAGCATAGGTACCCAGCGCCGCTGCGCTTACCTGCTGATCTTCCGTTGGTAGCGTCAGAGTCATACCCGGCTGGAGGGTACGGGTGTTGGCCCCAAGCAAATCCGGGTTGGCACTAATCAGACGGTAAACGTACTCCTGTACCTCGGCGTCACTGGCATCAGAGCCCAGCGCACCCTGCGCGACACTCCAAGGGTTGTCGCCTTGCTCCAGGGTATAGGTTTCGGGTTCCACCGGAGTCGGCTGGCTGCCCATCAGGCGTTCAGCTCCCCCAGTGCCCTGCGGCCGCCTGAGATCAATACCACCCGCTGCAAGGTTCTCTTCCAGCGATACGCCGCCTCGTGAGTTCGGCGCCGGTGTTTCAGACTTCAACCGACTAACCTCGGCGTTGAAAGCACCTGCTGCCCTGCTTCCAAGGCCAGAAGCTTGGGCAATGCCACCGCCAATCCAGGAACCTACTTCATTACCGATAACACTCTCAAAGTAAGCCTGACCCGCGTCCCTGTCGTAGGCATTGAGGACTCCACCAGCAACCACGTTGCTAAGCAGTTGACCGCCAGTTAACTCACCGCCAGGCAAAACGGTGTCTTTAAGCCCTTCCAGTCCGCTGGCAGCTGTTGAAAGTGTCGAGCTAACAGCACTGGCCCAAGAGGTGGGGGACACTTCACCGGTGCGGATGAAGCTCTCTGCTGCTCCCAGCCACGGCGTGACGTACTCAAGCGCACTGCCAGCGCCAACCGGGCCGACCAGAGCGCTGACTTCTCCACTACCATCAACGCCTTTTACGCTGCCCAGACCGGCAGCAGCGAGACTGGACCAGTTAGTGATCTTGCCGTTCTCGACAAGCTGCTTCGACGCGGCTGAAGAGACTTGCAGGGCGCGAGCCGCAGTTTTGGCGTAACCGACAGTTTGTCCTGCGGCTTCAGCCACTTTAGCTGCCTGTGCGTAACTCTGGGCCGCCCCAGAGAGCGCTCCAGCGACCGCTCCCGCTGCAACGGATTTCCAGCTGAAGTCTTCCTGATAACCTAAGGCAATGAACAAGCCTTGCTGGACCGCCGATGCCGCGGCACCAACCACTGCGCCCGCCAGAACAAATGCGCCAACCTGCGCTGATACCAAGCCCCCGGTCGCTGCAGCTAAACCGCCACCGGCCGCCGCAAAGGCTCCGGTGGCCGCAAGCGCTGCGACCGCGTAAACGGCAACGACTGCAATCACCGCAACGATAATAATCGCCAAGAAGCTCCCACAGCCCTTATCCTTCGGATCGCTCTTCAGATTCGGCAGAGTCGAGCCCACAATCTCGGACTCGTCGTACACCTTGTGGGTCTCGGCGGTAATGCTGCCGGTTTTGACGGTGTTCGGCACCTCAATGCGCTGGCCTTCCTTCAGGCTCTGGCCCGGCTCCAGGCCGTTGGCCTCGGCCAGTACAAACCACAGGCTGGGGTTGCCGTAGACGGCAGCGGCTATGCTTTGCAGATTGTCGCCTTCAGAGGCCGTCACGAACGTCACAGCACTGGAGGGGAAATCCTCGCCCATCGGCTGCACCAGGTTGTAGTTGCCGGTACCCAGTTTGGTGACGTTTTCACCTTTGACATCGTTACCGGTTTCGCCCACGGCCTTGGAGTTGGCGTAGAGGTACTCGGTTTCAGTGCGCACGTCCTCGTTCTTGCCGGTGTCGTGGAATCGATAGAGGATCTGGTTGTCGTTGTTGTAGACAAACTTGAGAACCTCCTTCCGATCCTGGCTGTCGCCCTCACCCTTGTCTGCGACGATCAGGTTGTCGTTGCTGTCGTAGGTGTTAATGGTACGGCCGCCCACGTCCTTGCCACGGGCATTGACCCGGGTTTCCAGGCCGGCGGCATTGTACTTGTGGTCAAAGTAGAAGGTATCGCCATCGTCCACCAGCTTGGTGCGGGTGACCCGACCAGACTTGTCCATGGTCATGGTGGTCTGCTGGCCGTCGTCGTTGGTGTAGTAGTTGACGTTGTTCTCGTAGTACTGCTTGGTGGTGACCTTGTCCACGGCACCGTCGGACTTGAAGGTGCGGAACCGTTGGACATTGCCCACGTTGTCGTACTGCCAGTCGGCGGTTTTGTTGCCGTTACTATGGGACTCGGTGACCCGGCCGTTCGCGTCAAAGGTGTACTCGGTGATCTGGCCACCGTTGTTCACCATGACCCGGTTGCCGGCGACGTCGTAGCCGTACTGGGTATCCAGTTCGGTACCATTGTTGATCTGGGTGACCCGGTTGTTATCGTCGTATTGGTAACGCTGGTCCACGAACCTGTAATTGGGGTCGATGATGGCTTCGTCCAGTTTGGCCTGGTAGCCCATGTCAGACAGCAGGCTGTATAGGGCGGCACGGCGCTCGGAAACGTTGACATCCCATTCGAACAGCTGAACGCCCTCAGGTCCGCCTACCTGGCCAAAATCGTAGCCTGCGCTTTGCAGATCGAACACACGATCGTAATAGCCCAAGTCCACACCCAGGTCGACGGCACGTTCTCTGAGAATGTTGTTTAGTGAGCCCTGGTATTTCGGTTCCTCAGTGCCCGGGTATGGAGTGTGCCTGATAGAACGGATTTCATCCTCCACCTCGCTAAGCACGGACGTCAGATCCACATTGCGAACTTCCGGATCGTAACCGACATCCGTGTAGGCGCGGTGCAAGTTGCCTGCGCTGTCCCACTGGTAATTGGTGTGCCCGCCGGTTTCCGCATCCGCCCAGCGGGTCATCTGGCCTACGGCGTCGTACTCGTAGGTGATGGTGCGGTTATGGGCACCGTCGGGTGTGGTTGTGGTCTCGGTGACCCGCTGACCGTTGATGTCATAGCTGTAGGTGGTTTTTACACCCGTGCCCAGGTCATTTACCTCGGT
>NZ_JBEPPY010000031.1:0-26627 GCF_040547575.1 Marinobacter sp. MBR-99 | reverse complement strand
ACCCTGTACACCGAGGAAGAACTCCTTGAAATGGCTGAGGCGGCCATTCGGGTACGTTTTCATCTGCACGTGGATGCCACCGGAAACCTCCGGGTTGCCGGCTATCATGTCAACGACAGCACTGGATACAAAGACCGGGTTCCGGTTGCTCACGCAGAGCTCAAGGGCGAGAATTTTGAAGTGGTGGTTGACGACGACTTCACCCTCGTCTGGTATCCGGATGACAGCGGCCACCGCCCGGTTGTGAGCACCGAATACCCGGCGGATTCCGGGATTGATCCCTATAGCATTCTGGTGACGCCCATCCAGGAGGATGGCCAGGAACATTCGCCGCCGGGCTACCAGCGGCCTTTTGAGGATCAGGTTGAGCTGATTGTCAGCTTTCCGACTGACAGTGGTATTGAGCCGTTGTATTTGGTTTTCCGGAAGACCGCCCGGGATGAACGAGGGGTGGTCACTGGAAGCGGAGAAGAAATTCCCGGAATCTGGTTAGAGAGTGCTTCAAGAGATCTTGGAGCGCCGATACCTGCACAGATCGCAGATCGGCTCAGGGGGCGTGAATTTGCGAGCTTTGATCGGTTCCGAGAGGCTTTTTGGGTTGAAGTAAGTGCTGAAGAAGGTATGCGAAGCCAGTTTTCTCCGGCCAATGTTAACCGAATGCGCAAGGGGCGAGCACCGCGAGCTCCTATGATTCACACTGTTGGGGGACGTCGCTCTTTTGAGTTGCACCATCTAAAGGAAGTCAGAAATGGGGGTGGCATTTATGAGCTCGATAATTTGCGAGTAAATACGCCAAAAAATCACATACACATTCATCGAGGATAACGTTCTGCTATGGAGCCAAAGAATCAATTACAAGACTACACCAGAAACGAATTTCTGGCGCTGGTGGTAGCCATCTATGAAGCGGAAGGATCTGACGAGCACCAAGATCGTCTGTTGGAAAACTTTATTGCTGTTTCAGAGCACCCAGCTGGTTCTGACCTGATTTTTTATCCGGAGAATCCAGAGGATTCAACGCCAGAGCGTATTGTCGAAATTGTTGAGCAATGGCGGGCTCAGAACGGGTTGCCTGGTTTTAAATCTGCGGAGTGATGCTGTTGGCTAGAATGGCTACGCGCTCCGCGAGGCTGTAAACCAAATTGTGTAACTGCCCACCCTATCCAGGCTGCTGGAGGTAGCTTAATCCTCTACTCATACAGTCGGTTAAAAATGGGAGGATTACCATAGCAGTTGTCCGGTGAAAATTACTTCTATTGTAAAATAGGGTCAAAGCAAAGCCATCGCTTGGAACGATAAGAAAAATTTTCTCAAGCGAGTGCGGAACAGAACATTTGCAGGGAACGCATGAACACGGAACACGATACCAATTACCAATACCGCGAGCGGGTGGTAGAGCCCCGTCCGGAAAAAGAGCTTCGCTTTCGAAACGGACGAATTCCCGGATATTTTTCGATATTTCTCGGCGGCTTGAGCCTGACGGCCGTGCTTGCCTACCTGTTCCCTTCCTACCTGACTACCACCGATCTGCGTGCCGCGTATGATGCTGAGGCACTTCAGGATGTCTTAAAGTACGGCATGTGGTTCTCCCTCTTTTTCGGCATCACCACTTTTGTGCTTGATCGGCGCAAACGGCTTGGCGCTGCGGGCATTGCCATGACGCTGATCGCGTTTGCTCTGGGTGGCTACAACGTTCCTGTTGGGCCGGTGGAGCCGAAACCGCTGTCGCTCGGTGTGGACTGGCTGATTTTAGCCTTTCTGGGTTCCACTATTGTCTTCACCAGCCTGGAGAAGCTCTTTCCGAAGTATCGGGAGCAGGTCATCTTGCGGGATGAATGGGGTCTGGATTTCTTTTACTTCTGCCTGAATCATTTGCTGATCTCAGCGGTTCTGCTGTTTGGCAATTTCCTGGTGACACACTTCGAGTGGGTGGCCAGCGACAGCCTGCAGGCGGCGATCCAGAGCACGCCGTTATGGCTGCAGGTAGTATTGCTGATTCTGGTTGCCGATTTCGTTCTGTATTGGGAGCACCGGGTATTCCATGAAGTCCGGCGGCTGTGGCCGTTTCATGCGGTCCATCATTCGGTGGAAACCATGGACTGGCTGGCAGGCTCCCGTGCCCATGTGGTTCAGATTTTCATTGAACGTGGATTGGTTATGCTGGCTCTGTATCTGCTTGGTGCCAGCAAGGAAGCACTGGATATCTATGTGACGTTCGCCGCGCTGCAGGCCATCATTATCCACAGCAATCTTAATGTGCCCTGGGGGCCGCTTAAGTACCTGTTGGTAACGCCGCAGTTTCACCACTGGCACCACAGTTCGGAGAAGCCGGCCATCGATACCAATTACTCGGCACACACGGTGCTCTTTGACCGGCTGTTTGGCACTTACCATTTCCCGAAAGCGCACTGGCCGGCGGAGTATGGTACCACCCAGAAACTGCCGGGTTCCTACCTGGGGCAGCTGTTCTATCCGTTCCGCAGGCGCTGACGGACATTAGGCCTGGCAGTTGCCGTCAGGGTGATGCAATGGGATGATGCGCGGGTTGTGTGCCGCCCGCGCATTTACCCATCATTTGAAACCGGCAGGATGTCATGGCCAACCGAACCTCCACCCGACTAAACAAATACATCAGCGAGAGCGGCATGTGTTCGCGCCGGGATGCTGACCGTTACATCGAGCAGGGCAACGTGCACATCAACGGTCGGCGGGCCCAGGTGGGTGATCAGGTGTTGCCGGGCGATGTGGTGAGGGTGAACGGCCAGGTGGTGGAGCCCCGGGACGAGGAAGATCTGGTTTTCATTGCCCTGAACAAACCGGTGGGTATTGTCAGCACCACCGACAGCGCGGAGAAAGACAACATCCAGCGTTTTGTCGGCCACAGCGAGCGCATTTTCCCCATTGGCCGCCTCGATAAGGACTCCCAGGGACTGATCTTCCTCACCAGCAATGGTGACCTGGTGAACAAGATTCTACGGGCCGGCAACAACCACGAGAAAGAATACCTGGTGACCGTCGACAAGCCGGTGACCCGGGAGTTTGTGGAAGGCATGAGCAACGGCGTGCCGATTCTGGGGACCATGACCAAGCGTTGCAAGGTGGAGAAAGTCTCCCGGTTTGTCTTCCGGATCATATTGGTGCAGGGCCTGAACCGTCAGATCCGCCGGATGGCGGAATACTTTGGCTATGAGGTGACCAAGCTCGAGCGGGTGCGGATTATGAACGTCAGCCTGCAGGGTTTGCCGGTAGGCGCCTGGCGGGATCTGACGGAGAAGGAACTGGCGGTACTGTTTGATGCCATCCGGGATTCGTCTTCGGAAGCAACGCAGCCGGCGGCCAGCAAGACCCGCAAGAAACCCGCCGGTCCCAAAGGTGCCCGCCCGGGTGCCGGTGGTAAACCGGCCAGGGCCGGCGCAAAACCGTCAGGTAAACCTTCCCCCGGTCGAGGTGGAAAGGGAACTGGCAAAGGCACCGGCAAACCGCCCGCAGGTAAACCTGGCCGTGGCCCGAAGGCCGGTGGGCGCACGACCGGCCCGAAGGGCAAACCCGGCAAGCCGCGCAAGCCCTCCATCAAGAAGCGTTGATCCGCTCCGCCGGCCAATAGGTTCTCTTCCTTACGGCAGAATCTGCCCACAGGCGCTATGCTTACCGGCTTTAACCCCTGGCCGGATTTGCTTTAATGTTTGAAACGTTTTTTGCCACTTACCTCAGCAGTACCATCCGTTTCCTGTTCCTGCTGGCACCGTTCTTTGTGGTCACCATGTTCCTGGCGCTGACCCGCGGCCTACCGGCGGCGGAGAAGGCGTCGATCATTCGCCGGGCCTGTGTTTCGGCGTTCATTTTGGGCGTGGTGCTGTTCTTTGCCGGGCCGCTGTTGTTCAGCGCTATCGGTATTACCCTGAACTCGTTCCGTATTGGCGCCGGCAGCCTGCTGTTCCTCACCGCCATCAGCCTGGTCACCAGCGGCACCCGCAACCATGCCACCGGCCTGCCGGAAGAAGACCGCGACGACATCGCTGTGGTGCCCCTGGCCATTCCGGTGATGATCGGCCCGGCCACCATCGGTGCCATCATGGTCTACGGTGCTGAGCTGAAAGCCGTGCACGAAGTGGCTGGCGGCTTGCTGGGCCTGGTGTCCGGCTTGCTGATTCTGGCGGTGTTGTTGCGGTTGTCGGGCTACCTGGAGAAAGTGCTGGGTAAAACCGGCCTGAACATCATGTCGAAAATCAGTGGCCTGATTCTCTCTGCCATGGCGGCGGAAATCGTGCTGACCGGTATCGCCGGCTTTATTGCAAGCACTCAAGGCGCCTGACAGAATCAGGCTTTTGTATCCTCTGCAGGTTTGTTATGCCCGCCAACACCATTGATCACAATCGTACCCGCTACAACTTTGACGGCATCGACTCTGTCTGGTTGTTCGGTTACGGCTCTTTGATCTACAAGGTGGATTTCCCGTTCCTGGAACAGCGGCCGGCATCCATTCGCGGTTGGGCACGCCGGTTCTGGCAAGGGTCCCATGACCATCGTGGTACGCCCGAGGCTCCTGGCCGGGTGGTCACGCTGATCGAGCAACCCGGAGCGGTCTGCCGGGGCATGGCGTTCCGGGTTTCACCGAATGTTTTCGAGTATCTGGATGTACGGGAAAAGAACGGCTACCTGCGCTTCAGCACCACCATGACCTTTGATGATGGCAGCCATGCCGAGGGCTTGGTGTATATCGCCACCGAGGATAACGAGGCGTTTCTGGGCGAGGCCCCGGAAGCCGACATTGCCGCCCAGATTGCCGCAGCGGTTGGCCCCAGCGGGCCCAATTCCGAATATCTGCTCAGGCTGGCGGAGTCCCTGCGGGCGTTGGGGGATGACTGCCGCCATACCTTTTCAATTGAATCTCACCTCACTCGTTCCGGGCCTGTCGAGGCTTCGGACAGTTAAACGTCAACCCATGTAAAGCTTGTGCAAAACCGGCCCTTGGGCACTGACATCTCCCTTCTTATCATTAATCTGGTGGCAAGGCTTCACGGAATGTTTCCGTTTAGCATGGTTCCAGTCGGTATGGACGGGAGAGTCACTATGAAACGATTTCTGATCAGCAGTACCCTGATTGTCGCTCTGGGCTTTGCCGGTATTGCCCAGGCAGACGGCTACCGTGGTCACGGACATCCGCCGGGTATTCAGAAGCAATTGGATCGGGGCAAGGCGCTGCCGCCGGGGCATCAAAAGAAAATGCTGCGGGCCGAGCACCGCCGGTCGTACCATGATCGCCACCGCGACAACCGTTATCGGGATAATCGCCACAAGCATCGGTATGACCGCCGGGACTATGGCAAAAAGCACTCCCATTACCGGTACAAACCGAAGTACCACAATCATCGCAGCGGTTACCGGTCATCCCTGGGCTATAACGACCGGATGCCGCCAGAGTATCGGGCAGCCCGGATCATTCGTGATACCCAGATTCTTATTGACCAGACCCGCCGGTAGGTTCGGCAATCAGCCTTTCCGAAGTTGATTCCCGGGTCGCGGGGTTGAAGCCCCGTGCCGGGGAGCGGCGCCGGTGCCGCAGGCCAATTAGTACCAGCGGCACCACAATCATCAGACTGCCGGCCAGGAACCACAGGTCCGGCACCTCACCAAACCAGATCCAGCCAATGGCAACCGCCCAGATCAGCCCGGTGTATTCGGCGCTGGTGACTTGGTTGGCATCCACCTGCCGGTAGGCCAGCAATACCGTGATGTTGTACCCCAGGATGAACAGGGCTGAGCCGGCGGCGCTGATCAGGATCTGCGGGTTCCACGCGGCGCCTTCCCAGAACGCCAGGGCCGCTGCGGCCGGCACGATCAGCAGGTAGTTCAGGAACAGTTTGTGGACGGTGGTCTGTTCCCTGGGCAGCTGGCGCACCATCACGGCGTTGATGGCCAGGGCGAAGGCTGAACCCAGGGCCGCAATCACTGCCCAGTTGAATTCCACCGGGCGCAGGATGACGATGATGCCGGCAAAGCCACTGAAGACAGCGGTGACGCTCAGGGGCGTGAGTTGTTCCCGGAAGAAGAAGGCGGAGAGCACCATCACCAGTATCGGGGCGGCGTAAAACAGGGCGTTGGCGGTGGCCAGCGGTAAATTGGTGAGGGCGATCACCATGCAGACGATGCCGACCAGGTGGATGTGGGCGCGGATGGCGTGGATTTTCAGGCCGCCGAAGAGGTTCTGGCGGTCGAGTTTGCGGGCCAGGGGGATCAGGAAGGCCAGGGTCAGGAGGCAGCGCAGGAAGGCGAACTGGAAGACGGGGGCGCCGGGTTCCAGCATTTTGATAAATACATCGGAGAGGATGGCCATGGCGTTGCCGATGACCAGCAGCAGAATGGCGCTGTTGACGGTTTTGCCTGACACGGTGGTGCTCTCCTCTTTATCCCAGCCTTCGTGGTGTGGTGGAAGGATCAGGTCGGGCTGCCCCTCCGAAAACCGCTGCAAGTACATCCCTGTACGCTTGCTTTCCGCCATCCATGGCTACAAGCATTTTCGGAGGGGCAGCCCGACCTGATCCCTTAATGTCAGTCCAGCGCTACGGTGAGATCTGGTGATCTTTGAAATCAAACACTTGCGGCGGGGTCACCAAAATTTCGATTTTGGGTGACCGTGATAAGGCGAGATTTCTAATCGTTAATCACGGATAGCATGAGATTTCTTCCGTGGGCGATCGCTAACGAATTGATCCGCATAGATTTTTAGCACCAAAAATAGGGAAGGTAAAGTACTGATGGCTTTAGTGGGGCGGCCTGGAAAGAGAACCAAAATAAGGATGATGGGTCGAGATGAAACACCATTGCTTCGCCTTGAATGCTTTAGCAATTGGGGCGTGAAATACCCTAGCAAGTCATTTAATTTTGCTCAGGCTTGAGCGGGCCTTCAACGGGTCGACTTGGAGAAGCAGAGCTCTCTCAAGCCGGCTACTGAATAGTGACGTTATGGACCCTAGTAATTTGACACAGCTTTTTCAGTGGCTAAGATGAGAGCCAATGTAGTGCATGCTGCATGGGCTAAACGAGGCCTGAGCCCCCAACTCTATTCGTGATAATCCTGCTTTATGCATTTTCATTTGAATTCAGCTGCTAATAAATGGGGAGCGCAGAGGAGAATTCATATGAAAATCAGTTCCAAAAGAGAGTTTCATGCTGTGGTCGGTTCGCTCCGTAGTCTTCTCGCAGACGATGGAGTTTCAATTAAGACGACACGCACCCAAGAACTGCTCTCTCAGTCTTTAGGCTACAAGTCTGCAAATGGGTTACTCGCATCTCTGCCTGTTGATATTGAGCTTAATGACGCCGTGTTTCGGAACTTTGATGATCGCTTGAGGAGCAATCACGCTGTTTTGAGTGTTGATGCAGCATCGCTGCTCCGGTCTTTAGAGGCTGCTCATCGAAGTTACTCGACTGCCTGGAATAGTGATTCTCGATGCTATCCACAAAAGCTATCTAAAAATGAGAACTACTGGTATTTAACGGAACATGGCTGGATCCCGTGGAGTCAGATGGACTTTGCAAAAATGAGGGTCGAGCTAAATATCTATAAGGTGGTTCAGTCTCATTTCGCACCATTCCTTGATGACGATTCGTTCACCGGTAGCGTACGGCCTATCTGGACGGCAGACATTGCTAGCGATGACTTTGAGAGTCAGGCAACCAAATTAGAGAAAGATTTTGGTGAAATGCCAGATAAAGCGCAGATGTTTTCACGACTGAAATAAACCATAAAAGTGGCAGTTGCCGGAGGCACCTACGCTGCGCTCCGGCACTCCGGAAAAATCAACTTTATAAGTAGGTCTGATGATGCCCGACTTCACGAGAGACGAGATTTTGCTGAGAGCATGTAAAGCGCTTGTCTATAATTTCGCCAACCAAGTAGAGGAGGGGCGGGACGTTGTCCATACCCGAATATTCAATTATTTCCTCCATCCCGAAGATCGTTATGTCTATTATGGCGCGTCAGCATCTGTGACCGGGAAAACTAAAAACCACCCTGAGCATGCAGTGCCGTGTGCTGTGCTAATTGATGAGTGTTTCCGGTTGCTCAAAGATGGAGACCTTAGCCACGATCAGGTCGCTCGTCTGCTTAAAAAACACTGGAAGATTGTCAAAATCACCTAAAGAAGAGTCTAGAAGAAAACCGGGTTGTGATCCCATCTTGAGCCTGGCGCTGTCGTCGTCAGGATAGTGTCCACTTATTTTCTAGTGGACACTTAACATGAACGATTTAAGCGTAACCAAACCCTACCAGCGCCGTCGCCGGTTTTCCCGGAGGCTTCTAATTAGCCCTTTAACTAAAACATAGATGTTTACACTGTCTCATAGCAGATAATCATTCGGGACTTATGAGCAGTCAAAAAGCTGGGTTTTAAACATGTGGGCGCCAGTAAGCCCGTCTTGCAAGTTTCTGCAATTAGCAAGAGGGCTCACTGAGTGGTGATTTAGTCAATTTCTACAAGTGCAATTTCTGCATCTTGGTTCATGACGGCCCACCATCTCCCGTTATACTGTGAGTCGTATCCGACCAGGGGAGAGCTCGCGCACCCGTCTGCCCGAATCGGCGCCTCTTGCAGGTACTGACTAGAATAAGCACCTTCGATCCAGCACTCCGGCTCGGCCAGGATTTTCCAAGTTCCGTCATGGGATTTTAGTGCAGGACCTACGCCTTCAAAATTCGCACCTCTCGGGGCGTCGAATTGAATAACATACGTATCCGAGGTTGCTGTCTCGACATCCCAATCCTTGGTTGCGTAATTCGGTACGGTAACAGGCTGTTTTGCACTTCCGTCTGGTTGGCTGTTTGGCAACCCTGAATCTGTTTCGATGTCTTTGGGCGCCCCGTAGGCACTGCTAAAAGTTCCAGTTTGGTTCTGTGTCCCGCTGATGATCATCACCTGACCAACCGTGTCTGACTCTTCGGGGGCCCAGCTCATGGTGAGATGCTCTTTGAGGTCAATGGTAGTTTCGGGAACATTGACTTCGCTCGAATCCTCGGTATTCGGCAAGATGCGGTTGTTGCCATTTAAATTGGGCGTCCACCTTTGGTGCACTTGGAACAGGTACTGATATGCAAGACGCATTAGATCATTTTGACTCTCAGCACGGCTGAAACCTTGCGTCCACCCTAAACTCCGGGTTCGGCTCTCAACACGATTGAAGGTATTGTTCGTGCCATCAATAAGCTTGACTACACTCCCATCTTCCGAGAAACATTCGTTGGTGCGATATTGAGGATCCAGAACCATTACGGGTCGTGTTTCCTCTGGAATGCTGTTCGGATAAACCAGTCGTTCACAGCGATCAGTCGTTCGTGAGAATTGATCGAGCAATGTCCAATTCGGTTGCGCCAGTTCTTTGGCGCCATCTTCGTTCGAAGTGACTGTGTGCTCAGTAAACCAATTCTTGTAATCAACCCGAGAGCCTGAAAAGGACAGAACACCCGCGTTTGCATCAAAGGCGGAAGAGCCATTCTTCAGCGTATTCATCTTCTGCTGGACAATGGCTTGAACGAGTTCGCGTTCGCCATAACGAAACTCATAGCCTTTGTATGAGGCGTTTCCAGACATTATTTGCGTGTACTGCGGAAGTCGATAATTCCGATCTTCTTGTGTCCAGCTGGTTGCTTCGATACCCAACGGTGCTTTGACGACAGACCGTTGATACATATGTTCGTGACCCTGCACCCAGATTACGTCGTGTTTCGAAAAGAAAGAGCGTATCTCGTCCCATTGATGGAAAAGACGGTTGTCATCTTTGACACCCTCAACAATCATCTCGCGGGTCTCGCCATATTTGGCGCCAATCAATCCGTCGTGGCTTGCGATCACGATGTGATCCACATCATCACGGTGCTCATTGATGACGTCCTTGAGCCACTGAAATGCTACAGGCAAATGGTAGTAGCGAAGAGCAATAATGAGGACATTGTCTCGAACCACGTAGTAATCCAAGTATTCCGCGCCACTCATGTGAACGGCATCCTGCGGAATGTACTCCTTCATATTTTCAATCCACTCGACGGTGTAGGCATAACTATCCTCGTGGTTTCCCATCAAAGGAAGAAACTCAATCCCCTGGTTACGATATTTCTCAGCAACGTTGGTCCACTGCTCGAATTCTCTTGTCGTGCCATGATCGGTCAGATCGCCGACAGGAATCACGATGTCAACTTTCTCATCGCTCAACTTCGCTAACACTGCTTCCATCGGGTGAATCGCTACGTTGTCTCCTCCACCTTGGGTATCCGGGAGCAGGCCTACCTTTAGCTGTTTTTTGGGCTGTTGATCCGAGTTTGGATCGTCTTCAACTCCTGAGTTCGAGTCGTTCTCAGTGGCCTGGTCTTCAGCTGAAGCCTGAGTATCGGTTGGCTCAGTCGATGAATCACCACAGCCGGCCAATCCTAGAGTTATCAATAACATCAAAAATAAACGCATTTCCTTGCTCCATCCTTGTCAAATTTAGACTGCACTGACATGTTGATTAACATTGGTTAACATTTAGTTAACTAATTGTTACCTGGAGGTGAAGGTGCAATGACAGTTGAGAATTACGTCTTCGTTGGCTTGAACGTTCTACAGAGGGGGTTGTCATAACTGACTATGACATCTGATCCGACTGACGAATTGCGGTGTGTAAAGAGCTTGAAAGCCCAACATAATTGAGAAACGGAGCAGGTGATATTTCAGTCCAGCGCTAGGATGAGATTCAAGGATCTTTGAAATCAACTGATCTGCTCCCCTCTGGCTTAACCACTTGCTATCTCACCTGCGCCGAGAGCACAACATGCTCACAAAAGGATCGACCTCGAACCCTCGGTTGGCCGTTTTGGCTTTTCGCCAATTTGAGTACGTCAGCTTTTACGAGATCACGTACGTTCTGAGTCGTACAATCGAGTGCCTCGGTGACTTGTTCAAGTTTCAGTTCTCGTTTGGCATTCCGGAAAAGCTGATCAGTTAGCCACTTTTCAAACTGGCACCGATTAAGAAATATGCTCTGGATTCCACGGGCTTTCGAGAATCCGCCGGGGACCCGACGAAGTATGACGTCATTGGCGAGTTGCCCAAACGTGGTCAAATGCTTCTTGAAGGCTTTGTTGTCCGGGAAAATTTCAATCGAATCCTCGGGCTTGGCCAGTGTCTGGATGATTCTACGAAACTGTCGTAGATCGAATCTGCGGCTACGAGAGAAGCGCACATTTTTGTGAGCAATTAAGGCGTCGCCTCGAAAGAAATCTTGCGCAGATTCTATGCTCATACCGGTAATCTCCGCGAATGACTGAACAGTGACATGATATCGATAGCCTGAACTTCCTTTCGATTCCAAATCTCTGTCCCGCCTCGACTGGGAAATGTACTCCGTGACTTCCGGAAAATTAGGCTTCGGACCCGGTGTCTCAACGCTAAGCCGAGTTTCCTCCTGAGGGCCTCGCCAGTTTCGCTCTACATGAGCACGGAACAGGTTGCACGGGGCTTCCACGAAATCCTTGCCGAGAAAGTGGACTGCTTTTCTTCTTTGATGACACTGGTGGCGCCAGGATGCATTCATTTTTGGGCTTTCGAGGAGCAGATATGCACGACGTACAAAATCCGAATGGGCTGTGAGACTGGGACAGTGTTTGACCGGCTCGTGAATTACGTCGAATGGGCGCATTGCAACGCCGATTGCCAGGCATACGTCCCTCAATCGTGATTCGTCCAGGTCGCCGAGCTCCGAGCCCATCCCTTCCCAGAGCTGACGCTCCGTCTCGGTGATGTCAGATGCGTGGCTGAGCTCCATGTCATCCCAGTTTTTTTCGCAGTAGGGGCAGCCTATGAGCAAGCTCCCGCCCCAGGCGAGCTTCTTGTGACAGCTAGGGCAGTTCTCTACCAGCAAACATTTGTGCTTCGGGCAATGAGCCGTTATAGCAAGTCCCCACCGCCAGTCCAAAAAGCCTTGCTCCGACACACAGCTTGGACAGATACGGGGGAATCCAAGCCGTAAATCGTGAATCATCCGATGTTCTGACCGTAGCCACGGAAGCTGATCTCGTGCTTTAAATCGTACCCGATGGCTCTCTAAAGACCTCTCAAGTCTACGTTCCAGTGCTCTGAACGTTTCCCTCGATGGAGCTTCGAGCCACCCGGAATTTCCGGACGCGGCAGTGGTCTGTATGGCCAGAGAGTCGAGGATTTCGGCCGGCTTAAAGACGCAGTTGAGTTTGCCAACGCGCAATAGGAAACCGTTGAACGATTCGTCAGGGTGAGGTTCCGGCCGGATAGCGAATCGTTTCATCAATGAATGTCCCAGTTCTTTAAATCTTCACTCGCTGCTTTCTTCTGAGCTTTAGCCGCACGCTCGAGGACCCGTTCGTAACTTGCACAAAATGGATTGAAGTTTCCGAGATCCGGGTTCATTGCCGTTTTAGCGAAGCCCTCAGCAAGATCTTTCTGAGTAATCACCGTTTCGTGCTCTGTGCTTTCAAGTGCCATCATTATGAGCCCTGCGATCAATCGAGGGATTCCCTTTGTCGCGACGTAAACGCGCACCATCATTTCTTTCTTAGCCAACGGAGTGAGCTCGACGCCTTGGCGCTTAAGAAAACCCGCGCAGGCTCTCAGGTACGAACCGAAAGCTTGACGATTTTCTTCCGAGTCAATTTGAAACGGGGTGAGACGCGTCTGGCGTTGAGCGAATCGTTGATACAGCTCGTCGTAGTGAGCAATTGATCTGTAGCCCGCGGGTGTGCCAGCCATCACCACGGCCAGCTTGTGCTTATCCATCATTAGTTTGATGTGATTTACAACACCTCTTGTATTGGACTTCGCTTGCTCGCGCAGAAAATGCTGAAACTCATCGAAAATGAGCAGTTCTACCCCTCGCTCTTGGATAAATTCGTTGAGCTTCTGTTTGAGCTCTCCAACGGTACCCTTAATTGATCCCTCATAGCTCGACGCCAGGAGGATCTCCTGGATCAGCGTCTTAAGCGTCGGCTCCGCAGGTACAGAGACAAGAATGATGGGCTCTTTCGAGCGACCAGGACTCTCTAAATCATCGCGCTCTGCGAGATGATGCTTGATATAGGACGCAAGGATTGACGATTTTCCCAGCCCTGGTATCCCCATCAGCAGCATCCCAACTCCTTCTACGCCAGACATTGCATGAGTTCGCAGAATGTCACCAACTGCTTGTTTGAAGCGGTCGTGTCTTGTTCGCCAGTCCGCAAAAGCGACCGTCGCCGGCCTCAGTCCTAGGTAGCGTCTGCTATCGCAATCAATCATCTTCGTATTCTCCATCCGCACCATATTCTTCTGAGCTGAGTTCAAGCGTTTCAGTCCTCATCGAGCTCCTGCGGACAGTCGGACGAGGAAGGGTGTCCTCTTCCTCTATGGGTCGCACCAGTTCTGCATAAATAGCGTTGGTAGGAGCACGCTGGGTTTGCCGCGAGCCAACTCGTCGCATGTTGGCATCGTGTGCTTCGTTGGCATTAGTGACTGTTAGGCTTGATCTAGACTTGCGCCGGCCTGTGAAGCCTTTATTGGCATAGGTGCTTCCCCGCTGAGCTTTCAACTCAGCGAGCGTTGTGCCTGGCTTGATGTCCAAGTCTGATACAAAAGCTTGGAATACCTCGTCGGTGATGGGATCAACGACGTTGACCGAATGAACGTCGTTGTGCGTGTACTCTACTTGGACCTCGGCTGGCCGCCCCATTCTTCGAAGAGTCATGCCGATATGCTTGAGCCTGTCTTCATTGTCGTTGTAGCGCAGCTTATTGAGCTGAATGCCCTGGTGGGCGTGATCTCCAGAGATCTTGCACATCCTGGTTTCACCCATGGTGAATCTAATTCGCTCGAAGTTGGCAGGCAATTGGGGTGGAAACTCACGCGCCCGCTCTTCCCAGACTTCGTAGGGCGTTTTACCGTTAAGACCTCGGTGAGCAGTTTGGTGATATTCATCGATGACCCACTCATAGAGAGCGTTGCGAAATTCCTGCAACGTCATGGATGCTTTCTCTTTGATCGTTGCATCCAGATTAGGCCGATCCGTATGTTTCCCGCAGTAGCCCCGCAATGTCTGTGCAAAGCGAGTGCGTAGCGTCAGGAAAAATCGTTCAATGAAAGGCTTGCGCCATCCGGCGTAGGTTTGCACGATCTGGGATTGGGACCCTGCGTCGAGCAGGAAAGACTGGGTCTGAACGCTGACATAACCAGAACCCCCGTCGCTCACAAACGTCTCTGGCGTGCCATACATCGGCCAGTCGTTTTGAACACTATTGGGGAGGAGGTCAGGGGACTTCGGGCCAATTGCATGTTTGTAGCTGTCAATCACTGAGCCTGAGGATTCGCCTCTGCCGACTTGGGCAATCAGACCTAGAATCGACCGAGAGTAAACGTCGATCACGGCAAACAGCGTCACAGGTCCAAGATATCGACCTTCCTCATCAGTGACACCGATCGCCAGATTTACCGCATCGGCTTCTACGCGCTCCAGAATCCGTTCGGTCCGGAATTTCTTCTTTGCATTGCGCCTGGCTGCCTTTCCAGCGCGCCGACCTTCTCGTCTTTCGATGAATTCGATCGGGTCGCACGCTTGCGTGGCCCACTTCCGGAAGAGTTCTCGACAGGGTCGTTTAACCTTCTTTCCAAACTTGGCCTCAAACTCTTCGGTAAAGCAGTCATAGGCATACTGAAGCGTTGGGTTCCCGAGCTGGAGGTAATAGTCGTCAATGACTTCAAGCGCCAAATCCTGGATATCTTGGGAGAAGGAGGATTTGCGACAGCGCTTTTTCGTCCCTAGCGTAGATGCGATGCCGTGAGAGTGCTCGTGCGCTTGTTTTGCCCACCGCCCAAGAGTTGCCGGAGAGATCGGACGCGTGTCGTTGATCTCCCGGGCCACCCTTGCAATGATCTGTCGTCGAATCTTAACCCCGCCAACACCATTCTTTTCCGTATGCCGCTGCAATTCCTCGAGGTAGGCAGAACGTCGTTTCAGTTCCTCCAGATCTGTAATCGATAGGTCGAGCGCTTTTGGCGCAGCGACTTTCCCTTTTGGGATCAGATAAAGGGTTTTCCCGAACTCGAATTCAATCTCTCTGCGAGACTTAATGATAGTTCCATGCTTTTTTTCGTCGAAGGTGAGAGCGACACTTGAGTCGGGCAGTGTTGTCAGAGTCGCGTGTAAGTTGCGAAAAGACACACGGTTTCCGGTCACGGCGATAGCATTAAACATAGTCGGATCCTTTCAAAGTGTTTTGGATGTGAGGGGGTTACCAGGTGAGGTCCAGTTGGGACCAGGGCTTCGTTAGATCGCACTGCAATAGGTGGTGTGCGACGGCGCGACGAATAAACGAATGATCGATGGTGAGATCGTCAAGCAGTCCGCGAAACTCTGTCATCGAGCCGGAACGCCTGTCGGTTGCGTTGAGGAGCGTTTCGAATTCATCAATCGGCGAGGGCAAATCCAGTACCGGCGTCAAAAACCGGAGATTTTGAGCGCGGTGCCCTGGGCGAATGTCATCTTCTGTCAACACACGAAAAATTTGGCCTCGATTCCTAAAAAAACGGGTAAGCTCCTCGGCTTTGAGGCGAAACTCAGGCTTGTTTGCTGCGCTTCGGGTTTTCACCTCATCGACGTATTCGACTCCGCGCTCATGGACCAGAAAGTCTGGTGTATAGCGTCTTGGTCGACCCCCGAGTTGAAACTGGATCGAGAAAGGCTGGCTTTCGACAGAGTCGGCGGTTTTCTCAAACCGGATCAGATTCAGGTAGTCGAGCTCGAGAGTGCTTTCGACCGCATACACTCGACCGTAGTGTGCTGAGTAGGAGAGGTAAGAAGACCTAATCGGTGATTGTTTGACGAGTTCACGTTGCTGCATTGGTTACTCCAGTTTGTTTGTTCGGATATCAATCCATAGCTAAAAACAGAGCTAGCGCAAGCTAGTAACATGCTGTTTTTAAACGAAATTAATTTAGGTTATGGAATGTTGATACCCACCTGTTCAAAGGTAAGTAACTAAACAGCAGAGCAAAACCGGACAAAAAAGTTGGAAAAGTTCAAGAATTTTTGCCGAAAATCCAAAAATTACCATTTGTTAATAATTTGCATGTGCATACAAAAAGGAAGGATGCATGGACTACTCGACGAGTAATGTGAGTACTGAAGAGATCGGACGTATTGCGACGCACGAAGATGTGAAGAGCAGAACGCTCTCAGTCGTTAAGAAAAAGCTGGGTCGTTTCCTTGGAAAAACCGAAGATTCTGAAGTGCATCAGGTTGCAGAAGATGCCCTGAACGAAGTCACATTGAGACTGCTCAACGCGATCGATGGTGGAACGACCTCTTTGAGAGTTGAAGAAGAAGCGGCTGACGAAATCGGTGATCAGACGGGCGCGTTGGCTCACCCGGTTGCACGTTACCTTCTGATAGGAGTAGCGAATTACTGCAATACGCGGCTCAAAAGGTGGTCATTGAACAATGATCAAGGCGAGACCGGTGCTCGGGCGAGGTACATCATTGATGCGGAATTAGCCGACGATTCGGATTACTGGGATCAACACCTGAGTCACACTGAGAGTTTGGCCTCGTTGGACGAGGAACGTGTCGATTCTTTGCTTTCGGCGAACGGCCTGTCGGGAGAGGACATCGTGTTGATCAAGCGAAAGCTCGAGGGCTGGAGTTTCGTAGACCTGGCGGCGCAACACGGTGGTACCGCAGACAAGTATCGACGCCGCATTCAGCGGGCCTTGGATAAAGCTGGTATCGATTCCGATTTGCTTGGTTAGATTTTTCTTGGGGGCAATTCACCGGTTTTGTTGATAGGTATCTCGTCAAAATAAAGCGAAACTGAGTGGATTTTGCTACTCCGATTCATATCGTTCCTCTATAAACAAAAGCGAACGTTCGCGCACCTCGGTTCGATAAATCTGCCTATCTTTTCGTAGTGTCCGCAGTGACGGGGTAGAGCCTCAAGAGGTCGATTGGTTCAGAAGCTAATCCCTTTGGCTTTTTGTTCCAATGTCTCCCTCATGTAGAGATGCAATGAGCGGGCACGCGATGCTGTCCGGCCGTGCGTGGCATTGACTGACCATGTCGCTCAGAGCCTTCTCAATTTTGACCAGCCTTTCGATCTTTTCACGCACATCCTTCAGCTTGTGCTCGGCGAGCGCACTGGCTTCCTGACAGTGAGTGCCATCTTCCAACCTTAAAAGGTCGCCGACCTCGTCGAGACTGAAACCCAGCTGCTGCGCCGTTTTAACAAATGTCAGCCGATCAATATCGGCGGAACCGTAGCGTCGAATACCACCTAGAGGTCGTTTGGGTTCCGACAACAGACCTCGCCGCTGGTAATAGCGGATCGTCTCGACATTTACATTGGCCGCCTTGGCCAAGCCGCCAATAGTCAGTGAACTGGCTTTAACCGACATACTGCTTGACTCCGTACTTGACTACGGAAGTAACCTTATCGCATCGAGTCCATGGGCAACAGGTGTCAGCGTCATGTCGAAATTCAAATCTAAATCCGGAGGTGCTTCTCTCGCTGTCGGGGGCATGGCTGGACTTCTCGCCTCGGCGTGCTGTCTCGGGCCATTGGTACTTATCACTCTGGGCGTTTCCGGTGCCTGGATCGGCAACCTGACAGCTTTGGAGCCCTATCGACCGCTGTTCATTGGCGCGGCCACCGTCGCCATGTTCTTTGCCTGGCGACGAATCTATCGCCCTGTAGAGCAATGCTCACCCGGTGAAACGTGTGCGATCCCTCAAGTCCGAAAGACCTATAAGGTGATCTTTTGGGTAGTTACGGCTCTGGTACTGGTCGCATTAGTGTTCCCTTACATTTTGCCTCTATTCTACTAAACGGAGATTTTTCTCATGCGTAAACAGTTTGTACTTGCCATGTTCCTCACTTTGCTCAGCATGTCCTCCTGGGCTGCGTCTCAAACAGTAACTCTCTCGGTGCCTGACATGACCTGTGCCGCGTGTCCGATCACCGTCAAGTTGGCCTTAAGTAAGGTGGAAGGGGTGTCGCAAGTTTCCGTGAGCTACCCTGATCGAGAAGCCGTCGTCACCTTTAACGATGCGCTCACTTCCATAGAGGCGCTCACCGAGGCCACGAGCGACGCTGGTTACCCCTCCACTCCCACGGCCTCAGAGGCGACTCCGGAGGGGCAATGAAGAATCCGAAGAACCTGCTCAGGGTCGGCATAGTAGGGTAGGGACTATTCTGGTTGCACTATGCTGCTTCACACCGATTCTGGTCATTTTGATGGCCACCGTGGGACTGGCCGCCCTGACGGGCTATCTCGACTATGTGCTTCTTCCGGCACTGGCGGTATTCATCGGCCTGACGGTTTATGCGTTCTGGCGGAAAAAGCACTATGACGCCAGCTACGAGAGCAACTTCAAAGCTCCAAGGAGTTTCCCGAGTGAAAAATGACAACAAACTGCATATTGCGGTAATCGGCAGTGGTGGTGCCGCCATGGCGGCTGCCCTGAAGGCAACAGAGCGCGGTGCCCGCGTCACCCTGATTGAACGTGGGACTGTCGGCGGCACCTGCGTAAATGTTGGCTGCGTGCCCTCGAAGATTATGATTCGTGCAGCACATATCGCGCACCTGCGAAAAGAAAGCCCGTTTGACGCGGGCATCAGTGCTGAGGCTCCTCAGGTAGACCGAGCAAAACTGCTTCAGCAACAGCAGGCACGAGTGGAGGAGCTGCGTGACACCAAGTACGAAAAGATACTTCGAGAACACAAGGACATCACAGTCCTGAACGGTGAGGCCCGGTTTGTCGATACCAATAGCCTGGTAGTCACGCTGGCTGAGGGTGGTGAAAAACCGGTTCATTTTGATCGCGCCTTTATTGGAACCGGAGCCAGACCGGCAGAGCCGCCAATAACGGGGCTGGCAGACACTCCTTACCTGACATCAACCAGTGCCTTGGCGCTGGATACCGTTCCCAAACGGCTGATCGTGATTGGTGCCGGTTTCGTTTCCTTGGAATTGGCTCAGGCATTCGACAGACTCGGCAGCAAGGTTACCGTTTTAGCCCGGAGCCGTGTGTTGTCCAGCGAAGATCCTACGATCGGAGAGGCCATAGAGGCGGCTTTTAAACGGGAAGGGATTGAGGTGCTTCGCCAGACCACGCCCAGCAACGTGGACTATAGCGACAACGAGTTTATCGTCGAGACGCCTGCCGGCACCTTGCGAGCCGACCAACTACTGGTGGCGACCGGTCGAACGCCCAATACCGAGGCCCTGAACCTGGCGAGCATTGGCGTGGAAACTTCACGCGGCGCAATTCAGGTGGATGAGCATCTGCAAACCACGGTCACCGGAATATACGCTGCTGGTGACTGCACCAATCAACCGCAGTTTGTCTATGTCGCAGCTGCCGCAGGCAGCCGAGCCGCCGTCAACATGACGGGAGGCGAGGCCAAACTCGACCTCAGTGCCATGCCCGGGGTCATGTTCACCGATCCTCAAGTCGCCACCGTTGGCCTCACTGAAGCCGAAGCAGTTGCTCGGGGTTATAGCGTGGACACCAGGCTGCTCGACTTGGAAAACGTGCCGCGTGCGCTAGTAAACTTTGACACCCATGGATTCATTAAAATGGTAGCAGAGCGCAGCACAGGCCGTTTGCTCGGGGTGCAGGTTGTCGCAGCGGAAGGCGGTGAAATTATCCAAACGGCAGTGATGGCGTTACGAGCAGGTTTGACCGTTCAGGAAATCGGCGATGACTTGTTCCCTTATCTGACCATGGTTGAAGGACTCAAACTCTGTGCGCAAACGTTCACCAAGGATGTAAAGCAGTTGTCCTGCTGTGCCGGTTAATCGCTCCGGCTCTGGTCAACGCGAGCACTGTCCAAAATTTGAACGTTCGCTTTGCGACCGAAGCACCTAAACAAAAGCGGACATTCGAGTCAGGGCTTTCCTCCACAGCCTCTAGGCTCATCACAGCTATTTCATCGCGTATGATTGGCGGGCCAAATTGCAGACGCTGAATGATTACATGACAGAGATGGCCATGCTCAGCTAAGCTGTTGTTTTATCGATTTATGTGCAGCGTGATTGGTGGTTTAAAGGCAGTGATAACGACGCAGTCAAATCTCTGCAATGATAAAGCGTGCTGCCTAGTTGCTGTTTTGCACAAAATTACATAGTTGCCAAGGATCTGATTATGAGTATTACTCCACGCGGGATGAGTGTCCAAGAGGCATACCGACTATTTCGCGACGATCGATTAATTGTTAATCGAAAATACCAAAGAAAACTAGTTTGGACTTTGGCGGAAAAGCAGCACCTGATTGACAGCTTGATCAAGGATTACCCAATTCCATTGATACTATTAGCTGATGCCTCTGACGGAGGTTCAACCTATTACGAGATCATGGACGGGATGCAGAGGTTAAATGCGATCTTTTCTTTTATTGATAATTCTTATTCTGTAGACAATAAATACTTTGATGTCAGAGAGTTTTCAAGAGCGAAACAGGCTGCCGATGCCGGTGCCTTTATTCCTGTGAGCATAGAAGATAACGAACTACTCTCGCCCTCTGTGTGCGCAGATATTTTGGATTATCAATTGGCGGTAACTATTTTTCCAATTGAGACGGAAGATCAGGTTACCGATGTTTTTGGACGCATAAACTCTGGAGGGCGTCAACTAAGCGCCCATGAGAAGCGTCAGGCCGGAATGGTAGATGGTTTTTCAATGCTCATTCGTGAACTCGCCTCTGAAATTCGTGGCGATTCATCGATGGATAGATTACCTCTTTCTGGGATGCCCGAGATCAGTATTGACTCTAATAGGACTGACATGGGTTATGCATTGAAAGCGGAAGATATATTCTGGTGTAAACAAGGTATTCTTTGGACCAAGCAACTACGTGATAGCGAAGATGAAGAGATGGTCGTCGATATTTGCGCCTCAATCGTTCTCGGCGACCCCATAGCTAGAAGCAAAGAATACTTTGACAAGATATATGATGAGGGCACCACCGAATATGAATATTTGCGTCGTGAATTTTACCGATACGGTCGTGATCGCTTAAAAGAGGAGGTAAAGGTAACACTCTCCGTATTAAGAGCGGTCATTGAAGATTTCAGCAGTCAGTCAAATGCTCTGAGAAGTGTGGTTAATCCTGGCGCTAGAAACCCTATAAAAAGCTCTTTCTTTTCAATATTTATGGCTTTTCATAAATTAGTAGTGGTCGAGGAAAAAACACCTGAAGATTATCCAAGAATAATAAAGTCGCTAGAGGGTCTTCAGAAATCAATGATTGTTAGTGCAAAATTCTCCACTACCGAAGATAGAGTGAAGAATGTTGACAGAACTACCGGCCTTATACAGAGATATTTTGTCAAGAAAGATCCTCCTATGTTAAGGCATGGTGCCGGGCTCGCTCTAGATATGGAGAACTCCCTTCGGAGGTCCAGGTTGGAGACCTCTCGTTACGAGTGCAAGCAGGGTTTTGTTGATCTGTCGTCAAATAGAAAGTTTGATTCAAGCTTACTTGTGCGAATTGTAGAGACAATATGTGGAATAGCGAATGTTGGTCCCGACGCTGATGGGTTCATTTTTATTGGAGTTGCCGATAATAAGAAAGACGCTGAGAGAGTGGCTGAGCTCGATGGAATCAAACCCTTGGTTGTAGGGTCTCGCTATATTGTTGGTTTAGAAAGAGAAATGCAGATTCTATCAGTCAATGAAGAACAGTACTTGGAAAAGGTAATCGGCTTCATCAGATCTTCCGAACTATCAGAGCCTTTGCGGAGTCATATACTTGCACAGTCGGACTATGTTGATTATAAGGGAATGTCTGTTCTCAGGATTAGAGTTCCAGCCCAAAAGCAATTATCTTTTGTAGGGGAAAATGTGTTTGTTAGAGAAAACTCATCGACTATCGAAGCGACTGGGAAGAAGCTTTTGGCCGTAAATTCTCTATTTGCATAAAAAGTCACTGTTGTAGGGCAATTTTTCCACCGCTCCGCAGTTTCAAAATCGCCGCAAAGTTCTGCGTTATGGCTAGAATCAAGGGGTCGGCATGACGAATCAGAATCACTCTATGAGCATCAAAGAAATTGTCGATCTTAAAGAAAGGGAACTGGGCGGCAAAAATACGGAGACCCATAAGCTCAATTTGGCACTTCAGTCTGTCCAAAAGCGCATCGACTATTGTGAATACCACTACGCAGAAATAGAAAAATTCTCGGACAAGAAGCACTTGAGTCAAGAAAGAGTATTGGCTCTAAAATATGGCGGAATATCTGTACGGACAATGTATGAAGCGAACATCTTCGCTTTTGTACAGAGTCTTCATGCACTAATAGACTCCTTGCCTTATGGGTTGAATATTTTCTATAAAGTTTACTCTAACGTAGAAGCTCCTTCTGTAGGCTGGAATCAGGAATTCTTATCAAGGTATACGGGCCATTCTTTTTTTGATTCACTGAAATTGATAAGCGAAGATGAAACGTTTTCAAAGTTGAAGGCAGTAACGAACAGAGTCAAGCATAAACATATAATAAGGATTAAGAATACATATGAAACGCTGATTTTTGATGACTTTTCCTACTACTTCAGGGGAGCAGTCAAGGATGTAAAAGACGAGGACGTTAAAAAGTTTCTTGCTGACTGTCACGATTCCCTATTACCGAAGTACATAGGTTTTTGGATTGAAGCCAAGAATTGCAAAGCTTCGGATCTTGGAGATCCATTTGAACAATGGCTATAGCCAGGCCATCATCGGTGCCAAAACCTTCGCTTCGCTTCGCTACGGCTCTGGCACCGGTGATGGTAGCGTTAAGCGTCCTACTCGAATGTTCGCTTTGCGTGGCTCCTTCGTTGTCAATCCATGGTCGCAGCTGTGCTTCGGCATTAGCGTTTTTAGGAGAATGGAATGCCCCTAATCCGGACTAAAGGTCCTAAAAGAGGACTTTGTAACATCTGTGGAGAGCATGGCGATCTGACAGAAGATCATGTGCCGCCTAAGGGCACCATCAAGTTTCCCAGAATGACCCTCTATGGGATCGGCGAGGTGCTTAATGCGCAGGCAGAAAAGGACCGAAGAGGTAGAGATTTTCAACAGGGAGTTAAGTTTAGAAGTATCCGTGCCACCTGTAATGGGGATTATCTAGGTGGTCTCTATGATCTCGAACTAAAGGATTTTGCCAACAATGTAGGAAATTATTTGCATAGTTTGGTGGCTCGCCCTGATATCACTAGGTTTCCGGTAGCACCCGGAAAAATCATTCGTGCTGTTTTTGGCCACATCCTCGCTCTTGGAGTGGAGCGCATTCCCAGGGGAGATATGGGGGATGCTATGGCAGAATTAGTACTGAATCCAGATCAAGAAATTCCGGATAATCTACACGTTTACTACTGGATTTATCCATTCTGGGATCAGGTCTCGATCCGAAATTTCGGTTTTTTGGTGCGCTTCGGTACCCCGCCTTTAATAAGCTCCGTATTGAAGTTCTTTCCCTTGGGCTTTATGGTTCTATGGAACCCATCGCCTGATTTTAGAACTTCTCTTTATCGGCTCAACGATTACTGCATAGGTGCGGGAAATAGTCGTGTGGATATTCCGCTGCGTTTAACTGATCTTCCTCCACAGCGATTTCCCGAGGCTCCAGGTGAAACGGGCGTTACCTTGCACGGCAACGATTCATATTTTGCAAGTAGGTTGCGTCGACCATGAACTACGCTAACCAATCGTCTAAGTGCTAACTAATAGGGCGTGTCCACTTTTTTGGGGGAATACCATTCCCGGCCTGCGCCCTCAGCCGGACGCCCCTGCCAGGGTGCCGCTAGACAAAAACGTCATCCCCAAACCTGATAACGTCACCCCCAAACCTGAACGTTCGCTTTGCGACCTCAACGACCGGCCCTTTGTGGTGTCAGTCTCTGGCCAAGCTATGTTTTCAATCCGACTCATTCAGTCGGGATTTGATGGTAGCGAGAGTTTCAACGAGCTCGCGATCATAATCTGAGTAGGGTGTCAGATACTTCGCAATCGAAGCCCTCCAAAACTCCTCACTAAGAGCAACAACCGCAGCCTGATCATCCAGCAACATAGCGTCAGATAGGCCGCAGCGAGCCTTGTCCCTTATAGTGCCGGTGGAATGGACGGAACGGGTAAGTCAAGGAACCAAACTGGCGCAACTCCCTCCTCTAAGCTGGACGATTTGTACAACATCAGATCACAGACTTCCGAGACAGCCTGAAGAAACGTGTAGAGACTTGGCCGCGGTATTTGAGAGATCAGTGGCATTGAGCCCTAACCCGGAAGTTGGCCCCAGCGCGAGAAAAATCATTCGTTCTTGCAACTTTTGACTGGCGATTTCCTCTATGTTGGCATACGCTGAATTCTTAATAAGTAATTGTTTTAGAACATTATTTTCCATTATGGAATGTAATGATTACTGAGCAATATTTTCGAGAGCATTGACGACCAGTGAGCCCAGATATGAGTACAAAAGCTTCAATTTCCAGCGGCCCGAATCATCACCTGTATTACCAGGAGCTGCTCAGCGCGCAACCAAAGTCCGTTTTCCTTGAACTGAATGATCCGCAGGAATTTCGAGTCGAAAAAGAGACGTTCAAAGGCAAATCCTGGGATGTACTGGTTGTTGAAATCCCATTTGAAGATATGGACAAGATCGCGATCGACTGGATCAAAAAGAGAAAGCTCCAAGGTGCCGTCGGGGGACCCGTGGGCAAAGAGTGGGGAAGTCCAGACTGTCCTTGGGAGTAGCGGTGAGAATTGTTTGCATATCCGACACGCATGGCCTGCATGACAAGATGCTGCGGCTTCCGGAAGGGGATGTGCTGGTGCACGCGGGAGATTGCACCGGATCAGGCTCTTTGCCGCAGCTTGATGACTTCACGCGCTGGATGGGCGCTCAGCAGTATAAGGACAAAGTTCTCATCGCTGGTAATCATGACCACTGTTTTGTTCGATACCCCGATTGGTCCCGGGAAATGTGTGAGAAAAGCGGAATCACCTATCTCCAAGGGGAAAAGGCAACGATTGGTGGTTTGAAGTTCTACGGCTTTCCCTGGCAGCCGGTCTTCCGATGGATGAGCTTCAACGCGAAAGAAGGCGAGAGAAGGGAGCGTCTGAAGCTTGTCCCGGAGGATATTGACGTACTTGTGACACACGGACCAGCATTGGGCATTTTCGACTGGATTCCGGATATCGGTGAACACGTCGGATGCTATCCGCTCGCGAAGAAGATTGAGGAGTTACCGCAGCTGAAGGCTCACATTTGCGGCCACATTCACGAAAGTTATGGTTTCGCGATTCGCGAAAGCGACGGAGTAAAGTTTGCGAACGCGAGCACTTGTGATGCTGGCTATCGTCCAGTAAACCCGCCAATCATCATCGACCTGTAAACGTTATGGCGCAGTTGCTCAGGGAGTTGCGTAAACCGCTGAAGGTTGCCACCCATTCCACGTGAAGCCTGCCACCCGGACCGGAGCAAGGCTGCCACCCATCGGAGCGTAGCGACGCGGGGTTTCTCTTCTTACTCCGAAGTCTCGGTGGCCGTCAACTTTGCCTGTTGTTTTCGCATGGACTCGCCCCGCAGATTGATCTTGTAGGCGTTGTGAACGAGCCGGTCCAGAATGGCGTCTGCCAGAGTGGCGTCACCGATTACGCCATGCCATTCCTCGATGGGTAATTGGCTAGTGGCGATGGTGGAGCGCCGGCCATGTCGGTCTTCCAGCACCTCCAGCAAGTCCCTTCGGTTCTCTGCGCTCAGCTTCATCAGCCCCCAGTCGTCCAGGATCAGCACGTCGACCTTGGCGAGGTTGGTCAGGAGTTTCGAGTATTGGCCATCGCCCTTGGCAATGGTCAGCTCCCGCATCAGTCGGGTCAGGCGCACGTACTGTGCGGTGTAGCCTTCCCGGCAGGCCTTATGTGCCAGGGCGCAGGCCAGCCAGGTTTTGCCAACCCCGGTGGGACCGGTGATGAGCACGTTCAGGTGCTCTTTTACCCATTGGCAGCCCGCCAGTGATTGCACCAGCCCTTTATCCAGGCCCCGTGAGTGCCGGTAATCGATGTCTTCGAGGATCGCCGTGTGCCGCAGCCGGGCCCGGCGCAACCGGCTGGTCATGCGCCGGTTATCTCGCTCGGTCATTTCCCGGTCCACGAGTAGCCCGAGGCGCTCCTCGAAGCTCAGATCGGTGATGTCGGGGGTGGCCGACTGATCCGCCAGAGCGGCCGCCATGCCGGTCAGCTTAAGGGCGTGGAGCTTGTCCAGAGTTGGATGTTTCAGCATGTCAGATTCCTTCAGTGGTAGTAGGCGGGGCCACGGATATTGTCGTGGGTGTCGGGCAAGGCCAGTTCCTGTTGTTCTTCCAGAGGCTGCTGATCCAGACGGTGTTTGAGGATGGATTCAATGCTCTTGTAACGGCAGCTGCCCAGCATCAGGGCACGCTGGCAGGCGGCTTCCAGCCGCGACTCGCCGTAGCTCTGCCCCAACCGGAGAATGCCCAGGCAGGAGCGGTAAGCCTGTTGTGGGTGCTTGCGGGCCCCCTCTGTCAGCCTAGTTGTCCAGTAGGCGGTTTCGCCTGAATTTAACCAATCAGGGGCGGCATGGGAGCATTCATGCCACGCTATTCCGAAG
>NZ_JBEPPY010000030.1:0-29615 GCF_040547575.1 Marinobacter sp. MBR-99 | reverse complement strand
TCCGGGGGCTCGACGCCGCGCGAGAGCATGCCGGAGGCCGTCCAGTACATCATGCTCGCCGCGCCCAACACCCACTTTGTAATGCTGGCCCAGGCCATTCTGTATCGTAGCGCGGGCCTCGCCACCGTGTGGCCGCAATTCCTGGCCATCGCCGTTATCGGGAGTACCCTTTTTGCCTTGGCCCTGACCCGCTTCCGGCGAACACTCAGCACCATGGCCTGACGGACCTGATGCATGGCAGCGTGGAGTTGCGCCGGGCACACTCCGACTAGAACCAGTTATTCAGCAGAATCCCCACGCCAAACCGCTCGATACGCTCGTTATAATCAATCAGACTCTCCCCATACCCGTTGTAGTACTGGAAAAAGCCCTTCATCGTATCCCCCATCGGGAAACTGTACCCGAACTCCACCGACGTCCGATTGGTAGAACGCATATTGTTCAAAAGCTTCAGCGAGAACGTGCGGTCCTCTGTCAGCTTGTAAACCGCGTGGTAACTACCATGTCCGAGATACTTCTCGATATCCGAGTTGTCGTCATCGCTGCCACTCTCCGGCAGCCGGAACCAGGGGTTAACCATAAACAGCCAGCGGTCATAGCTGTAAGCCGCGGTGCCCATGATCCGGTTCCAGCTGCGCGACCGGGGTTCTGATTGACCGTTAGACTGGTGATTGAAGCTCAGAGACACCGCACTCAGAGTGCCAGGCCCAAGATCCCAGTCCAGCCGGTGCCGGAAGAAAATCTCGGGCTCGTAGTTGGTTTCACGGAAGGGAGCGGAGTCTTTGGTGTTGTACACCTGCCAGTAGGACTGCTGGGTATAGCCAAACCAGAAGGTGGTTCGATCATCAAAAATGCCAGTCAGCAGTGGAATCTTGAAACTGATCTGGTATTTCGCCTCTTCCTCTTCCAGAGCGAAGTCATAGCCGGCGGGGCCCAGTCTCGGGCTGGTGGGCCTTGGGTTAGGGTCGTCCACATAGGTGAATGGCAGGATGTAGTTGGGGCGGTGGGTCACAAAACTGCCGGTGAATGAAAAAATTGCCTTCTCCGCGGTCAGGTAATTATCCACCAGGGCTGTCATCAGACCGGTGTCTGAGTCGTCCTCAAGAGCATCGCTGACGATCTGCTCCCGCCGGGCATCATCAGCCACCGGAATAGCGGCTTCCTCATCCGCCTGCTGTAACGTGTCTTCGTCCGCCGCTTTTCTGGCGGCAATGGGGTCATTCTGGGCGTCATAGCAGGCAAGTCGCTGGATGCCGTCCCGGATCAACGCACAGTTAACGGTTTCTTTCTGTTCATCCGGTGCAGCCTGAGCTGCCACCGTGGGGCTGGCCATCGCGAACATCAGCGTAAGCGCCCAGGCTGCTGAAAAACCGTAAGGATATCTTTTCATCGCGTCTTCTCAATTGGCAGCGGTCAGGCTGATCCAGGTGTTGGCAATGCTGCAAATCCGGACCCCAGCAGGCTCAATGCCAGCAGAAGAAAAATCAGCTTGTGCCGGATGTTAGCTTAACCGCTGGCTGACACAACCCAGCACAGGTACATAACGTCTGTTTCTTCGCCGTGAAGCAGGCTGCGAGCCTGGTGCATTTCCGGATCGCGTTTTCTGGCCCGGTTTTTCGTGGACGGCGATGCGGCAAGCAGCGTCGCGTCCACCACGGTGCCCTCGCGTAGCATCAGCCCCTGCCCAGCCAGATGAGCGTTGATCGCCTCAAACAGCTTGCCGGTGAGCCCTTCGCGCTCCAGCAATCGGCGACACTTGAGCAAGGTGGTCGCATCCGGTGCTGACTCCCGGCCAAGGTCAATGCCAACGAAACGCCGGATCGCCTGATTGTCGTAAATCGCATCCTCGATGCCTTGGTCCGAGAAGCCAAAGCACTGTTGGGGCCACTAACATACAGCCGCAACATTCGTCCCAGGCCCATGGGTGGGCGCCCCCGGCCCACCGCCTTTGGGGTAAAACGCTTCCAGTTACGCTTCCAGCGCATCCCACGGAGGCCTGCACGGTCCCCAGTTTGAGCGAACCGGCAATGTGAATAATGTCATCCCAGTGCTATTCGATCTTGTATTGACGCAACTCCGGGCCAGCTCATCAAAGAGTTCGACAACATGGGTGTGGCTATCCGGTTCCTCGACGATGGGATCAGCACCGAGGGGATCATGGGCAAGATGGTAGTCACCATCCTGTCGGCCGTGGCCCAAGCCCGAGCGTCAGCGCATACTGGAACGCACCAACGAGGGCCGCCTGGAGGCCAAGGCCAAAGGGGTCAAGTTTGGCCGTAAACCCAGGGTGGACAAGGATAGAGTCCGTGCCCTGCACAGCCAGGGAGTGGGGGCTACGGAGATCGCCAGGAGGTTAAAGATAGGCCGGTCAACAATCTATAAAATACTGGCATCTGACCAAACGCAGTGATTTTGCTAATATCTACAGCTTGACTGTATCGCATTTGAGATACAAAGTAGAGTTACGCATGACAAACGGAGAATTCATCATGGCTCACACTTCAATGCTGCACGTTCGTGTGGACGACGAGCTGAAGGCTGATGCAGCGGAAAAGCTCGCCAGCTTCGGCTTGACGGTATCAGATGCCGTCCGCATCCTTCTAACCCGCGTAACCAAAGAGGGCGGATTGCCCGTTGGGTTAACGGCTGATCCGGAAGCCCATGACGCCTGGTTCCGCGATAAAGTGAAAGAGGCCCTGGCTGATGCCCGACCTACCGTTCCTCATCAACAGGTAATGGATGAGGCACAAGCGTTGATCGACAGAAAGCGTCGCCGTGCCTGAACTGGAATGGCTGGAACTGGCTCGTACCGATCTGCTAGGGATTGTCGATTACATCTCTGATGACAATCCCGATGCAGCACAGCGCGTAAAAGATGATATCGAGATGAAAGCTGAAAAGCTGCCGGAGTTCCCCACAATAGGCCGCCCTGGTCGGGTTGAAGGGACCCGGGAACTCGTCGCCTGGTCGAACTATATCCTCGTGTACCAGGAGGATGCCTTGACGGTACGAATACTGCGCGTGTTACATGCTGCGCAGCAGTGGCCGCCAACCGATTAACACCTGAATCAAGGGCTTTCTCCTCAGCCTAGCCGGCGAAGACCTTGATGAAGACCCTGCGACATATTCCTTGACAACTACCGGTCCGCAACGGCCACCAGCAGGCTGCATGGCGCGTGGGCGAGCAGCGAAGCGCCGACGGAGCCGTGCCACCACCGGGCCATCGCGCTCTGTTCACGGTGACCGACCACGACCAGATCCGCGCCGACCTCGTGCGCCATTCGGCCGATCTCCTCGGCGGGGTTGCCCGCAGCGAGGCGCGTGTCGACGGAAAGCCCCGCCCGCCGCAGCGCTTCCGCGCCCTCCGTCAGCACGCGGCGCACTTCCTGATATTCTCGCTCCGGCAGGTCTGAGGGTGCCGCCGCTTCAGCGAGCGCGACACCCAGTTCATGGGTGACGACGGCGAGGAGATAGACACGAGCCTGGCAAAGCGAAGCCAGCTCGGCCCCCTGGTCCAGCGCCTCACGGCCTTGCCGGCTGCCGTCATAGGCTAGGAGGATCGTCCTGTACATCGTGGTGCTCCTTTCTGTGATCGGGATGGAACGCCTTTCCCGGTCCTCTGCTCTAGACAGTGCTGCCTTCGGGGCTACATCCCTCGCCATTTGATACTTAGCTATCTATTGATTATAGTACAGCTACATAATGATGCAGGCAATGAGATGACGAAGCCACTTCACGATCAGGAACAATTCGGCCTTCGCCTCGGGCTGGTCGCCCGGCTGTGGCGCGCCGAAATCGACCGGCGGCTGGCCACCTTTGGCCTCACCGAGTCCCGCTGGTTGACCCTGTTACATCTCTCTCGCCTGCCCCAGGCGGCAACCCAGCGTGAATTGGCCGAGGCGGTCGGGGTGCGGGGGCCGACCCTGGTACGCGCGCTGGACCGGCTGGAAGCGGAGGGGCTGATCGAACGCCGCACGGAAGCCGCCGACCGGCGCACCAAATCGGCTCACCTGCGTGCGGAGGCTGCCCCTGTTCTGGAACGGATCGAAGCTACCACAGCGGCGGTGCGGGCGGAAATCTTATCCGACCTGTCCCATGCCGAGGTGGCGACCTGTCTGAAGGTCTTCGAGAAGATCGCCGACAAGCTGGGCGGCACCCCAAGGGCGATGCAGCCTGTGGACAAAAACTGATGAGAGCTAGAGCGTGAACCAGCATATGACCCACCGGGAACACCAGGACGACGATCAGGAAACCGATCTACGCACCGCCCCCGACAAGAAGAGGGAGGCTGAGTCAGAGACGGCTTTACCTCCTGCCCGCCCTCGGCCATGGCGATGGTATGGCGCGATCCTGGCGACGCTGATCGTTCTCGGAGGTGGCGGCTGGTGGCTGTATCAGCAGCTCACCCATGTCGTTGTGACGGATGCCCGTGTCGCCGCCGACATTGTTGCCATGAGCAGCCGGGTTCCCGGTTGGGTGACGGTACTTGAAGTGACCGATGGCGATGCCGCGCAGAGAGGCAGGGTTTTGATCCGGATCGACGACCGGGAAAGCCGTCTCCGTGTCGAGGCGCTTGACGCGCAACTCGCCGGGATTGCCCGCCGCCGCGAGGAGATCGAAGCGCGCATCGCACTCACCGACCGTCAGACACAGAGCCGCATTACCGCCAAACAGGCAGCGGTGAGGGCGGCAGAGGCCAGGTTGGCAGCAGCGGCAGCGCAACTCGATCTTGCCAGACAGGAGAATGACCGGGCGGAGAAGCTGGCGCCGAGCGGTGCCATCAACCGTGCGCGCCTGGACCAGACGCGGGCGGCGCTGGAGACGGCAAAGCAGCAGACATTGAGCGCCCAGGCGGACCTGGAAAATGCCCGCGCCGCCCTGGCCGAGGCTGAAGCCGCGCGCGGGGAACTCACGGTGCTGCGCACCCAGCTCGCCGAACTCGGCCCGGAGGAGCAGCGGCTACGTGCACAAAAAGCCCAGGCCGAACTCGACCTGGAAGATCGCACCATCGTCATGCCATTCGACGGCGTGGTGGACCGGGTATTTGTGGACAAGGGCGAATATGTCACCCCCGGCCAACGCCTGCTGATGGTGCATGATCCCGAGCGGGTGCGTGTCGAAGCGAACGTCAAGGAGACCGACATCCGCTTCTTCCGGCCGGGAAAGAGCGTGATGATCACTGTCGATGCCCTGCCGGGGCGGCGCTTTGAGGGCAGGGTCACGCGCGTCGGGCAGTCCGCCACCAGCGAGTTCGCCCTGCTGCCCAACCCCAACCCGAGCGGCAATTTCACCAAGATCACCCAGCGCCTGCCAGTGCGCATCGCGGTGCAGCAGGACGGCGGCGAACTCAAGCCGGGTATGATGGTGGAGCTGGAGGCGAGAGCCGATGACTAGCGCGCCCCGGCCGGACAGTATCGAGGGGCTATTCGCCCGTTTCGGCCCGTCCTATCGCTGGCTGGTCACAGCGACGGTCATGATGGGCACGATCGCCACTATCCTGACCGCCACCATCGTCAATGTAGCCCTGCCGGATATCATGGGCGCTTTCGGCATGGGCCAGGACAAGGCGCAACTTCTCTCCACCGGCTTCCTCGCCGCGATGACCGGGACCATGCTGCTCAATGCCTGGATGGTCGATACCCTCGGCCAGCGCGCGACCTTTATGTTGGCGATAACCATCTTTATCGCCGCCTCCATCATGGGTGGGCTCGCCCCCGCCGAGGGCGTGCTGATCCTGGCCCGTGTTTTACAAGGCGGCGCGGCCGGCATCCTCCAGCCGCTCGCCATGCAGACGATCTTCCAGGTCTTTCCGCCGGAGAAACGCGGGTCGGCCATGGGAATTTACGGCATCGGCGTGGTGCTGGCCCCGGCGCTTGGCCCGACGCTTGGCGGCATCATGGTCGACAGCTTCAGCTGGCGCTATGTCTTCTTCATGGCCGTGCCCTTCTGCTTCATCGGCCTGTTTATGGCCGCGATCTTGATGCCGGGGCGCGCAACCTCCGGTCCGCCGCGCAAATTCGACTGGATCGGCTTTGGACTGATGACGGTGTTTCTCGTGACCCTGCTCAACGGGTTGTCGAACGGGCAGCGTGACGGCTGGATCTCCGACCCCATCCTGCGCGACTTCGCCATCGCCCTGGTCGCGGGCATCGGCTTCATCGTCTGGGAGCTGCGCACGTCCGCACCCATGCTCAATCTCAAGCTCTTCACGAACCGGGTCTATGCGGGCGCCTCCGTCGTGGCCTTCATTTTCGGAGCAGGCATCTTCGGTTCGACCTTCCTGATCCCGCTGTTCGTCCAGACGATCCAGGGCTACACGCCGACCCACTCGGGCCTGCTGCTAATGCCGGCGGGGCTGATTCTGGCCCTGGTCTTCCCCATCGCGGGGCGGCTGACTGACAGGACACCCGCCTATGCCACGGTCATGTTTGGGCTTGTGATTTTCGCGTTGTCATCGTTTCTTATGAGCAACGTGGATACCAATACCTCGTTCTGGCTGTTCGCCTGGTGGATCATGCTGGGGCGTATCGGCCTTGGTTTCATCATGCCGAGCCTGAACGCCGGCGCCCTCAAGGCGCTCCCCATGACGCTACTCAGTCAGGGCTCCGGCGCCATCAACTTCGTGCGCCAACTCGGCGGGGCGTTTGGTGTCAACCTGCTCTCCATCGCTCTGGAGCGGCGATCTCAGCTCTACGTAGACAGCTTCACGGCGGCACAGCATGCAGGCAACAGTGCAACGACCGCTATGCTGCACGAAGTAACCGGCTTGTTTGCACAGGCTGGCGTGCCGGAGGCGATACGCCAGGCCGGGGCGATGAACTATCTTGGCCGCGTGATCTACAGCCAGGGCAACATGCTGGGGTACCGGGACAGCTTCTTTATCGTCGGCGCGATCTTCCTGGCCGCCCTTGTTCCGGCGCTGATGATGCGCCGGAGGTCCACGCCTCCGGCGCTGCCGGCCAGCGAGGCCATGCGTCACCCGCCATCGTCGCAGAACGCGATTCAGCAGAGTCGGTGACGCACGTGTCAAGGGGCCACCTCACGAAACGGAAAATAGCGTACGTTAAGCCTCTCGCGGCGTGCGGAGCGGGCCACACCGGGCAATGACAGCCGGGAAGCGCTAGAGGGGTATGACCAGTGGCAGGAGGAAAGGGCCACTTGAAATATATAGATGCCTAATGTTTATACTATAAAGTTGTTTCACCCGATTCTGACCAACCAACCATGAGATACGCCCATGAAAATCGTTAAAGTTCAGGACATCATTGGTACCGAGCGTGAAGTCAGCGACAAGCAGTGGACCAGCCGCCGCCTGCTGCTCAAGAAGGACGGAATGGGATTTTCCTTCCACGAAACCATCATCAAGGCAGGCTCCGAGCACACTTTCTGGTACAAGCACCACCTGGAAGCCGTTTACTGCGTTGCCGGTAACGGGCGCATCAAGGACCTCGCCACGGGTGAAGTTCACGAGATTACCGACGGTACCCTCTACGCCCTGGACAACCACGACAAGCACACCCTGTACGGTGGCACCGAGGACATGCGCCTGATCTGCGCCTTCAACCCGCCGGTGACCGGCCAGGAAGTTCATGACGAGGACGGCGCCTACCTGCCGGACAGCAGCGATAACTGATCCGCCCTGATAGAGGGCGACTGATCTGACCGCTGGCACACCGCCAGCGCGACTGCTGGCGGTAGCGCTGTTGCTTTGGCTGGTACGTCCATGCCGGAGAATCCCGATTATGCCTGGACACCTTTATTGATCACACCGTCCATAGCGATCTGCCAGATCAAATCACCAATGGCGTCGAGTGACTGGGCCCCGTTCGGGTCGAACCAGGTTGCAACCCAGTTGAGCGCCCCAAGGCCGATAAGGCGAAGCAAACGACCGTCAACATTCTTGCGGACCACGCCCTGCGCAATCATTGTTTCGAGGATACCGGCCCACAGGGACTCGTACTGGTCACGCAGTTCGATGATTTCCTCGCGAGCCTCCGGGCCCAGCGCCCGCCATTCAAACAACAGCACGTAAACCGCATCCGAATCTAACAACAGGGCTCGCAGATGTGCGTTGATACAAAGACGCAAACGCTCAACCGGGTCGTCCGAGCTGGCGTAAGCCGACTCGACCTCTGCGGTAACCAGGTCGACTCCCCGGCGCATCAGCTCGACAAGCAGCGCTTCGGCAATCTACTTGAGCGACGTCCTTTCAAAACCTTTCTCACGAAAAAGCCTGGCTGCGTTAAAGACGATCTGTGGCGTCAAGAGGGCCAATGTTCCGAAAAAACAGTTTAAGTAAGCTTTTTTGCTGAACAGCATCTGACCGCCTCAACAAGCGCTGTATAGATGTACTGACAACAATAACGAGAAAACGGAGCATATTAATGCCTAAGACTCCCCTTTTTACTAAGGGCCCTACCTCTTGCCTTGCAATCGCAATTCTGTCCGCTGGGGGTTCTTTTCCCACTCAGGCCAGCATGGGCAACATCGGCACCACCTACGGGGTAATGGCAGCCGACGTGGCTACAGCGCAATCCCTGTCTATGTTCAACGATCAGGTGTCTGCCACTTACTATAACCCGGCTTATCTGACAAAAGATCCCCGGGGAGAGCTGACCCTAGGCCTGCTTCATGCAGAACAGGAACTGAGAGCGGATGGCCCCCTGCGGGATGGCGATGTACTCGCCGACTCGCCGAGCCAGCATGTGCTGATCGGCATGAAAACAAATCTTACATCCTTGACCCGCTTTAAGCACCCCATCTACTTCGGCTTCATCGCGGGAGTGGAGAAGTATGGCAAGGAACTGCTGGCCTTCAGTTCAAACACATCGGAAAGCGGCCAGTTCATGGAGTATGGCAAGGAACCCCTGTTCCTCAACATCGGTGGTGCCACCAACATCTGGCGAGGCATTGATGCCGGCATCTCGGCAAGGGTCACCCTCGAAGCCACGGCCGAGCTCGATGCGATATCGAACCTGGCCGGTGAGACACGACGTGAGCGCCTGTCAGTCAATGCCGAACCCACTGTAAAGTCGATTATCAGTACCTCCATCGACTGGGGCAAAACCTTTTGTGCTGAAAGCGGCTGTTGGTTGAGCGGCTGGGAAACGGCCCTGGCTTACCGCGCAAAATCATCGGCTTCCACCAGTGTCGACGCAAACGTCATTGTCGACCAGACGATTCCCGACCCGGGGCTTGCGCTTGCGGTCACCACGATCGACTCCTTTCAGCCGGAAACCTGGGTCATTGGTACCCAGTATCAGGGTGACGGCTGGCGTATCGGGGGCAGCGTAGAACAACAGAACTGGTCAGAACTGGAAGATGAATTTGCCAGCGACACCATCAAGGATCAGAACCGCCTCTCCCCTGCTGCCCGCATGCAGTTTGACGACACCCTGACTCCCCGCCTCGGTGGCGAGTACATGCTGAACGACAATTTTACCTTCCGTGCCGGCGTCGCCTATGAAGAATCCCCTCTGAAAACCACCCGAAACCCGGAAATCAACTACCTGGACACAGACAAGATTTCTGTCGGGCTTGGCTTAAGCGCCACATTCAACCGCACCCGTCTTCTGGCCTACCCCGTTCGCGTGGACCTTGGTTACCAGTACCAGAAGCTGCAAGAGCGTGATTTCACCATTGTCGACTATAACGGCAATGAAGAAGACGTTACCGCAGACGGCGACATTCACGTGTTCAGCGGTTCGGTTACGCTGAAATTCTGAAGAGGTGCGGCATGAAAAAAACAACCATTGCATTGATTGTCACCACAGCACTCGCAGGCTGCGGGGGTAGCGGAGACAAGCAGACCGTTACCCGGGCTCCGACACCCGGATCGCTGACATTTACCTATCCGGCTGACAGTACGTCCCCCGGCGGCGATCAGCCCGGTGTCACGTCCACCGTCCCCACAACAGCACCGGTCTTCCTGCGCTTCAACAAGTCCATCGATACACCGCTGACTGACCTTCCCGATGTCCTGGTCCTGAAGGATGCCACCGGGAACGAGGTTACCCTCACCGACGTGATGTTCACTGGTGAAGACAAGATGGGGCTGGCGGCAAAGCCGGACACGGCGCTTGCGCCGGGAACCAGCTACACCCTGACCGCAGAGGGCCTTGAGGTTGGCGGCACACCGGTGTCACTGACCGCGGATGGCATCCGATTCAGGACAGCACCGGCCACATCCGGCCCGATTCTGAGCCAGACCGAAGGTACCGGATTTGAACTGGCGCGAACCATTCCGGACGGAGGGAACGACTACCCCGTCACGGACTTTACGACATTCCGGCTTCAGTTTACCGAGCCCGTCGACCCGCAATCGGTGGTATACGGCCAGACCATTCGCCTGACGGACCAGGCCGGTGAACCGGTGAATGCCGAAGTATACGTCAGGGGTCACCGGGTCACGGTGGACCCGGAAGGCTACCTGGACCCCACCAAAACCTATACCCTGAAAGTGACTACCGGCATCAAAAGCGCTCTGCTCGATGATGCCCTGTCCGAAGATCGCACACTGACCTTCAACCCGATCGACTCCCGCTCCCCGACGGGCAAGCGGCAGATTATGGCCCAGGCTGCTGAAACCCTGTCTGGCCAGCTACCGCTGACGGGCGAGGATTACAACTCGGTGAACCTGAGTTCTCCCCTTCTGGGCCCGGACAACCCGACGGCCGTCACCGGCACCGTGTTCGCGGAGCTGGGTTTTATTCCCAAATTTGAAGCGGCCGGCCAGAGCATTCCCCTGAGGATCGACCGGGGCACCCTGCTGACCGGGAGTTCCGTAGTGGTCAAGGTCGCCGGTGCCGTACCGGCCGGGTTTGAATCCGACGCCGTCGAGGTTCGCTTTCTCTCGGACGCCAATGGCTTCCTGATGCCCAATCCCTACACCGATGCAGTGGATGCACCCCGATCGCTCGAACTCTACGTCGATATGGCCCTCAATACCGGGAACACCATTGCCAACGGTGCCCTTGGCCAGCAGCTCATGCACGTGCAGCTGGTGGGTACCGCCATCGTCGAGGACGGCAAGCTGAGCATCGAAGCCGTTGGCGTTATTGAGCCGGACGTGATGGGCATTGACACGGCCTCAGGCCTGATCTCCTTCAAGCTGAACGGCTTCCGCAACGTCGAAGATGCCCCGCTGCAGGCCGGCTTCGCGGACACCGAAGCGCCCTTCATCAAGAGCTGGGTGCCCGGGGATGATAATCAGGACAAGCTTCGCCCGGGCGATAATCTGGTGGTCTACTTCAACGAACCGCTGCTCCCCTCATCCATCCATTCAGACAACATTCAGCTGGAAAAGAATGGAGTACCGGTTGATGCGAACCTGAAAGCCAATGGCGGCAGTGTTGTCATTGATCCCGTGGAGCCGTTGGAGCATGGTCCGGCCTACGTTCTCAGGCTCAATCCCGATGGTGCCTCGTCGCAAAACGGGTCCGGTTTGCGGGATCTGGCCGGAAACACCTTTGCCAGCCAGGTTGCCCTCCCCTTCCAACTCAGCCCGACCGAACCGGGCACGCCAACGGACCAGTCACCGCTTGCCCTGATAACCCACCCGGGGTTCCCCTGTGCCAAAGATATTACCGATACGAATGTCAGTAATGGTAACCAGGGACGTTGTACCGGGGGCAAAGACGATGACGACCTGCTACCCATTGGTCAACTCGAAACCGACAAGCCCATTATCGTCCGTTTCTCCCAGAACATGAACCCGGAAACCATCATCCCCGGCGACAGTCTGACCGTTGAAAGGCAAACGGATACTGGCCAATGGGAAAAACTTGATATCTCCGAATACACCCTCACCACCGAGCCACGGTCCCTGACCATTACGCCCCTGGTTCCGTGGGAGACAGGCAGGCTTTACCGCTATACGCTGAATGCCAATGACTCCGCGATAGAGTCAGCCGCGGAGCTGCCTCTGCAAACCGTCCTGCTCACCCAGGATAAATGGGAGGCAACCCACAGAACCGAGGGCGGCACGGCGCTGGTGAACTACTTCACCGGCATCGAGAAAAAGAATGCCACCTACCTGCCGCTGAGAAACCTGCCGGCGGCCGATGCCAATGCGGATCTGGACTATACAAAAGATCTTGAGGCCGGCTCTCAAGCAGGAGAAAGCGTTGCCAACGCGGTAGGCCTGGCATCCAATGGGGTCAGCTCACTGGATCCTCCTCAACAGGATTCTCTTGTTGTTGACGCTGGAATTGGATGTGAAGTCGGGGAAAGCTGCCCGGAAGACAAGTTCATTTATCTGACAGCCATGCTCGATACCATCGTAGCAGGACAGCCGGATGAGCAGGGCCGGGTACCGGTGGAAATTCTGCCCTCTGTGTTAGCCACCACATCCACCGATGTGTGGGCCAAAATAGATACTACGTTGTTGGATTTGTTTGCCCAGTTCAATATCGCAAACACCGGCATTGAGGCCAACGAACGTATCCCGACCGGCCCGCTCATGATGCGCATAAGATACCCAAGGGATGCCAATGGCAATGTGGAACCGCTGAATGGCTTTCTCTATACCAACGATCAGGGTCAGTTTACCTTCGAGCTCATTCTGGACGTCTATCTGGATGCACCTTACCTCAACCCGAGCATTGGCCCGGCCTATCTTGACCATAACCTGCGCAGCTATCCCATTCACGACCTGGGTGGTGACCGCCTGACGCTGAGAGGGCCTGTGACCTTTCTCCCGGATGGCCGCATACAGATCCAACTGCTTAATGTCGAGAAGGTCCCGATTGACGTTGAAGTGCGGGGAGATATTAAGCTCAACTCGAACAATGTAGGTGGTATATGCAGTCTGGTTCCTAACCTTTGTAACCCGCTCATCGATTTGCTGGGACTGAACGCAAACACCGTCATCCGTCTTGAAATCCCTGAAGGTAAGCTTTCTCTCACCTATCTCTCACCAACGACACAGCAGTAACCCCCAAAAAGCCCTGGCTTACCAGCCAGGGCTTTTTGTTTGCCCGGCGAAGCCGGGCCGCCTGCCAGCGCCGCGAAAAGGTGGCACTCTCTGCCCATACACCCCTGCCCATACACCCCTGCCCATACCCCGGCTCCGCAACCAGCAGAGCACCGGTTACGTCTCACTATAAGAGTCCGCGCAGTCGCGCTTCAGTGACCGCCTGAACCCGGTTGGTTACTTCAAGCTCGCTGAAAATCTTTTTCAGGTGCCACTTGACAGCATCCTCGGTCACAAGAAGCCGCTCAGCGATCGCTTTGTTGGTCATTCCGTTGCTTATGCACTTCAGTATGGAAATCTGCCTGACCGTGATAACGGCGTCGGTATGCCCCGGTACCGGTGCAGCGCTGAGGTCGCCTGCCCGGACTTCCGGGTCCTTTGTAGTGGCTGCTTCAGCGGTGTCCGGCAGGTCATCAAAAAGATTCCGGGCAAGGGGACTCAGGGAAAGCAGCGCTTCTTTTATCCACAGCGGTGTAAAGTGGCAATTCAGATGCTCCGCATGCAGGTTGGCATCAAGCATCATGCGCTTCGCCGGTTTTGAGGAACCGAGGGCAAAGGCTGCCAGGGCCTGGCAATACTGAGCGGCGACCCTGGTTCTGGCATCTGAGATGGCACTGGCAGCCTGAAGCGCCTCTCTGGCATAGTTCCCGGCCACACCAAACTGCTTCCCAAGCCTTAGCCTGTACATTGAGCGCACTAAAGCAATGTGCGCCTGAATGGCCCGGTTTTGATTCGGCGTAAATGTCAGCTCGGATTCATCGGGAAGTATCGGTGGCTCCAATTCCTCGTTGTTCAGGAGAGTGAACTCAGCCAGCTGAACTTTCGTCAGGATATTGAGGCGTGGGAGCTCGCGCTCGCTGGCGGCCAGGCGGGCTTGCTCCAACAGGGCCATGGCTCTGTCCCGGAATCCCTGGTGGTACAGCAAACGGCTGCAGGTCTGTGTACATCCCCACAGAATGTCGGTAACGCCATAATTCAAGGCGAAATCAAAGGATGCCTGTGCAGATTCCGGGGAAACCAGGTGATGATCCTGTTCGAGCAGGATTTGTACCTCAAGAACACCAAGCATCTTGCTTAAAAAGCTTTTTGGTACGCCAATCTTTTCTGCGGTTTTATCCGCCTGACGCAACAGGTGCATTGCCCGGACCATGTCGCCTTTGAACAATTCTGTCTGAATTTCCGCCGTTTTAAGCCAGATAAACGCGTAGAATTGATTGGATGACTGATTGGCCACAGCCGCCTTGTGCAATAATTCTTCTAACTCTTCAAAGCGGCGATCGCTGGAGGCAATGAATGCCTGGCATGTAAGGGCCGCGCCTTTACCCACCAGGTTGCGATCGCCAAAGGCGTCAATCCACTTTTCACAGAGCGCCTGACTCTCGGGCAATTCATCGTGTGTGGCTTTACCTATTGCCTTGACCAGTTCCCGCCACCCTTCCTCATCAAGGCTGCCCAGCCCCCTGGAAATCGGATGGCGGGAACTCGCCAGCATTTCCTCTGCCTGCCGCGCTTGCTGGCTGAAATACAGAGTCCAGGCATAGCCTATGCTTAAGGAAGCGATTTTTTTTATCGTGCGGGCCGGCACCTTTTCAAACCATGTGCGAAGCACTTCAATTTCACCTTGCCGGAGCGCCACATCCAGAATAATGCTGTCACTGACCACGCGCGCCCAGCGATGGTCACTGGCTTCCAGGGCGACGTTGATTGAATGGAGGTACTCTCCCCTGCGCCAATGCCAGAAGGCAACGCGTTTCAGTACATACGAACGGCGCTCCCGTTGAGTGGCGCCAAACACACTGCGCAAATACTCTCTCAGCACAGGGTGCATGGTCAGGCGCTTGCCGGAGGAGGCGGTGGGGACTAAAAGTGCAAATTTTTCGTTAAGAAACGAAATTTCCTGATCAGCCTGCTGCGTTTTATAGACATAGTCATAGCATTCAGCGCTGATCTCCTCGAGCATCGCTGCGTTGCAAACAAACCTTCGCGCATGTCTGGGTAGCACGGACAAGAGATTGTCCCTGAAATACGAGCGGGTTTCCGGCCAGGATGCGGGCGGGAGGTCCGGGTTCGGGGTTTGGCGCATCAGTCTGACGAGTGCGGGCCATCCGCCCGTGGCTTGTATAATGTTGCCTGCTTCGGAGCCACCTATACCCGTTACCTCACCAAGCTTCTCCGGCTCCTTTAGGTCCTCTTCTGTAAAGGCAAGCTCATCAGCACCATAGGTCACAACACCCGTCATCAGCGACAAACGCGGCAATGCCCCGGCGCTGCCGGGCGCAATAAAAAATTTTACATTGCCCGGTGTTTCACAGATCAGATCCTCAATCAGATCCCCGTTATCCGCCCCTTCACCGGGCCCGTCAAGGCAAATTCTTATGGTCTTTCTTGCATTGAACAAGGCGTCCCGAAGCGCTTCGATGGTGTCAGTGTCACTTTTCAGCGCTTCCCGGGATTCAGGTCCTTCAATCTGGTATAAAACCAACGCCGCAAACAGGCTGTCAGTGACTTCGCGCGGGTCCGGGTAGGATCGTCCATTGATATAGACGGCGCTCTCGTGTTCCGGATCACGACGGTTTGCTGCCAGGGCGACCTGTACAGATTTTCCGTAGCCCGGCGGAGCCCGGTACAGAACGACTTTTGCCTCAGGCGTCGCAGAAGCACCCAGGCGCTGGCGGTCTGTACAGCCTTGAGTGATGAAGCGCTGACGACCCCACATCCGGCCGGACATCCTTCGACACCAGTCTTCCAGGCTATGGTGTGTCATGACAGTCAAGTCTCCCGCTTTGCCAGCCCGGAACGCGAGCGCGCCAGGGCATGACGTATATCGACCGTTATCCGGCGCCAAACCTACCCGTTCGGGTAGTTGTTTGACCTCAGTTTATAGCCAATCCTGTCACTGTGCACAACCGTCCCGCTCATCCTGGTGGTCCGGTGTACGCGATGCAGAACAAAACGTAAAAAGATGATGAATCTGAAAACAATAAGGTGATCCTGATGTCAATGTCAGAAAATGTATTAACAGAGTCTCTTCAGAGGGACCCTGGTGCCGAAAACTATGTGGACAGAAAGCGCCACCTGTGGATCCTTTCTGTGCTGTGGCCAGCAACACCTCTTATAGGCCTTTATCTGGTCGCCCAGACCGGATGGAGCATCTGGTACGGATTGGTGTTGATCCTTTGGTATGGCGCAGTTCCCTTGATTGATGCCATGTTTGGAGAGGATTTTTCCAACCCCCCCGAGTCGGCTGTGCCTCGGCTTGAACAGGATCGTTACTATCGGGTACTGACCTACTTGACGGTTCCTATTCACTATGCCGCCTTGATTGTCAGTGCCTGGTGGGTATCCACGCAACCAATGAGTGTTTTCGAGTTTCTGGCATTGGCCCTTTCCCTGGGAATCGTGAATGGCCTGGCTCTGAACACAGGCCACGAACTTGGCCATAAAAAAGAAACGTTTGACCGTTGGATGGCGAAGCTTGTCCTCGCCGTGGTCGGATATGGTCATTTCTTCATTGAGCACAATAAGGGGCATCACCGTGATGTGGCTACGCCGATGGACCCGGCGACATCCCGCATGGGCGAGTCCATTTACTCATTCTCACTGCGTGAAATTCCCGGTGCTTTCAAGCGGGCATGGGATTTAGAGGAACAGCGCCTCAGTCGTTGTGGAAAAAGTGTCTGGAGCCTGGAGAACGAAGTTCTTCAGCCTATGATTTTGACCGCTGTGCTTTATGCGGGATTGCTGGCGTTTTTTGGCCCGTTAATGCTGATCTTTTTGCCCATTCAAATGGCCTTTGGCTGGTGGCAGCTGACCAGCGCCAACTACATTGAGCATTACGGATTGCTGCGCGAGAAGATGTCGGATGGACGTTATGAGCGTCAACAACCGCACCACTCATGGAACTCAAACCATATTATGTCGAACCTGATTCTGTTTCATTTGCAACGACATTCCGACCATCACGCCCATCCTACAAGGTCCTATCAATCGCTTCGCGACTTCAAAGACCTGCCTTCCTTACCATCGGGATATCCCGGGATGTTCCTGGCCGCAATGTTTCCCTCATGGTTTCGTTCGATAATGGACCACCGGGTGCTGGATTGGGCTAAAGGAGATCTCGATAAGATTCAGATTCAACCCGGCAAGCGTGAATTCTATGAGCGTAAATTTGGTGGGACTGATTCTGAATCAGTCGATACCGCCGCGGCTAAATGATCGGCTAATCGGAACTTATATACCTCGTTTACTTTATTTACGTTGCAGAAAAAGAGCCTCTGACGTGCACCTGAAAGAGGGTGCGCGTCGGGCGCTACCAAAACAAAGACAATAATATCGTTTGAAAGGTGCTCTAAATGGCTAAATATCAATGCCCTGATTGTGGTTATGTATACGACGAAGTGGTTGGTGATCCGCACGAAGGCTTTCCTGCAGGAACGACATGGGAAAAAATTCCTGAAGACTGGTCCTGTCCAGACTGTGCCGTCAGGGATAAGGTTGACTTCGTTGCGCTTCAAGAAGCGAACCCGGAACTTTCGGTGTCCGCAACCAATATAGCGGTCCGTACTGCCAGCCAAGCTAAGACCGAGGGAGCATCGCAGAAAGCAACGGACGCATCTACTCCTTCAGCTAAAAATAAAACAAAGCCCAAAGCGAAACCGAAGCCTACCTCTTCAAAATCGCCCAAAGACTCGACTCAAAAAGATACCTATCGGAAGTGGGTCTGCATCACTTGCGGCCATATCTACGATGAAGCTCTCGGAGATGAAGCCGAAGGCTTCCCTGCCGGCACACGTTTTGAAGATATTCCAGACGATTGGTGCTGTCCGGACTGTGGTGCCACAAAAGAGGACTATGTCCTCTATGAAGACTAATAATCCGATTTAAAATAACAACAGTCTCGTTCGGAAAGAGGTGATTTTATAATGCAGATTGCTAGTCTGGCGGAGGTTGGGCTGCCCAATGTGTCAACCAGCGATACGATTGATTCAACGTTCGCGGCCCTAAAGCGGGCACAACTTGCGCGTCGCGGAAGTTTTACCTTAGAGGCTCGAATAGCGCAGCTCGACCAGCTGCGGGATTCAATTAAACGCTACGAATCAAACATCATTGCGGCTTGCGCGGCGGACTTTCGAAAACCCGCTCCAGAAGTCAAATTAACTGAACTCCTGCCGGTGCTTCAGGAAATTCGACACACTAAAAAACACTTGCGTAAATGGATGCGTCCGAAGCGAGTGGCTGCATCCATTGGTGTTTGGGGTACGAGGTCTTATGTTCGGCCAGAGCCAAAGGGTGTGTGTTTAATTATCGCGCCATGGAATTATCCTCTCAATCTTGCGCTCGGACCTCTCGTCTCAGCGTTGGCTGCGGGGAACGGAGCTATCATCAAACCCTCGGAAATGACACCCCACACCTCAAAGGTGATTGCCAACATTGTCGCCGAAACCTTCCCCCCCGATCTTGTTTCGGTGATTGAAGGCGATGCCGCTGTAGCCCAGAAACTGTTGGCCCTGCCCTTCGACCACATATTCTTCACTGGTAGCCCTGCGGTAGGCAAGCTGGTCATGGAGGCTGCTGCCAGGAACCTTTCCTCAGTGACACTGGAGCTGGGCGGGAAATCCCCGACCATCGTAGGCCCGGATGCCAACATCAAGAAGGCTGCCCGATACATTGTCTGGGGGAAGTTTGCCAATAATGGCCAGACCTGCATCGCCCCAGATCATGTTTTTGTGCACGTTAATATCGCAGATCAATTCAATGAAGCACTTAAAACGGAAATTGGGCGAGTCTATGGAAAAACACCAGAAGCCCAGAAATCGACCGCCGACTATTGCCGGATTGTAAATCGACGTCATTTCCAGCGAGTTTCAAACCTGATAGATGATGCCAAAAACAAAGGTGCAAGAGTCTTTGAAGGCGGTGTTACAGATGCTGAAGAGAATTTTATTGCTCCGACGTTGATTTCAAATGTATCGAGCGACATGGATATTTCACGTGAGGAGTTATTCGGCCCGATCTTACCCGTTATTGAATTCGACGATATTGATCTGGTTATCAAGAAAATCAACGATAACCCTAAACCGCTTGCGCTTTACATATTCGACAAAAACGAGGCTTTTGCCACGGATATTATCGAGCGAACGAGCTCCGGCGCTGTAGGAGTCAACCTTACAGTTGTGCATTTTCTACATCCGGGCCTGCCGTTTGGTGGAGTTAATAATTCCGGGATAGGGGCGGCACACGGTGAATACGGTTTCCGCGCTTTTTCGCATGAAAAGGCGTTGATGGAGGATAAACATTCTCTTATGCATCTTCTTTTTCCACCCTATACAGCCTGGGTCCGGCGTCTTATAGAGGCTGCTGTTCGTATTCTGGGCTGAGCATAATCCAATAACAAGAGAGTCACTATGTACGATTACATTATTGTTGGCGCCGGGTCGGCTGGCTGTGTATTGGCTAACCGACTGACTGCCGATCCCTCGAAGCGAGTAGCGTTACTTGAAGCAGGGCCAAAGGATAAGAGCCCGCTCATACATATGCCTGTGGGTATTGCACTTCTTGCCAATAGCAAGCAGGTGAACTGGGCCTTCGAAACCGAGCCTCAGGAACATCTCAAGGGGCGCCGTCTGTTCTGGCCCCGGGGTAAAACTCTTGGCGGCTCCTCCTCCATCAACGCCATGGTCTACATCCGGGGCCACAAAGCCGATTATGAACACTGGGGTCAGGCTGCCGGAACCGACCTTTGGGGATGGGACCGCGCATTAACATTGTTTCGCCGACTGGAAGATAACGAACGTTTCGGACCGGATGCTTACCACGGCAAGGGCGGTGAACTCAGCGTAAGCGATCTGAGATCGGTCAATCCGTTAAGTCGGGATTTTGTTCGCGCCGCTTCCCATGTGGATGTCCCGGTGAACACGGATTTCAATGGCGAAACGCAAGAGGGACTGGGCCTCTACCAGGTGACACAAAAAAATGGTCGGCGCTGGAGTTCGGCGCAGGCGTTTCTGCGTGGCGCAGAGAAACGGCCTAACCTCGATGTGCTAACGGACGCTCGGGTAACCCGGGTGGTAATGGATGGCCAGCGGGCGGTTGGGGTGACACTGAACCAAGGGGGCGAATATCGCCAGCTCAGACTCAATAATGGCGGTGAAGTCATTTTGTCCGGCGGGGCGGTTAATTCACCACAGCTACTTTTGCTTTCCGGAATCGGTGATCGCGAAGAGCTTCGGAAACACGGAATCCCTCTGGTCCATCACCTTCCTGAGGTGGGCAAGAATCTGGTCGATCATTTGGATATTACGCTGATGCACGCGGCGAACTCACGTTTGCCTATTGGTGTTGCCCCCAGCTTCCTGCTTCGGGGAGTGAGCGCACTTTTTTCCTATATTTTTGCGCGACGCGGGTTTCTCACCAGTAATGTAGCCGAGGCAGGAGGCTTTGTTAAATCCAGCCCTTCGTGTGAACGACCGAATGTGCAATTCCATTTTTTGCCAACTTTTTTGAAGGATCATGGGCGAAAAGTGATGACCGGGTATGGCTACACCTTACACATTTGCGATCTGCTGCCCAAAAGCCGGGGTTTTATTGGACTGAAAAGCCCTGATCCATTAGCCGATCCGTTGATTCAGCCCAATTATCTGAGTGACCCCGAAGACATCAAGACAATGATTTCCGCCGTTAAATTCGGGCGACGAGTACTCGCGGCACCGACAATGGCTTTGCATAGTAAGCGAGAAGTCATGCCCGGAAACTCTGTGTCCTCGGACGATCAGATTGCGGACTTTATCCGGGAAAATGCAGAGACTATTTACCACCCCGTTGGCACTTGTCGTATGGGCGCGGATCCGGATTCAGTCGTTGATCCGGAATTAAAAGTCAGAGGGATTGAAGGGCTAAGAGTTGTCGATGCCTCGATAATGCCCAGTTTGGTTGCCGGTAACACCAACGCACCCACCATGATGATTGCCGAAAATGCAGCCGACATCCTCTTGGGAAATGTTTAGGTTCAAACCCGGATTATGCCTTCTACATTGGACCTTAATGACGCCAGATACTCGCGTCAACCAACTACAAAAACGACAGGAGATAAACGTGCTTGGCCAAATGATGAACATGGAGCTCACCGTGAATTCCTTGATCGACCATGCTGCTCGCTACCATGGAGACGCTGAGATTGTGTCGATAGGAACGGATGGAAATCCCAGTCGATCTGACTGGGCAACTGTTTCGGAGCGGTCGCGACAACTTGCGTCAGCGCTTCGAACGGCAGGCTATGTCCAGGGGGATCGGTGCGCGACCATTTGTTGGAATAACGTGGGGCACCTGGAATGTTATCTTGGCATCTCTGGTGGCGGGATGGTGTGTCACACCATTAACCCGCGACTGTTTCCAGAACAACTCGTTTACGTTATCAACAATGCTCAAGACAAAGTCATATTCTTTGACAAAACGTTCCTTACCATTGTTTCAAATATCCGAGACCGACTGGAGACGGTTGAGAAATTTGTATTGATGTCCGAACCGGACGAAGAAATTGCAGCGCAATTTCCAGGCTTGTTGTTTTATGAAGAGTTTCTCCAGCGAGGAACGCCTAACGCGAATTGGCCTGAAATCGCCGAAAACCAGGCCTCAAGCCTCTGCTATACATCGGGCACCACCGGAAATCCCAAAGGGGTGCTCTATTCACACCGCTCCACCGTTCTGCACGCGCTGGTAGCTGCTCAACCCGACGCACTGAATTTATCGGCACGGGACGTGGTGATGCCGGTTGTTCCTATGTTTCACGTAAATGCGTGGGGGGTACCCTACATTACGGCGATGGTTGGAGCCAAACTGGTGTTGCCTGGTCCTGGCCTGGATGGGCAAAGTTTGGTCAAGCTGATCGATTCAGAAAGCGTAACGATTGCGCTGGGTGTGCCTACGATTTGGCAGGGACTTCTCTCGGCTTTGGACGAGCTTGGCTCCTCGGCACAGTCGCTTAAACGGACGGTGATAGGGGGTAGCGCTTGTCCGCCCTCAATGATGTCGGAGTTTCGTGGTAAGTATGGCGTAGAAGTTGTCCATGCATGGGGAATGACAGAAACATCACCGATCGGAACCGTCAACGCACTGCTGTCGAAACACAATACTCTTTCGGAGGAAGGAAGAAACAAAATCCGTGAAAGCCAGGGACGGCCTCCCTACGGGGTGCAGCTCAAAATTGTAGGAGAAGACGGTCATCAACTGCCCGAAGATGGCATTGCTCAGGGAAATCTCCGCATCCGTGGTCATTGGGTGGTAGCCGATTACTTCGGTGTTGAACCAAATCAGACTCTTGAGGAAGACGGTTGGTTCGAGACAGGTGATGTTGCTTCGATCAATGATGATGGATTTATGACAATACGTGACCGCTCAAAAGATATTATTAAATCTGGTGGTGAATGGATATCTACAGTCGAATTGGAGGGAATCGCAATGGGCCATTCTGCCATCAATGAAGCTGCCGTAGTGGCGGCCTCCCATGATAAATGGGACGAACGACCGATCCTGTTGGCAGTAAAAATACCCGACGCAAATATTACTGAGGAGGAACTTCTTGCTCATTATCAGGGGAAAGTCGCCAAGTGGCAGATCCCGGATCGCGCGATCTTTGTGGAAGGATTGCCACGCAATGCCACGGGGAAAGTATTAAAAAACAAGCTGCGTTCTGAGTATGGGGAAGTATTAGTCAATAAACCGGCAAGCTAGCATCAATGAGTGGCATTTGTGTTACGAAAAATTGCAGTTTTACCTAAAGCCAATTTGTTTTAATACCAAAAAGGATAATAAAAAAATGAAACCTAAAATAATTAGTAAAGTCTCGTTAGTGGCGTTCCTTTTACTTTCACTTGCTGCGAGCCTGGCCAACGCTCAATCTGAGCCGGTTTACAGTAGAGGCGACTGGGTGGTTGGACTGAATGCCACTAGAGTTTTAACCGATGAAGATTTGCGATCAGCCTCTGCGGGGGGTGCCCCCGTTCCAAATTCCAACCTGTCTATTAACAACGATACGACCGTTTCATTCGACGTGTCGTATTTTCTGAGTAATCAGCTGGCATTTAACATTTTTGGCGGCATTCCCGCTAGTGCGGACCTCCAGGGCGAAGAGTCTCTCTCCGGTCTTTTTCTTGGTCAAACAGATTATGGTCCGGTAATTCTTTCGCTTCAGTATCATGTCTTAACGGGTAGCAACTTCTCTCCGTACTTTGGAGCGGGTGTAGGACGGATTCTCTTTTTAGATGAGAAGGATCGCGCACTAACCGACTTTGATGTTGAAGATACTTGGGCCCCTGCCGTTCAAGCTGGTTTTCGCTGGAAGATGCATAATAACTGGTCGGCAAATTTTGATGTAAGATATGCGCCTTTTAAGGCAGATATCACCGGTAACTTGGGCCCTGCCCCTGTTCAGGCGAAAGTGAGAGTAAACCCCACTATCGTGGGTATCGGTGTCGCATACCACTTCTAAGTAAAGAATCTGGGGTGGGTCTTGCCGCTAAAGTTTCCCTGCGATCGGTCGATGCGAGCGAGAGGTTGATACGCATCAGGTGGTAACACCTCCGATTGCAGACGTTTTCTTTAATCAACTAACAGAACCGTTACCCATGATTGACTCTATAAAGCAATGGTTCGGACTGATACGGCACCGGGTCTATTTCCTTGTCGGACTGGGCGTCGTGGTGACCCTGTTGGCTGGCTCGGTGTCGTTCTTTGTGTTCAACACGCTCGATGTGGTGACTTTGATCTCGAGGGCTGAACGAACCCATACGGTTAACGTGTTCAGGGCGAGTTCCAGTCTGCACCAGTACGTCAATACCAACAATGAGAGTGACTACCAGAAATTCGAGGATCGTCTCAGACGCGCGCTGGCCTACAGCGCTTTGTTCTCGGCGACGCCGGAACTCCTTGAAACCAGCAGCACCTCGGAGTTCGCACGAAAGATACAACAAACGTTCCAGGAAGTGAGGTACCCTGACCAGGCCCGCGCCCTAATTCTGCGGCTCAGGATCCTGAAGAGTAACCCAATCGCCCAGCGTCTGGTTTCCCTGTCGGGCGAAGCCTCCGAGATATCGGAGCAGATACTCGCTCTGGCGGCCGAACTCAGGAACGCCGCCGATCCCTCGCAGCGGGAGGAGATCATCCAGGAAATCGATGCCAAAGAAAGACAGGTCAACGAAGTGGCGCATCAGTTCTCGGAACTTACGGGAAATCTCTCGCAGTTCGCGATTTCCCTGGCCACGACAGTTCTCTTTGCCGTATTGATCCTGGGGATGCTGGTACTCAGTATCGTGGCGTGGCTGGTTGTCCGTCCCATGAACCGCTCGGTAAATCAGGCGGTGGAGACGATTCAGAGCCTTGCCGAGGGTCATCTCGACTCGAGGCAGTACACTGCACCTGGAGAAATGGGGCAGATCCTAGAGGCGACCAACTGTCTCCAGCAACAGCTGAGCCGTGTGGTCAGCGAAAGCCATACCATCTCCCAGACCCTGGCCAGCAGTGCCGAAGAGCTGTCGGCAACGACAGACGGCCTGCTTCAGGGCGCCGAGGATCAGTCGCGGGGGATCGAAGCGGTCAACGGCTCCGTTCAGCAGATGTCGGACAGCGAAGCAACCGTCGCTGACAAAGCCAGGGAAACCCGAGACGTATCGATGCGGACTGAAACGCTGGCCAGAGCAGGCGGGGACAGCGTCAGCCGGGCGGTAGCGGGAATGAGCCGCATAGAACAGGCGGTGAGCCAGTCCTCGCAGACAACGGAAGCTCTCTCCCAGGCCAGCGCGCGTGTCCACGAAGTGGTCAACACAATCCAGGCCATTGCCGAACAGACCAATCTGCTGGCACTGAATGCGGCCATCGAGGCGGCCAGGGCCGGAGAGCACGGCCGGGGCTTCTCAGTGGTTGCCGATGAGGTGCGGGCGTTATCAACACGAACCCAGGAGGCCACGCAGGACGCCGCCAAAGCTCTGGAAACGATCGAGACGCAGGTTTCTCAGGCCACAACATCCATGGAACTCTGTCAATCGGAAGTCCGTGAGGCACTGGATGTCACTCAAGAGCTGGAACAGGCGTTTCAAGGTATCATTGCTTCATCCAGTGACGGTCGTTCACACAACGAAGACATCGCAAAAACTCTCCAGGAAAATGCCAAGCGGGCCCATCTGATACTGGACCAGGTCAGTCGTATAAGCCAGATTACCTCGAACACAGAGCAGTCCAGTCAGCAGATCAATACGGCGGCAGATCAGCTTGCAAGGACTGCCGCCGAGCTGAAGGATCTGCTCGAGTGGTTTAAGGCCAGTGGGGGCTCAAAGCAATAGCAAGAACCAGTTGCTCCGCCAGGGAATGTTGGCGAGTAAAAGTACGCATGAGTTGAGAGCACTGACTGGGTGAATAGGTGCGAAGTGCCATTATATCGCCCAAAGCTCCACCATTGCAGGCTTTTCACGTCTAGGATATAGATTGGACTGACCGGATAGTAATTCCCTGAGGCGTGATGCAGCGAGAAAGGAAAGAGGTCCATATTTGGGCTGGAAAAATATTTAGTTCTGGTTGGGTAGAGGCAGGGGGTGGCGTTTCCAATGTTATCGATCCGTCCAATGGCGATCGTCTTAGTGTTCCGGGCATCGCAAATGGCGAGGATGTTGTCGCTGCTGCGCAGGTGGCCGAGAGAGCACAAAAGAAGTGGGCTGCAATACCATTTAGTGAAAGAGCCGCGATTGTCCGAAAGGCTGCAAAGACACTAAAGAAGCGCGAAAAGGAGTTTGCCGATTGGAATGTGCGGAAAAGCAACCCGACCGTCAGAGCTTCGCCAGCGCTTCAATGTGCACTCGCTGATATCTGTTAGCTCTGCGACCTTGTATCGGGCTGCACCACCGGCAAAGGCTTCATCAAACAGCTCCAGGAGCCGTGCACGTTCGGTTCGTCCAGCGGCGTCAGTCGTCCTCGCGGCCGTCCGGGTCTTCACCGTACAAGGCTTCGAGCTTTTTGACAACATCAGAAGCGAGGTCGTCTCGGGAAGCGCAGATTCGCGAATCGGAATTTAGCGAGTCGCGCCAACGGACTGATCTGGATACAAAAATATAACTGTAATTAAGGAGATTTTCATCCGATGAAAGACGCTCGAACCCAAACCCGGTCGCTCACTGCCGGCCTTATTGCGCTGATTTTCGTCTCCCTGACAGTGAAGGCTGACGAAACTCGATTTCTGTCACAACTCCACGACTTCCGTATTATTAACTTTATTGCCCTTAGCGCCTATTATCAGTACAGCGCCAGCGGTGATAAAACCACTCTGAACGAAATAGTTGCAGCAATCAACAATGCCAACAGTGCGATGAATGCCATTGCTGAAGACAAGTCCAGCGCCTTGAGCGAGGAGCAGACCCAGCAACTCGTCACTGAATTCGACAAGTTCAAAGAACTCATGCGCCAGAACATCAATGATGTGCGCCAGCGTGGTTACCCGGACTTGAGACTCCTTTCGGAAATGGCCGACCAAACAGTCACTCTGAGCACGATTTCATCAGAACTGTACGATCTTGCTCGTGAGGGCGTGGGGGCCAACCCCGACGAAAGGGTCGAGATTGCACGTTCTGCAGCGGTCATGATGGCGCGGATGATGTCTAAATACTCCGCACGCTCAAACTCTTCCGTTGCCGAAAGCTTTCAGGGCGCCGATTCGGAGCTGGCCCTTGATCAACAGGCAAAACAATTTGATCAATTGGTTGAAAAGCTTGTGAAGACCCCCTCCAGTGGGGAACTGAAAAAGGCCATAGACAGTGTCCAGACCAAGTGGATGTTTATCCGCGGTTCTTATATCAACTTCAATGACAATAATGTGCCTTTTTTAATTGATCATTATTCCCGAGGTATTTTGAAGAGCCTGCATGAAGCCATCGCCTTATTAACCGCATAGTATCCCGTCCCGCCTGAGTTAAGGCCCGCTCCGTGACGTGAAGCAGGTCAACTTCGTCGTAGAATGACTGTTTGCGGCCTAACTGCTTAGCATCGAATACGGAGGTCATCCATGAAGCACTTTTTCGCCAACCTAACCATCCGCGCCCGGCTCATCGCCGGCTTTTCCGTGCTGGTGGCCATTGCCCTGGTAATCCCCCCATTTTTAACGGGGTTCAAAAGTAGACCTCAGGCCATCATGGCCAACTTCTGTTGAGGGGTAATCCCTCCAAGTCCCATATTGGGTCGTTCATGATTGTAGTGCCAGAGCCAACGAGTGGCATAATCCTGGACTTCTTCGGTGCTGTCGAACAGATACTGTGCCAGCCAGTCGTAACGCACGGTTCGGTTGTAACGTTCGATATAGGCATTCTGCTGGGGTTTGCCAGGCTGGATAAACGCCAGCTTGATCTCTCGGTTCTCGGCCCAGGCTGACAGCTTGCCGCTGATGTACTCTGGGCCGTTGTCACAGCGAATGGAGCGCGGCTTGCCTCGCCATTCGATGATCTGGTCGAGTGATCGGATAACACGCTCTGCCGGCAGCGAGAAGTCCACCTCGATGCCAAGGCCTTCGCGGTTGAAGTCATCAATTACATTCAGCAGCCGGTAACTGCGTCCGTCATTGAGCTGGTCGTGCATGAAGTCCATCGACCAACTGTCGTTGATCGTTTCCGGCACGGCCAAAGGCTCCGGCTTTTCACGGACCAGACGCTTCTTGGGCTTGATACGCAGGTTCAGTTCCAGCTCCCGGTAAATCCGGTACACCCTTTTGTGGTTCCAGCCAAAACCCTTAACGTTACGCAGATGCAAAAAACACAACCCGAAGCCCCAATTTTTCTGGTTATGGGTCAATCGGATCAGCCAGTCGGCAATCTCTGCGTTCTCGTCGCTGAGCTTAGCCTGGTAGCGGTAACAGGTTTCACTGATGCTGAACATCCAACACGCCAGGCGAATGCTAACACGCTTCTCATTGACGGCTTTCTGCGCCATCTCACGACGACGAGACGGCTTTACCACTTTTTTTCGATGGCTTCCTTGAGAATGTCCGACTTAAGCCGCTCCTCGGCGTACATTTTTTTGAGCCGACGGTTCTCGTCCTCCAGCTCCTTCAAGCGGGCCATCATGGACGCATCCATACCGCCGAATTTGGCGCGCCATTTAAAAGCTGGCGCTGCTCACGCCGTGCTCACGGCAAAGCTCCGGAACCGGTACGCCGTTCTCGGCTTGCTTGAGTATCGACAGGAACTGGCTGTCGGAAAAACGTGACTTCTTGATGCAGAATCTCCCTGCGTGTAGCTTACGGAAAAGTCTACTTTTGATCACCGCTGTTTTTCGGTGGGATTATCATAAAAGGCCCGTTTGTTCTCGTACATGCGTTTATCCGCCAAGCCTAACACGGAACGAGCATTCAGGATTTCCGAAGAAGAGGCCACGCCGATGCTGAACTGGATCGGGACGCGGCGAAAGTCCTCGTCCTCGTGATCGTCGAAATCCAGTATTTGTGCTTGGCTGCACCGACTGATCCGTTCCAGCAGGCATTGTGTCTGGTCCAGTCTGGTTCCTGGACAGATCACCGCGAATTCATCGCCGCCGATGCGCGCCACGCAGTCCTCTTCACGACAACTCGATAGCAGCAGGTCGGCAACGGCGCTGATCAGGCGATTCCCGGCCAAGTGTCCGAGGTTGTCATTCAGCCCCTTGAGTCCGTTGACGTCCACCACCAGAAGTGAGAAATCAATACCCTGATTGCCTTCCTTGAGTTCGATCTGGCGTTCCAGTTCTTTATTGAAATAGTTGTGGTTATAGACACCGGTAAGACTGTCGATGTTGGCAAGTTTTTCCAGTTCGATAGTCAGCAGCCTATTTTGGATGGCCGCCGCCGACTGATCCAGGAAGAGGGAGATGATTTCTTCGTCGGCTCGTGACAGGCACAGCCCCTTTACAGCCAGCGTGCCGATCACCAAGCCCTTGCGGCCATGCAGGGGCAAGAATTGCCAGTGCCGACCCTCGTTCCCACATACCCGCTTGAGCTGCACCACCACCTCGGCCTGGCCTGATTCTAGGAGTCGATGATTGTTGTGAATCAGGATGCGCTTTTCCTCTTTGGAAATGCCGTGAGAGGAAAAAAAACGCACCATAGTCGACCGGCCGCTGCCCCAAACGATGCTGAAATGATTGTCGGGCCACAGCTGATGCAGTCGCACCAACATGTCGTCCAGCAGTGCCGAAACTCGGTCGTTTTTCTGCATGACCGCACTACTCTCCAGCAGAGACTGAAAAATCTCGTTACGACGCGCAGCGACGCGCGTGGCCTCTTGGGCGATTTTCCCGACCATCACTAGGATGTACACCACCGGCGACGCGACCAAGACCGCGGTGATTAGGGCAGTGGCCAGGATTGACGGGCCCAAGGTGCCGCCAAATAACATGAACAATGGGGGGGCGATCATTCCGGCGGCGATCACGGACAGAGAAGTCACCACCAGGACACGGTGTGGCCACCGCAGGTTCATGAGGTGGCTGGTAAAATGGGGAAGCGCCATGGCGTGGGTTTCGGCAAAAATTTAACATTAAGAGGCTAGGGAAGGTCTGAATAACTGCTGATATTTGCCCATCTTGGGTTTAAACGGCAAAAAATCGAAGATTCAGACACTATTTTCCCTTTATTTGTGTGTTT
>NZ_JBEPPY010000029.1:0-33631 GCF_040547575.1 Marinobacter sp. MBR-99 | reverse complement strand
TTCCCTATCGGAGTATTGGTCCCAACCACCCTCGATCATCAACGCTTCATGAAGCGCAAGCGAGTGCGGGTCTGCTATTTTGGTCACGTCCGTGTATCCACAAGGTGTTAATCGGCACAATCCATGCCTGTAGTGTGGTCAAAGGTACCGGAAATCTGGCGCCTATCCAAGATCAGGCCAGAAAAAGCCGCAGAGCCCGGGGCCATCCAGGCTCGGACTCTCCCGTCTCTCCGACCCTAGCCAACCAACGCCGGCTCGCCACCCTGCTCCATCACTCCCGCCGCTTCACACACATACTGCTCGGCATCAAAACGCTTGGTCTGCTGCCGGAACTGCCAGGTAAAGCCCGGCCACAGGGTGGTGTTCTTACCATTCTCGTTCACGTACCAGCTCTTGCAGCCGGTCTGCCACACCGAATCGCCAAGCTTTGCGTGAATCGAGGCGTTGTACTGGCTGACGGCGTCTTCCCTCACTTCCACCGTCTTCCAGCCCCGGTGCTGCATTTTTTTCAGGGCATCCAGCACGTACTGGACCTGGGATTCGATCATGTACACCATGGAGCTGTGCCCCAGCCCGGTGTTCGGGCCCATCAGCATGAAGAAATTGGGGAAGCCGGCTACCGTGGTGCCCTTGTAGGCTTCCGCCCCTTCGCGCCAGGCATCGAGCAGGTCCTGGCCGCCGCGACCGAAGATCATGCCCCGGGGAATCGGCTCCTGGGCCTTGAAGCCGGTGCCGTAAACGATGCAGTCCACCTGGCGCTCGGTACCATTGCTATCAATGATGGTATTGCCCTTGACCTCACGGATGCCATCGGTGAGCACGTCCACATGATCCTGATCCAGCGCCGGATAGTAATTGTTGGAGATCAGCACCCTCTTGCAGCCGAAATGGAAATCCGGCGTCACTTTCTTGCGCAGTTCCTTGTCTTTGATCTGACTGCGAATATGTCGCCGGGCCTGCAGCTCACCGATTTTCAGGATGCGCGGGTTACCAACAAAGCCCAGCACCCGGGCTTCCAGCATCCAGTAGATACTCTGGCGAAACGCACTCAGGGTTTGCGGCACCTTACGGAACATCATCCGCTCCAGCGGGCGGATTTCCCGGTCCGGCTTGGGCATGATCCACGGTGGCGTGCGCTGGTACAGATCCAGGTGGGCGGCATCCTTGGCGATCTCCGGCACAAACTGGATGGCCGAGGCTCCGGTGCCGATTACCGCCACTCGCTTGCCGCGAAAATCATAGTCGTGGTCCCAGTTCTGGGAGTGGAAGCTGGTACCGGTGAAGGTGTCCATGCCCTTGATATCCGGGTAGGCAGGTGTACTCAGGCCACCCATGCCGGACACCAGCACCTGGGCGTGCAGCTTGCGGAACCTGGGCAGGGTTTTATCGCTGCGATCCAGGACATCCCCGGGCTTCAGGTTGTTGGTTTGCATGTAGGCCCAGAGCTTGGGGCTGTCGCAGGTTTCGATGGTCCAGGCCCCGGTTTTTTCATTCCAGCGGGCACCGGCCACGTGGGTGTTGAGCTGGATGTGCTCGAGCAGGCCGTACTTTTCCGCGCAGTGGCGCAGGTAGGCTTTGATTTCCGGCTGGGGCGCGAACATGCGGGTCCAGTTGGGGTTTTGTTCGAATGAGAAGGAGTACAGCGCAGATTGCACGTCGCAGGCGCAACCCGGGTAGTGGTTTTCGTGCCAGGTGCCGCCGATGTCGTCGCTTTGTTCGAGGATGACGAAGTCGTTGAAGCCGGCTTCTTTGAGTTTGATGGCCATGCCGAGGCCGGAGAAGCCGGTGCCGATGATGGCGATTTGTGCGGTTTGTGTCATTGCTGCACTCCTGTGTGGCCTGTTTGGCCTTGCCTGTTGTTGTCTGGATGGTCATCATTGACCGGTAGACACATGTATACCGCCATGGGTAGACACTTGTATACTCCGGAGCGGGTGTTTGGCCTTGGGTGACAGATTGTTGGCCTGTGTGGCCCCGTGATTGGGAGTCTTGTTCAACTGGCCTCTGGCTCCGGGGGTTGGTTGGTTTGGGGGTGGGCTTCCAAAACACGCTCCTTCGGCACATCCATGTGGCGCTTGGGCTCCGCCATCCATGGCTCCGCACAGTTTTGGAAGCCCACCCCCAAACCAACCGTTAAACTATTGTGATAGCCGTCTCCCAAATTGATCTGTTGGGAAGGAATCCATACGCCAATGTTCGAAAGCTCCACCAGAGTGGACTAACTCCAGAAACGGAAGCAGGCACCGAACCAACCTGACTCCCAAACAAGAGGTAAAAAGTGAACACACTGGCCGGCGGAAAACTGAAACTGGTACAGGCCGCTCTGCGGTTGATTACCGAAACTCGGAGCCTGACATCTCTCGGGCTGAGGGAGCTGGCCCGTGAGGCTGGGTTGAATCCGAATACCTTTTACCGGCACTTCAAGAGTCTGGACGAATTCGGGCTGCAGGTGCTGGGGTATATCGCCGAGGACATGAAAACCGGTGTGCGGCAACTGCGGCAGATGGCGGACTCATCCGAGCAGGCATCCCACGACACCGTCACCTTTGTGTACCACTACTTCCTCGCCAATCCCGCCGCCACCACGGTCGCCGTCCGCGAACTGCACGGGCCCTCACCAGTGTTGCGCCGGGCGCTGGAGGCGCAGCTGGATGCCAGTGCCCGGGAGATGGCGGAGGACATTCTTGAGCGGGGATTGGTGCCGGGTGTGGAGGCCGCTGTGGTGCATGAGGTTTCCCACATGACCATCCGCTACATCCTGTTCCGGGCCATGGATTACATCGAGAAGCCCGAGCAGCGGGAAAAGATCCAGCAGGAAACCGAACGGTTTATCAACCGGCAGTTCCGGGGGGCCATGATTGAAGGGCTGGACGAGGAAGAAGTGCTGGCGATGAAAACCGCACCGGGCCAAACCTAAGGTCCGACCCGGCACTGAACTGCGCTACTCCGTGGTATTAAACACGTAGGATGACACCGTGCCATCGCTGTTGAACCGCACCACCAGGTCCGTCGTTTCGGCATCACCAAAGGCAGACCAACGGTACTTCCCATAGGTCCAGGTGCGCTTACCGTCTTCCACCCCGGTGCGCCAGGGTTCCCCGAACATATCCTGAATGTCGGCCCGGGTGGTTTCACCAATGCGGATCTGGTCCACGTTATGGGTCGCAAAATCTCGGCCTACCGTCGCGCAGCCCACCAGGGTCGCCAACAACAAGGCCATGCCAGCCAGTTTCAGATGTCGAGCCACTGCCATATACAACTCCTTTTTCGATGGTTGAGTCATTACTGAACACAGCATAGCGGTTCTGTAAAACTGTGCGATTAACAACCGGATAACTTTCACCCACAAAAAAGCCGCAGGGCCTGAACAGGCCCCGCGGCAATCAGGATCGAAGGGATAGGTCGATCAGTAAAGCTTGGCCAGGGATTTCTTGGCGAAGGCTTCCACTTCGTTCAGGCGGCCTTCTTTCACTTTCACCAGCCACTCCGGATCTTGCAGCAGGGCGCGGCCAACGGCGATCAAGTCGAATTCGCCGTTATTCATTCGCTCTACCAGCTCATCAATACCGGACTGCTCCACCGCTTCTTTCTTACTGGCGAAGGTGCCGCTGATGAAGTCTTCGGTCAGGCCCACACTGCCGACAGACATGGTCGGCTTGCCGGAAAGTTTCTGGGTCCAGCCGGCCAGGTTCAGGTTGGAACCTTCGAACTCCGGCTCCCAGAAGCGGCGGGTGGAGGCGTGGAAAATATCGACACCGGCCTCAACCAGCGGTTTCAGGAAGCGGTCGAGTTCTTCCGGGCTGTTCACCAGTTTTGCTTCATAATCCTGCTGCTTCCACTGGGAGAAGCGCAGCATGATCGGGTAATCCGGGCCTACGCGGTGGCGCACCTCTTCCACGATTTCCACCACAAAGCGCAGACGGTTTTCCAGGCTGCCGCCGTATTCGTCGTCACGCTGGTTGGTGCCTTCCCACAGGAACTGGTCCAGCAGGTAGCCGTGGGCGCCGTGGATTTCCACGCCGTCAAAACCCAGAGCCTTGGCGTCCTGGGCGGCGTCGCCGAAGGCTTTGATCACGTCATCGATATCTTCCTTGGTCATCGCCTTGCCGTTGGGCTTGCCTGGAGCGAACAGGCCAGACGGGCTGTAACCGGGGACGGACGGATCCGGCTCGGTGCCTTCTTTACGCACGGCACCTACGTGCCACAGCTGCGGGAAAATGGCGCCGCCTGCTTCGTGTACGGCATCAACCACTTTCTTCCAACCGGCCAGGGCTTCGTCACCGTAGAAAGCCGGTACATTCGGGTAACCGTTGGCCGCCGCGTGGTTCACGATGGTGCCCTCGGTGATGATCAGGCCAACACCGGCTTCGGCGCGGCGGCGGTAGTAATCCACCACGTTCTGGCCCGGCACGCCCTTGGGCGAGAAGTTACGGGTCATCGGAGCCATGGCTACGCGATTGCGCAGCTTGAGGTTGTGAAGTTCAAACGGCTCAAACATAGGACCAAGATTCATACTCATGTGATGTGCAACCTCATTAATTTGGTTTCGTAAAGCAACCCTATTAAATCCGGTTTCAAAATGCAACCCTATTCGGTACACTCCCTCACATGGCCAGAAAACGTTTTGATGACTCCAATTGCTCCGTCGCCCGTGCCCTGAATGAAGTGGGGGACTGGTGGTCCCTGCTGATTGTGCTGCACGCCATGTACGGCACCCGCCGGTTTGTGGATTTTCAACAGCAGTTGGGCATTGCCAAGAACATTCTGTGCGACCGCCTGGCACGCCTGGTTGATAACGACGTGCTTCGCAAAGTAGACGTTGGGGAGCACGGCTCCCGCTTCGAATACCGCCTGACAGAGAAAGGCCGGGATCTGTTCCCGGTGGTGGTGGCCCTGCGCCAGTGGGGCGACAAATGGAACCCGGCGCCGGACGGCCAGCCATTGGATCTTCGTGACCGTGAGAGCGGCCAGCCAGTGCAACCGGTGACCGTGCAGAACTCGGAAGGCCAGCCCTTGGGTATTCGCGATGTATTTGTTGCTGAAGACCAGGAAGAAGCCTCTCGCTCCGCCTGACCATGCGTGAATACCGCATTTGCCGGAATCACCCCATTTTTTTTGAGCTGAATCAAGAGCCACACCAAACCAAATCCGCTGCCCGCCATTTCTTGCGCTAAATCAAGTTTCCCCGGCCCCGCTCCATTACATTGAGCCCATCGACTTTTAATGGATAAGGAGATGGCTATGTCTCGTGGTTTCAAATTGGGTGTTCTGGCAGCGGCTGTGATGGCAACTGCACCGGCGGTTCAGGCTTTCGAAGCGGGTGATTTCATTCTGCGTGCGGGTGTTGTGCATGTGGCGCCGGATGATTCCAGTGACTCTATCACTGTGGGTGGCGCGCCGCTGCTTTCCGGTGCGGATTCAAAAGTCACCGTCGATTCCAATACACAGCTGGGCCTGCGTGCCACCTATATGTTCACCAACAACCTCGGTGTCGGCCTGCTGGGTGCAACCCCATTCAAGCACAACATCAACGGTGGCGGCGATATTCCGAGTGACATCAAGCTGGGCGAAACCAAGCACCTGCCGCCAACCCTGACACTGCAGTACTTCCCGATGGCAAGCTCTTCAGCCTTCCAGCCGTTCGTGGGCGTGGGCGTCAACTACACCACTTTCTTTGAAGAGAAGACCACCGGAACTCTGGATAGCGTGGTTGCTGCAGAATACGGCATCCCCGGAGCCCGCACGTCACTCGACCTGGACGACAGTGTTGGCGTGGCCGTGGAAGTGGGTATGGACTACATGCTGAGTGAGAATTTTGGTCTTAACGCGGCAATCTGGTGGGCAGACATCAATACCGATGCCCGTGTGAAGGTTTACGATGCGAACGGTGACTTCGCCGCACAGACCGACAAGTTCGAAGTTGAAATCGACCCCATGGTCTACATGGTCGGTTTCACCTACAAGTTCTGATCCCACGTACCCCTGGCAGCCTTCTGGTCTGTGGGCTGCCAGCTGGTGCGTTCTCCTGTGCGGGGCTGTTTTGCAGCCCCGCTTTTTTATGTCTGGAGAACCGGGGTGATCAGGCGCTCTGGCGCTGAGCCGGGCGGCCACTTCTACCCTGCCCCTGGCCACGGCCTTGGCCGTCGCCCTGACCACCACGGCCACGACCGCCGCTGCGACCAGCCGGTTTCGGGCCAAAGCTCTTGCCAGCGCCACCCTGAGGGCGACGATTGCGAGCCTTACTCGGGTCGGCCTTCGCTTTGGGCTTCAGCGGCAAGTTGTTCTTCGGCTCAAAGCCTTCGATTTCCTTGCGCGGCAGCTGCTTTTTGATCAGCCGCTCAATGCCCGCCAGCATCTTGCCTTCATCGGCGCTCACCAGCGACAGGGCATGGCCACTTTCGCCGGCACGGCCAGTACGACCGATGCGGTGCACGTAGTCTTCCGGCACGTTCGGCAATTCAAAGTTCACCACCTGGGGCAACTGCTTGATATCAAGGCCACGGGCGGCGATATCGGTAGCAACCAGCACACGCACTTCGCCGGCCTTGAAGTCCGCCAGCGCACGGGTGCGGGCACCCTGTGACTTGTTGCCGTGGATGGCAGCGGCGGTAATGCCGTCTTTTTCCAGCTTCTGGGTCAGGCGGTTGGCGCCGTGCTTGGTACGGGTGAATACCAGTACCTGCTCCCAGCCATTGTCACGCACCAGCTTGCTCAGCAGGGCGGTTTTCTGGCTCTGGTCGACCGGATAAACCGACTGAACAATGCTTTCAGCCGAGGTGTTACGGGCAGCCACTTCTACCTGCACCGGGTTATCCAGCAAGCCCTCAGCCAGACCACGAATCTCGTTGGAGAAGGTGGCGGAGAACAACAGGTTCTGGCGCTTGGCCGGCAACAGGGCAAGGATCTTGCGGATGTCGCGGATAAAGCCCATGTCGAGCATGCGGTCGGCTTCGTCCAGTACCAGGATTTCCACTTCGTTGAAGCGCACGGCGTTCTGCTGATAAAGATCCATCAGGCGGCCCGGTGTCGCCACCAGTACATCAACGCCTTTGCGCAGCTTCATCATCTGCGGATTGATTTTCACACCACCAAAAACCACAGCGGCCTTGGTTGGAACGTATCTGCTGTAAAGGTTCACACTGTCGTGCACCTGTGCTGCCAGCTCCCGGGTGGGCGTCAGAATCAACGCACGGGGGCCTTTGCCATTGCGCGGGTTATCAGCCAGGCGCTGCAAAAGAGGCAGGGTAAAGCCGGCAGTTTTGCCGGTACCCGTCTGGGCCGCAGCCATCACGTCTCTACCAGACAACACGGCAGGAATCGCCTGAAGCTGAATGGGAGAAGGGGTGTCATAACCCTGATCGGAAGTGGCACGGACCAGCTGCTCGGACAAACCGAGGGAAGAAAAACTCATATAAAATATACTCTTGATTGATTCTGCCTCCACGAACACCGGATGCGGCGAATGCGGGCAGATGCCATGAACATTCATGGAATAAAAGACGACTACGGTCACGCGCCGAATTCGGGGTGACGTCCTCTGACAGGTCGTATGGATGGTTCGCAAAGCGGCTTTGGGCCAGAAACTGCGGAATCCCTAGAGGCAGGATGCAGGCACGGTAACAGAGGGCTGGAGAAATAGCTATAGGTGGTTTTGATTAGCAGGCTTTCATTTCCAGTCGAATAAATGGAACTCTGACCCGCCCTGCCGGTCACTAGACGCCGTACCTGTTCCAAACATCCTTTCATAACCCGGAGATACCATGCTCAGTGTTGGCGTTGGCCCTATCAGTTTTTCTGTCGGGCATCTGCTTCTGGTCCTGGCTTTCATAGTTGCTCTGATCGTCGGGGGCATCACCGGCCGCAAACATGGAACACCCATCGCCGGCACATTGGCGGATATCTTCGTGGTCGCTATGCTCAGTGCCCGCATCGGGTTCGTGATTCGCTATTACGAGCACTACCAAGGCGACTGGCTGGGCATGATTGATATCCGGGACGGTGGCTTTGATATGGTCACAGGCCTGGTTGCCGCCCTCGTGTTTGCCGGCTTCCTGATGTGGCGCCGGGCCAGCAGCCGCCGGGCGCTGGGCACGGCCATGGCGGCCGGCCTGCTGACCTGGGGCCTGACTGGCGGTGCCATTCAGCTGATCAATCAGCAACTCAAAGGCCTGCCCGAAGTGGCCCTGACCGATCTCAACGAGCAACCGGTCGATTTGAGCGCCATCGCCAATGGCCAGCCCACGGTCGTGAACCTCTGGGCCACCTGGTGCCCGCCCTGTATCCGGGAAATGCCGGTGCTGGAGGAAGCCCAGAAGCGCTACCCCGGCATCAATTTCGTTTTCGCCAACCAGGGCGAGCACCCGGAAACCATCCAGCGATTCCTGTCTGAACAGAACCTGGATTTACACCATGTGCTGAGCGACCGGCAGGGCCAGTTCGGCCGGGTGACCGGCAGCCACGGCCTGCCGACCACCCTGTTCTATAACGCTGAAGGCAACCTGGTGGACAGCCACATGGGTGAACTGTCCCGTGCCAGCCTGGCCCGATCGCTGGAGCGTTTCGATCCGCAATTCCTGGTGGCCTATGACGAAGCGGTCGGATACGCAGAATAAAGCCACGGATTGCGAAAACGGATCAGGCCAGCCAGACCGTCAGGCCAGCGGCAATAGCACTGGCGGCGGACAACGCGATTAACGACAACGCCAGGCTCCACCTCAAGGACGCATCCCGGGCGCGATAACCTGTCAGCCGCTCCATGATCAGGGCATTGGCCGCAAACGGGGTGCCGAACGCCGTGATACCCCAGCCGGTGACCATGGCAAAGCCCAACCCCAGCACGGCGCCAGGTGGCCACGCTGGCCCCAGGATACCGCCAATCAAGGTACCTGTGAGGATCGGGTTGGCACCGGCCAGCCCAGCCAGAAAGAAACTCCAGGGCACCAGTGCCGCCAGTACCGGCCACGCCCAGCCCGGCAAGCCCATATCGCCGTTCACCTGCCCAAGCACCACCGCACTGATCACCGAACCAATAAAAGCGGAACCACCGACAATGGCCAGTTCATTACTGACATTGGCCATCGTGGGTGGGCGGGGCGTGTGGCCGCCAGCGAAGGACAGCCCCCAGCCGATGATGACCGCCGCCAGGCAGCTCAGGGTAACCGAACGAGCGTAACTGAATTCATAAACATGGCTGAACAGGAATACCCCGATACAGATGCCCAGGATAATCCCGCCAAACCGCAACCAGGCTGCAGCCCCGGCGGTGTCTGCGGCTGCACCCGTTTCAAGCTGCGGCTCCGGCTCGCGCCAGAGAAAACCCGCCAGAAGCACCAGCATGGCGAACGGCAGTGAAAGACCAATGAGCTGAGCACCGCCAAGGGTGGGCAGAAGCGTCAATGTCAGCGCTACGGAGATGGATAACGGAGACCAGATTGGTGATACACCAAAGCCTCGGAGCACCGCCCGGGTGCTGTTGCGGGTGGCCGCAGAATCGCCGGAACGGCGGATTCGCTCGGAGATCAGGCTACCAACCACCGCCACCGAACCGAAGTTGAGAGGTACCGACACCAGCGCCGTGCCGAACGCCAGGCTCGCATACCGGGTACCCGGCTTGCCGCTGAACAGACTGCTGGAGATTCGCTGCAGATCCCGGGAACCGGCCAAAACCGAAGACAGCAACATCACCGACAGAATCAGCCCGGCCAAACGGGTCATGTTCCCGGCCGCCCCTTCCACCAATCCGGGGTCACGGCCAAACGCAAAGGCCATCGCCAGCACCGCCACGGCGAAGACTCCTCGGGGTACCCGGCGCATATCCCGCCATCCAAGACTGACCGCCATGCTTACGGCCACCGCGCCCAGAAATGCCATGCCCGGCAGGGTCGCCAGTACTGCAGCAATCAGGGCCACATAGGCCAGTGCGGATCGGAGTGTGGACACAGCAAGGTTCCCGGCAGGTCAGTCGAGTAGCATGGTGACCTACCATGTTAAGGAACCTATCTACACAGCGCTATCCGCAATTATGGGGATACCCTGCGCCAATGGCTGTCCGCTCAGGCCCCGAACAACGCCGAGCGCAGCGGTTTCAGGAAGCCCGCCTTTTCCGGGCTGGCCTGCTGGCTGCACCGGCCATCAAACTCCAGATAACCGTCTTCAATGGGCTCAAAGCGCAGAATCTTCACATCTTGCAGGTAGTTCTGGCTCGCCTTCCAGGGCCCGTGAGTGCCCTGGCGCGGCAGGCGATCTTCGGCACGCTTGATGTAACCGGCGTCCAGCGAACCCAGAATGGTGTCGTTACCCAGGCTGTTTTCCGTGTCTCGCGGCACCACCACCTGATAACCTTTGCGATCCATATGGTTGATCAGCCGGCACAGGTATTCGCTGGCAATATCGGCCTTGAGGGTCCAGGAGATGTTGGTGTACCCGAAGATCATGGCGGCGTTGGGCATGCCTTCCACCATCACGTTCTTGTAGATCACCTTTTCCTTCAAGACTACGCCCTGGCCATCCACCGTGGGCTGGATACCACCCAGCATCTGAATATCCAGGCCGGTGGCCGGAATGATGATATCTGCTTCGAGCTCTTCACCGGATTTGAGGCGAATGCCGGTGTCGGTGAAACGTTCAATATGGTCGGTTTTGATCGAGGCAGTACCCGCCTTGATGGCATCAAACAGGTCGCCGTCTTTCACCACACACAGGCGCTGATCCCAGGGGTTGTAGTCGGGGGTAAAGTGGCGCATATCCGCCTTGCCCTTCAACTGGCGCTTGATCACCGACAGGAACAACCGGCGCATGGCCTTCGGGCTCTTGCGGGAACGCTCATACAACAGGCGTGAAATGGAAATATTACGGGCCCGGGTCAGCCGGTAAGCGGCTTTCTCCGGCAATACCTTCTGCAGCGCCAGAGTGACCTTGTCGGTCGACGGCAAAGGCATCAGGTAGGTGGGCGAACGCTGCAGCATGGTCACATGGGCGGCTTTTTCCGCCATGGTGGGCACCAAGGTAATGGCGGTCGCCCCACTGCCAATCACCACCACTTTCTTTCCGGAGTAATCCAGGTTCTCCGGCCAGTGCTGCGGGTGCACCACCTGGCCCTTGAAGTCTTTTTCGCCGGGGAAATCGGGCTTGTAGCCCTGATCGTAGTTGTAGTAACCGGTGCAGCCCACCAGGAAGCTGGCCGTGTAGGTCTCCGCTTCGCCGGTCTTTTCATTCACCGCCGTCAGCTTCCAGCATTTTTCCTCACTGGACCAGTCAGCAGTCTTTACCGCCACACCGTAGCGGATGTTCCTTTCCACATCGTTTTCCCGGGCGGTGTCGGCCACGTACTGCTTGATGGAGGCTCCATCGGCCAGCACCTTGCCACCGGTCCAGGGCCGGAAGTTGTAGCCAAAGGTGAACATGTCGGAATCGGAGCGAATGCCGGGGTAACGGAACAGATCCCAGGTGCCTCCTAACGACTGCCTGCGCTCGAGAATGGCGAAGCGCTTGCCAGGGCATTCCCGTTTCAGATGGCAAGCCATGCCAATGCCGGAAACGCCGGCGCCGATGATCAGAACGTCGTAATGTTGGTGGCTCATGGTGTGTTACTCCCGGGCTTATGCTTATTGTCAGTGCCCCTAAGGTACGCCCAAGAGTGTGACCTGCAATTGGCCCTGGTCTCCACCAATCGCCGTAAGGACAGCCAAAAGCCAAAGCCCGGTCTAGGTTTCAACCCCCGGGTACTTCTCGCGGATGCGATACAGCCGGTAGATGGTGATCACGTTGGTCACCAGCACCATGGCCTCGGCCAGAATCCCGCCCACCGAACCGATCACAATGTTATTCAGCATCCAGCAGAACGCCGCCAGCCCCAGCACAATGCGCAGCGGGATACCCCGGAGCATAAACATGCCGATGGTGCCCAGTATGGCCGCCGCCAGCGGAAACACATCCGTGGCGGACTTCCAGGTAGCCCAGGCGACCAGCAGGTTAACCCCCAGCATCGCCACCATGATCGGCCAGTTGCCCTGATACTTCCTGGCCAGGGCGATGCGCACAATCACCAGCACCGTCAACGCGGCAGCGGTCCAGCTTTCAAAGAAGGCAAACATCAGGGCGAAGGCGACGTTGGCGGAGATCAGTAGCACCATCAGCCGGTCGTCGTTCTTGTTGGCGAAGCCGGCAATGCAGAAGGCCAGCGCGACCAGGCCAAACAACTGGCCAAGACTTTCGGTGAGGCTGAGTGAGGTCATAAATTCCGGCATAGGCATTCCGTGCAGCCCAGAAAAAGGAGGAACGGCCCTATTGGCGAACCAGCGGGTTTCCCCCGCCCTGCTGGATAAGCCCGGACGAAAACTGATCCATTAATTGCTCAGCGCTGAAGTCCTGTTCTCTCAGCTCTGGGTTGAGCGCCCGGCTGAATTGCCTGAAATCGAGGGCCTGCCAGTGTTCCGGCGCCAGCATTCGTTCGATCAAATGCACATTGTCGGCTGTCGCCGGCTCAAACTGGTAGCTCAAGGCCGCCGATCGCCCGCCTTCAGCAAAGTCGTAACCATGGTGGTAATCGTGAATTAGCAACAGCGCGAGGCCTCCACCCATAAAATGGCGACCAAGGCTCACCGTCAGATCGCCCCGGTGAATGGCCGCCAACGCTCTGGGCTCCCAGTCCACACCACCAACAATCACATCCTCGCCAGGCCTGCGGCCCGCGTCTCTGGCCGCCTGAATGGCACCGAGAGCCATTCCGTCACTGGCATTCCAGATCGCTGTGGTTTGTGGGTAGCGCCGGAATAACACCGACATTTTTTCGCTGGCCTGCTGTTCGCTCCACTCAGCAAGCACCAACTGCAATAGCTGAGCTTGACCAATACTGGTCGCGTTCAGAAGCCCCTGGTTACGATCTCTGGCAGCCGAAGAATCCAGCGTCCCGGTCAACGCCACCATCGGCACCGGCGCACCGGCTTCAACCAAACCACGTTCCACCGCCCGACGTTCCAACAGTTTGGCCAAGGTTCGGCCGGCCTCCACATTATCGGGCACCACATGACCAATCCAGCTGTCCAGAGTCTCCCTCGGCATACCCACTGCCGCCCGTGTCGTCTCGGGCACATCGGTATTGAACGAGAAGACTTTCACACCCTGCCCGTAGGCCTGCTCCAGTATCTGGGTGGTGACGAGCTCTTTGCACATGATGATCAGGTAATCCGGCTTCTCCTCAGCGGTGATGATTTGCTGAGCCATGCGCAAGTAGCTGAACCGGTGCCTGTCAGTATCGAACTGAATCTCGAGGTCAACATCCAGATCAACCGCAACCTGCTCCATAAAGCCCGCCACCATCTGCCAGAAGCGCGAATCGTCTGGTGACAGGAACATCACGCTTGGTCGTATGCCGGCATCCGCAACCCGCATAAAAGAGCAAACAATGAGACTGATCAGCAGGACTGTGCGTAATGCCATGTAATTCCCTAACCACCGGCGTTTCTGGTCGTTCAGTATAACGAACATTCCAACATACGAGCCCCAGAGAACACCAACTCGATCACACCCGGTGCAGAAGGTCAGCGGGATTGGTGGATAATGTCATTGCCCATAGCTTGCTAACCGAGAGATCATCGGTCAATCATGCGCCAATGCCGGAAGATCACCATGGAAAACTACCTCAAGCCCACCGCATTCTTCGATTACGACAAGCCGGAAGTCAAAGCCTGGATTGACCAGCAACTTGAGGGTGTGCCCAATGAACCGGTAGAGCGGATCAAGGCGTTGTACCTGGCGGTGCGCGACAGTGTCCAGTACAACCCTTATGTGTTCCAGACCGACCCAAACACCCTGTCTGCCAGCTACGCGCTGGAATCCCGCGAGAGCTACTGCATTCCCAAAGCGGTCCTGCTCGGCGCAGCTGCACGATACATCGGCATTCCCAGCCGTCTGGGCCTGGCCGATGTACGCAATCACCTGTCCAGCCCCAAGCTGATCGAGTGGCTGCGCTCCGATATTTTCAGGATGCATGGCTTTATCGAGCTGTACCTGAACGGCCAATGGGTTAAAGCCACCCCCGCCTTTAACAAGCAGCTGTGTGCTTTGATGAAGGTGGAGCCGCTGGAGTTTGATGGCGTGAACGATTCCGTGTTCCAGGAGTTCACCGAAGACGGCCAGGCCCATATGGAATACATCAACGACCACGGCGTGTTTGATGACGTGCCCTTCGACTTTATCGTTGACGGGGTGCGTTCAGCGTACGGCCATCTGTTTGAGGCCGACGGAAAACCCGCCCGCGTTGATGGCAGCCTGGAGCAGGACGTCACCAGCAACCCATAAAAAAACCGGCCACCCACTTCCCGTGGGCGCCGGTTACAGGGGTCAGCCTGAATGGTCAGGCTTGAGTGAACAGCTTACTCTGCCGAATTGCGGATCAGGAAATCGAAGGCGCTCAAGGCGGCTTTGGAACCTTCGCCCATCGAAATCACGATCTGCTTGTACGGCACCGTGGTGGCATCACCGGCGGCGAACACACCCGGAATCGACGTCTCGTTACGATCATTTACGATGATCTCACCGTGCTGGCTCAGTTCGATGTCGCCTTTCAGCCACTCGGTGTTCGGCACCAGGCCGATCTGCACGAACACACCCTCCAGCGCCACGTGGTGCGACTCACCGGTATTGCGGTCGGTGTAGGTCAGGCCATTTACCTTGCCGTTCTCACCCGTGATCTCGGTGGTCTGGCCAGAGGTAATGATCTCCACGTTCTTAAGGCTGCGCAGTTTCCTCTGCAGTACTTCGTCCGCACGCATTTCGGCACCAAACTCGATCAGGGTGACGTGGCCGACAATCCCGGCCAGGTCGATCGCCGCTTCCACGCCAGAGTTACCGCCGCCGATCACCGCCACGCGCTTGCCTTTGAACAGCGGGCCGTCGCAGTGCGGGCAGTAGGCCACGCCCTTGTTGCGGTACTCTTCCTCACCCGGCACACCCATCTGGCGCCAGCGGGCACCGGTAGACAGAACCACCGTGCGCGCTTTCAGGGAAGCACCATTTGCCAGCCTCACTTCATGCAGGCCACCGGTCTGTGCCGCGGGAATCAGCTTCTCCGCGCGCTGCATGTTCATGATGTCGACTTCGTATTCGTTAACATGCTGTTCCATGGCCGCCACCAGCTTCGGGCCCTCGGTGTACGGTACGGAGATCAGGTTTTCGATCCCCATGGTATCGGCTACCTGGCCACCAAAGCGCTCGGCCGCAATCCCGGTGGAAATCCCCTTACGGGCCGCGTAGATGGCCGCTGCGGAACCCGCCGGGCCACCGCCAATCACCAGCACCTCAAAGGCGTCTTTCTGGTTGATCTTCTTCGCTTCTTTCTCGGCCGAGTTGGTGTCCAGCCTGGCCACAATTTCTTCCAGCGTCATCCGGCCCTGGCCCCAGGGCTGGCCATTCAGGTACACACTGGGTACCGCCATCACTTCACGCTGCTCGACTTCGTCCTGGAACAGGGCGCCATCGATGGACGTGTGCTTGATGTTCGGGTTCAGCACACTCATCAGGTTAAACGCCTGGACGACATCCGGGCAGTTCTGGCAGGACAGGGAGAAATAGGTTTCGAACTCGAACTCACCGTCCAGTTCCTGGATTTGCTGAATCACTTCCTGGGAAGCTTTGGACGGGTGGCCGCCCACCTGCAACAGCGCAAGGACCAGAGAGGTAAACTCGTGGCCCATGGGAATACCGGCGAAACGCACGCCAATGTGAGTGCCCACACGGTTGATGGCAAACGACGGACGACGCACATCAGCCGAATCTTCAGTCCGCAGGCTGATTTTCTCGGACATCGGCTCGATTTCTTCCAGCAACTGCTTCAGCTCCTGGGACTTTTTGCTGTCGTCGTAGGCTGCCACCAGCTCAATCGGCTGCTGCAGCTTTTCCATGTAGGCCTTCAACTGTCCTTTGATATTGGCGTCCAACATGTTCGGTATTCCCCTTTATGTCGTGAAACTAACTGTCTGAATTCAAAAATGAATCGTTATCTGAAGTTGCAGGTACGATAAGGGCAAGCCGGAGCCTTCTCAAATTGATTGACCCAACCCATCTGATAGCTCAGACCTATACGATTCCATAAAGTCGATTGATAGATACAAAAAAGGCCCGCTGTGCGGGCCTTCTTGCAAGTTTCACCCGTGCAGGGAAACTTAGATCTTGCCAACCAGGTCCAGAGACGGAGCCAGAGTTTCTTCGCCTTCTTTCCACTTGGCCGGGCAAACTTCGCCAGGATGGTTACGAACGTACTGGGCAGCCTTCACCTTGCGCAGCAGGTCGTCTGCGTCACGGCCGATGCCTTCAGCAGTGATTTCCATCGCCTGGATAACGCCATCCGGATCGATCAGGAAAGTAGCGCGGTCTGCCAGGCCCTGGCCTTCACGCATCACACCGAAGTTGTTGGTGATGGTGCCGGTCTGGTCGCCTACCATGTAGTAGTTGATCTTGCCGATGGTGTCGGAAGTGTCGTGCCATGCTTTGTGGGTGAAGTGGGTGTCGGTAGACACAGAGAACACTTCAACGCCCAGCTTCTGCAGCTCTTCGTACTTGTCAGCGACATCGCCCAGTTCGGTCGGGCAAACGAAGGTGAAGTCGGCCGGGTAGAAGAAGAAAATGGCCCACTTGCCTTTCACGTCTGCTTCAGAGATTTCAACAAACTCGCCCTGCTTGAATGCGGTGGCGTTGAACGGTTTGATTTCGCTGTTAATGATACCCATCGCAGAATAACTCCTGTTGGTTCATTTGGGTTTAGGCTTGAAAACGGTGCACAAGATACGGTTTTGGCCCACTGGGTGAAAATTGATTATTTCCAAACCCGGAATAGGCTTAACCTATCTATGGGGCCTTATCCCGCAAGTTCAATCTTTCGGAAATCCAGAATATTTTCTTTTGGTGACGATTTGATGGCCGCCACCTCGGCCCGCTTGTTCACCAGAATGTAGGCAAAACAGGCAAAGTAGAGGCCGATTACCAGCGCCCCAACCCACTGAATACGCAGAAAATCCAGCTGGAACAGCATGGTCAGCATCACCATGGCACCAAAATTAACGATCACGTAGTTCATTCGCCCCATACGCCGGGCGGTCAGGTTCAGGTTATCGGTGTACAGTCGAATCAGCGAATCCAGCGAGTTCACCACCATAAGAACCCCCACCGAGATCATGGCGAGATTGGTGAATGCCGCAATTTTCAGACCCTCGGCGTGGTAGTGGAACAGCACCGAGAACCACACACCGATAGCGATGGACGGCACCACCAGCATGGCAATCAGCAACTGCCAGGTTTTGATGCCACTGACGAAACGCGCCGTAAACTGGCCGATCATGATACTCCAGGAGAACCACCAGAACAGGTAGAACTCATGGTAGTCGTTGATCGGCAGGGCAAATCGGTGAATGTTGGTAAAGTATTCCCCCAGCATGCCCGCGGTACCGAAGAAATCCGCCGGGGTGCCCTTGCCCAGGGCAAAGGCCCGCAGCCACATGCCGGCAATCAGGGCAATAAACAGCACACTGGAGCCGATACTCAGAATCCGCACATACTTGATCTTGGAACTGGAATACACCGCCAGGGCAATGGCCGCAAACACGATCACGTAGAACGCCGGCATCACGGTTTCGCCGTCGCCCAACTGGGGCAGATACCAGGGCAGGTTCACCAGCAACAGGTACGCCGTGAAGGCGCAGGTACCGATGATCACCACGTTATTGATGATTTTCACCACCGGGATTTCAAAAAACTTTACCCTCGGCTCGATGATGGCGAAGTAAAAACAGGTCAGGAAATAGAAGCCCCAGATCAGAAAGGCCCAGAAGCCAAACTCAATGGCCAGGGGGTTGGCGAATCCGTACTCCGGACTGGCAGACAGATCGGCGTAGCTGCCGAACTCGGTCAGCGGGAACATGATCAGCCCTACATCCAGGCCCGAGGTGAACAGAATGGCAATGAACGTCAGTGTGCGAACCGGTGTGACACCGATGCACTGTACGTCCCACCATTTGTACAGAATCAGGGCAATGGCGGCGAAGGTGAAGATCAGGCCTGTGGATAACCAGAGTGTCATGGGCTGAGCCTCCGGTTGGTTGTTTTCAGTTTAATGCACAGCATGGGTGTTCCTCCTCTACTTTTTAAGCGCTGCTTAATTCGAATCGGACACAAACCCCCGCGTTTTCTTCTCGTTACGGGCCAGGACTTGCCTATCTGACGCCCAGGAAACGGCCAGCACAGCCGTCGCGTTGATAGGGAAATCCTGATGGTTTGCTAACCCCGGAGGCCTTGCACCCCCGGGGCCGGGGCTTCGGGTGCTAGATCAGCACCCGTTTCGCCTGCCCCGGTCGTTGGTGTGCCTGCCACTGGTCATCCATATGGACCGGCACATCCTCGGGTTGCAGGGGCTCCCTGCCCCGGATCAGGTCGGCTGCCCGCTCGGCCACCATGATGGTGGGCGCATTCAGGTTGCCATTGGGTATGGTGGGGAAGATGGACGAATCCACTACCCGCAGGTTCTTGATGCCGTGTACCCGGGTATCCGGGCCTACCACGGCGAGTTCGTCGGTGCCCATCTTGCAGGAGCAGGACGGATGGTAGGCGCTCTCCACCGCCTGGCGCACGAAGGCATCGATGTCGTCATCGCTCTGCACAGCCACGCCGGGCTGAATTTCCGCACCCCGGTAGTCGTCCATGGCGGGCTGGTTGATGATCTCACGGGTCAGGCGCACGCAGTCCCGGAAACCCTCCCGGTCGGCTTCGTGCTCCAGGTAGTTAAAGCGGATGGTCGGTGCCTGTCTTGGATCGGCGGATTGAACCCGAACATAGCCCCGGCTTTTCGGCTTGTTGTGGCCGATGTGCAGTTGGAATCCGTCGCCATCAAAGGCTTCCTTGCCGTCATAGCGCATGGCCGCCGGCAGGAAGTGGTATTGCAGGTCTGGCCACTCGACACCCGCCTTGGAGCGAATAAAGCCGCAAGACTCGAAGTGGTTGGTGGCACCCAGCCCGTCTTTGCGTAGAATCCAGCGCACACCGATCTTGAGCTTGTTCCACCAGTCCAGCTTGCCGTTGAGCGACACCGGCTGTTTGCAGCGGAACTGGAAGTAGAACTCCAGGTGGTCCTGAAGGTTCTCACCCACGCCGGGCAGCTCGTGCTTGACCTCAATACCGGCCTGTTCCAGCACCTCTCGTTTGCCGATGCCGGACAACTGCAGCAGATGGGGTGAACCTATGGAACCGGCAGACAAAATCACTTCCTCGGCAGCATTGGCCTCATGCATCTTGCCGCCCTGCTCGTACCGCACACCGGTGGCGGTTTTGCCATCCAGCACTACTTCGTGGACAAGGGCGTGGGTCACCACCGTCAGGTTCGGGCGGTCCATGGCCGGGCGCAGGTAGGCGTTGGCCGTGGACCAGCGGCGACCGTTCTTCACGGTCATGTGCATGGCCCCAAAGCCTTCCTGTTGGGCGCCGTTGTAATCGGCCGTTTCCAGGTAGCCGGCATCCACGCCCGCCCGGATAAACGCCTTGTACAGCGGGTTGCGCATGTTGTTGCCGTTGTTCACCCCAAGCGGGCCGGTGTCGCCCCGGTAATCATCGCCGCCAAAGGCCCAGGTCTCCGCCTTTTTGAAATACGGCAGCACGTTCTGGTAATGCCAGCCGGTGGCGCCCTCGGAATCCCACTCGTCAAAATCCCGGGCGTGGCCACGCACATACACCATGCCGTTGATGGATGAGGAGCCCCCGAGCACCTTGCCCCGGGGGCAGTGCATGCGGCGGTTATCCAGATACGGCTCCGGCTCGGTCTCGAACTGCCAGGCGTACTTCCTGGTGTTCATGGGGATGGACAGGGCCGTGGGCATCTGGATGAAGATGCTTTTGTCGCTGCCGCCAGTTTCCAGCAGCAGCACCTTGTGGCGGGCGTCTTCGGTGAGGCGGTTGGCCAGCACACAGCCGGCCGAGCCCGCGCCTACAATGATGTAGTCGTATCGGTTTTCTGTCATACGCATTCTCCTCTGTGGCCGACGGGATTAAAACGGGGCGTCGAGGTCGTTCATTCCCACATACACCGATTTGATCTGGGTGTAGTGGGCAATGGTCTCGCGCCCGTTTTCCCGGCCAATACCGGAGAGTTTGTAGCCGCCCACCGGCATTTCCGCCGGCGAGGCACCGTAGCTGTTGATCCAGCAAATACCGGCCTGGATCTGGTGAATCACCCGGTGCGCCCGGCGTATGTCTTTGGTGAACACGCCGGCAGCCAGACCGGTATCGGTATTGTTGGCCCGGGCAATCACCTCGTCTTCGTCGCGGAAGGTCAGCACGGACATGACCGGCCCGAAGATTTCTTCCCGCACGATGGTCATGTCGTCGGTGCAGTCGGTGAAAATGGTGGGCTCCACAAAGTAACCGCCTTTGGCATCCTCCGGCTCAAACGCCCGGCCCCCGTGGCTGAGCGTGGCACCTTCTGCAATGCCTTTGCCGATGTAGCCCATAACCAGATCCTGATGCTTTTTGGAGATCAGGGCACCGAAGTTGGTGGCCGGGTTCATCGGGTCACCGGCTTTGATGTTCTTGCGGGTGCGCTCCAACAGCCGTTCAATAAAGCGCGGGTAGATGCCTTCGTGTACAAACACCCGGGTACCGTTGGTGCAGATCTCGCCCTGGGTGTAGAAGTTGCCCACCATGGCGGCGGAGATGGCGTTCTCCAGATCCGCATCGTCAAAGATGATCAGCGGGGATTTGCCGCCCAGCTCCATGGTGACGTCCTTCAGGGTGGAGGACGCCGCTGCCATCACCTTCTTGCCGGTGGCCACTTCGCCGGTGAACGATACCTTGGCAATCTCCGGGTGATGGGTCAGCCACTGGCCCACCTCGGCCGCGCCCTGCACCACGTTGAACACGCCCGCCGGCACGCCGGCCTCGATGAAGATTTCTGCCAGCTTCACTGCGCCCATGGGCGTTTCTTCCGACGGCTTGAAGATCATGGCGTTACCACAGGCCAGGGCCGGCGCGGACTTCCAGCAGGCAATCTGGATCGGGTAGTTCCAGGCGCCAATACCGGCACAGATCCCCAGCGGCTCCCGGCGGGTGTAGTAAAAATCACCGCCCAGGTCTTGCTGATTGCCCTCGATGGACGGCGCCAGGCCGGCAAAGAACTCGATGGCATCGGCACCGGTCACCACATCCACCGCTTCCGCTTCCTGCCAGGGTTTGCCGGTGTCGCGTACTTCCACCGCTGCCAGTTCGTCATTGCGCTCGCGCAGCAGCGCTACCGCTTTCAGCAGAATCCGGCTGCGCTCAATGGCCGGGGTGGCCGCCCACTGGGCAAAGCCGGCGCGGGCACTTTCAATGGCGGCCTGCTGCACCGCCTCATCCGCTACTTCCACCTGGTAGATCACCTGGCCGGTGGCCGGATTCACCACCGGGAAGGTCTCACCGGAACGGTTGGCCAGAAACCGGCCGTGGACAAAGTTCTGAACAACAGGAACAGATGCAGACATAAGCGGTTGGTAACCTCAATTCGGTGTCTTCAGGCCTTGTGGGCCATGGAATTCGGGTTGGCTCAGGCGCTTGCCCGGGCCAGTGTCTCGTGAACAAACTGCTTGCAAAGCCGCTCGCCGGCTTCAAAGCTTTCGGCCGGGTCCAGGCTCAGGGCGCTGCGCAGCCAGAAGCCGTCAATCATCGCCGCCGTTTGCCGGGCCGCTTCCGTGGCCTGCTCCGGCGGCAACACCTGGGCAAACGAGTAGCGCAGGTTGCTGTACAACCGGGCGTTGTTGATCTGCTGCAGCCGCTTCAGCCCCGGCTCGTGCATAGAACGGGCCCAGAAGCTGAGCCAGGTTTTCGCCGCCAGCGCCGAACGCTGGAACTCGGAGAAGTTGGACTCAATGATGCAATCCAGGCGCTGGGCCGGGGAGCGATCGGTTTTCGCCATGCGCTCCCGCAGCTCCTTGCCGAGCTGGTCCAGCAGATAACGCAAGGCCGCCTCGATCAGCCCCTGCTTGCCCCCGAAGTAGTGGCTGATAATCCCGGAGGACATCCCTGCCCGCTTGCTGATGCTGACAATGGTGGTGTTCTGCATCCCCAGCTCGGCGATGGACTCCATGGTGGCTTCGATCAACTGTTGGCGACGGGTGTCTTTGATTCCGACTTTTGGCATGGCGAGAGGCCTATTCTCCGCTCTTTCTTTTTTAATTGAACGTTCAATTAATATAAAGGCTACAGAAAAGGGGGCGTTTTTTCAAATGCCCCCTTCAAAGCGCATGGCGCACATCCCCTCAGTGACGCACCCAACGGCCGTCAAGCAAGGCGATCTCCTCGTCTGAGGCCAGTGGCTGGCCAACCATCATCCGGTCCAGCTCTGCGTCCAGCACACGGCCACCACTGGCGGTCCGGTAGCCCGTCGAATCCGCCGATGCGAGAACGTCGGTCTTGGCTACAGCGTTCCAATCACCACGGCCATCACGACAGGCAATCTGCTCTGAAGCCCCGGCAGAGCTTTCTAGCCGAAACTGACGGCACCAGTCGCCAGCCTGGCTCCGGAAGGTCAGTCTCGGCATAACGGTGGCATCGGAACCAACCTCAGAGGCCTGGCCGCTGGGCTGCTGCTCCAGAGCCTGGGCGATGGACGGCCATGCGGGATCGTCCACCGCCGGTGAGCCCAGCCACTGGGTCATGGCGAAGCCGGCCACCACGGCGGCAGCCACCGCTTTGCCGGAATGTTCCTTCAGCCGGCGCCACCAGGGAAAGGCCACCACGTTGTCCGGGCGGTTCTCGGGGGCGGCCTGCGCCAGCAACCGCGTTACCTCATCCGGCATGGGTTGTTGATCAATGGCCCCGTAATGCCGCTGCAACTCGGCATCCACCGAGGCCAGTTCCGCCAGCCGGTCCGCCAGTGCCGGGTCCAGGGCGATCTGATCGCGCACCGCGTTCATTTCCGGCTCGCTCAGTTCGTTATCGAGAAACGCGGACAGTACTTCGTCTGTGATGTTCATGATTCGGTCCTCATACCCGCCGCCGGCGCCAATGCCTCACTTAACGCGGCTCTTGCTCGAGCCAGGCGGCTCATTACGGTGCCCTTGGGGACTTCCAGAATATCAGCCACTACTTTGTAGGGCAGGCCCTGAATAGCCACCAGTGAGATGATCTGGCGCTGGTCCTGGGGCAGCTCCGCCATGGCCGCATCCACCCTGCTCCATTCGATCTGCTGGGTGGTGTGGTGCTCGCCGTTGATGACCTGGCCATCCGACAGTTCCGGCTTTTCGGCCGCTTCCCGGCGAACCTTTCTGGCCCGGCATTCGTCTATCCACACATTACGGCACACCCGGAACGCCCATTTGGTCAGGTCTGCGTCATCCGGCCGGCCCCGTGCCAGCAACCGCTCCACCGTGCTCTGTAGCAGGTCGTCGGCATCCGGCATCGAGCCGGTCAGCGAATAGGCAAATCGCCGCAGCCCAGGTAACAGTTCAGTCAATTCCTGTTGCATGGCATTGTCTTTTAGTGAGTGTTATCAGTAGAACGGCTCAGGCCGAACGTTATTCCCGGCCCGAGGGAATTTTCTTCATCGCCGGCCGTTAAATAACCAGAAAGCCCTACACCCTTTGCTCAACCGGAAGGCGTTTATGAAATTCGATTCCCACCTTGGCCTGATCAGCGTGCTTACCCTGTGTTCCGTGTCTACCATGGCGCTGGCCATTGGCAGCCAGGCACTGGACCGGCAACTGGATTCTGTGTCCCGCCAGGTAGAGCAGAAAACCGAGCAGGCCATCGAACGCTCCATGGGCCGCCGGCTGGACGCTGTGGAACAACGCATTGAAGCCCGCGTTGAACAGGTCAGGGGTCAGTTGCCCCGGTTACCGCGCTCTCTCCCTATTCACACGCAGCAAGGCGGCAAAGCGTTCAATGATGTGAGGCTGGATGACGGTTTCCGGGCCGTCGAGCGCCAATGGCTGGCCACCGGCACCGCCGCTGAAGTCGCCGAACTGGACCGCCCCGGCATCACCATTCTGGAGCGCCGGGAACTGACCGGCCTGGGCATGATTCTGGTGCGGTTTCGGGTAGCCCCGGCACTGGACTCCCTGGACGCCCTGCAAGCGGAACTACCGGGGCTGGCAGAGCAGCTGGACCGCAACCACATTTATGCGCCACAAAGTGACAAGGCCCCCGAGGGCAGCGATGCGGCCCTGCCCCAGTGGCAAAGCCTGTGCTCCGCACCAGTGCGGGTAGGCATGGTGGATACCGCCATTGCGCTGTCCCACCCGGTGTTTGAAGGCGCACAGATTGTTCAGCAAAGCTTTCTGGAACTGGCAGAGGCAAAGGGCGAACTTGCCGCTCCCACGGCCCACGGTACGGCCGTCGCCAGCCTGATGATCGGCCGCCAGGCGCCGCATTGGCCGGCCCGATTGCCGGGGGCCACGCTGTTCAATGCCTCGGTGTTCTACGGGCGTGATCAGGCGCTGTCCGGGGCGACGCTGGGGCACTTGCTGGATGGCCTGAGCTGGTTAGCCGATCAGGAGGTTTCAGTGATCAATATCAGCCTGACCGGGCCGGACAACCGGCTGTTGAATACAGCCATCGAACGGCTGAATGATCGGGGAATCGGTTTGATTGCCGCTGTCGGCAACGAGGGGCCAGCAGCAGCCCCACTTTACCCGGCAGCCTATGGGCCGGTGATCGGTGTCACGGCCGTGAATGGCTCTGGTGAACTATACCGCTGGGCCAACCAGGGCGAGCAGGTGCAATTCGCCGCCCCCGGTGTTGCGGTACCAGTAGCCATACCCGAGGGTGGCATGGCGCCGGACAGCGGCACGTCTCTGGCTGCCCCGGTGGTGGCCTCGGCACTGGCCTGCGAGCTCAGCCGGGTTGATTTGCCCGGGGCCATAGAGACATTGACGAGCAATGCACAGGACCTCGGCGAACCGGGCCGCGATACCCGGTTCGGCCATGGTTTGCTGGATTACTAGAAACCCGCTCGCAGCGACACACCTGCCACAAACCGGTCGTAATCGGCGGAATCGATGGTGGAGGTGTAATGGCCGTAAGACAGCTTCGGTTCCAGACTGAAGACTTCGTTCAAGCCCTGCCGCCAGCTGGCTTCCACCACCCGGGCCTTGTCCACCCGCTGGCTGGTTCGCTCTTCCAGATCCCGGGTCAGAAAATCGTTCAACCCCCGGCCGGTCTCCTCCGTGATCACCACCTCATCGTATTCCTGGTCTTCGTAACGCCAGCTCAAGCGAAAACGGCTGTCCTGACCACCGACGGTAAACCGGTGCACCAACGCCACCCGCAACCGGAGCAACTGGTTGTCGTAGGCATCCGAGCGGGCATCTTCGTCGTCCAGATCAACCCCGAACACCAGGTTGCTCCGGGCCTGATTGAAAAAGAAGAACGCATCGAAACTGCCACCCCGGATGTCCGAATCCCGAGCCGTACCGTCGTTAAAATCTTTCGATTTGTCCTGAACACTGGCCAGCAGGTACACGTTCTCGCCAATCAGGCTGCCCAGATACAGGCTGGTGCGCCGGAAATCCAGGAACCGCTCAGAATCCAGAGTAGCGTAGGAATAGTGATGGCTGGCACCCACCGTGACCGGATCAAAATCATAGCTCAGGTCTGCCGAGAGCAGGTGAATGTCTTGATCAAACTGGTCCAGGTTATGATACCGGCGCCCGGACAGGTCGTATCCCAGAGTCAGGTTCAGCGCTTCGGTGGGTTTCAGAATGCCTTCCAGCCCGGCATCAAACACCCAGGCTTCATCACTCTGATCGGATGAGGCGTTCAGCTCGTCTACCGTCACATTACTGTCGTGTTCCAGGCCGCCGCCCAGGTACCCGTTCACTTCGGAATCCGCTTGTACCGCCGGTACCGCAAGCCCCAGCGTTACCAACCAGATCGACATTCGTTGAATGTTAGGCATGTCTGCTCCTTGTTCGCTCACAAACAAAGGCCGGGCACAGGGCCCGGCCATGGTCGGATGAGTGATTACTGACCACCGTTGCGGACAGAGCCCTGCACAGCACCCCGTACAGTGCTCTGTACCTCGCCACGGACCGTGTCAGAAACAGACGTTCCAATCTGCTTGTTGGTTTCGGCGCGGATCTCGGCATTTCGGGCCTCATTCACCCGTTCACGGGCCTGCTCACGGCGCTGGGCCGCGTTGTCCACGGCGGCTTCGCCCTGGGCCCGGGCAGTGCCGCTTACCCGCTCACCAACTTCAACGCCCATGGTGGCCGCCTGGCTGGCGCTTTCACGAGCCTCCGTGCTTACCGCCTCACCGTGGTCGGCGGCTTCGTCACGGGCCGCATCGCCATCAACCTGCGCCTGCGCATTGGCTGAGCCGCTGCCCTGAGCCGACGCGCCATCGCGGGCACTGGCCTGGGCGCTCATGTTGGCCTCAGCCTCCACGTTCGCATTGGCGGCACCTTGCTGAGCAAAAACGCCGGTGGAAACCAGGGAACAGATTGCGAGTGTCAGTACATGCTTTTTCATGGAAACATCCTCCTGTGTTTTGCCCTTTCGGGTTGCTTTCATCAGGAAGACGGATGGGCAAGAGATTTATTCCAAAAAGATTCCCGGGGGCAATTAGACACAGCCACCTTCTGATTTCCCGGGACTGTGCTACGTTTGGAACTGAATAGTCACCTCAGGATTCAATCTTCATGGCCTACTTCAGTAAACACTACCATGCTCCAGGTACGGCCCCGGGGACTCTGGTAACAAAAGACTCCAACCATGCGTTATCCATTCACCTGATTGACTACTCGGATCACCACGTTGAGGAACAGGCGTTGGCCACTGCCGAGGAATGCAAGGCCTATCTTGAGCGGGACTCAAAAACCTGGATACAGATCAACGGCGCGGTCGATGCCAACACCCTGCGTGCCCTGGGTGACATGTTCGACCTGCACGACCTGGCGCTGGAAGATGTTCTCAATAGCGGCCAACGCCCCAAAATGGAACTGTATGACGATCAGGTGTTTCTTATCTCTGCCATGCCGATGTTCGATGACGAGCGCCTGGAAGTGGTTCAGGTAAGCCTGTTCGCAGGCCCAGGTTACCTGATCTGCCTATGCCCACTGGAGCAAGACCCGTTCGAGCCGGTCCGCAAGCGCATTCGCCAGCCCAACAACCGCCGGTTTACCTCACGGGGCATCGACTACCTGCTTTATGCCATGCTGGACCTGATTACCGACTCCGCGTTCCCGGTGCTGGAAACCTTTGGCGACAAGCTGGAGGAAATGGAGATCGAACTGCTGGAGCACCCCCGCAAGCAAACCCTCACCGACCTGCACCACCTCAAGCGGGAGCTGCTGATGCTCAGGCGGGTTCTCTGGCCACAGAGAGAGGCACTGACCAGTCTGATGCGTATGGAGAACTCGCTGATACATCAGGACACCCTGATCTACTTCCGGGATTGCCAGGACCACAGCATCCAGATCATCGAGCTGCTGGAGAGCTTCCGGGAAATGGCGACCAGCATGCTGGATATCTACCTCTCCAGCATCAGCCAGAAAACCAACGACACCATGCGGGTTCTGACTATCATCGCCACCATCTTCATCCCCCTGACGTTTATAGTCGGTGTCTACGGCATGAACTTCGAGCATGCCGATAGCCCATGGGCTATGCCGGAGCTGGGCTGGTATTACGGATACCCGATGGTATGGGGGCTGATCATTGTCGTTACCGCCGGCCTGATCTGGTTCTTCAAACGGCGGCATTGGATGTAAGCAACCAGTCTTTTATCGACTCCAGGGGGGCTGGCCGGCACAACCAGAAGCCCTGCAGCATATCGGCCCCCATGGATGCCAACAGTTTGGCGGAGGCCTCGTCTTCCACGCCTTCGGCGACCACCAGAAAGCCCAGGCTGCGGCCCATACGGATGGCCGTTTCGGCGATCGTTCTGGAATGTTCACTGGTACAGACATCCACAATCAACGAACGGTCCAACTTGATTTCACTGGCGGGCAGGCGCTTCAGGTAGGAAAGCGAAGAGTAGCCGGCTCCAAAATCGTCAATCGACACCTTCAGTCCGGAGCCGGCCAATGCCTCCAGCGCCTGCAAGCCCTTCTCCGGGTCGTCCATCGCTGCCGTCTCGGTCAGTTCCACCGTTACATCGCCAGCCTGCAAACCACAGGCTCGCAGAGTCTCCGCAAAAAGCTCAATCAGATCCGGTGAAAGAAGATCCCGGGCCGAGATGTTAATCGACATCGTCAGTGACGGCTGTACGGCCTTCAATACTTTCAGGTCCGACAGGGCCTTTTCGATTACCCAACGGGTGAGATGCTTGATCACTCCGGTTTTCTCGGCCAACGGAATGAAATCATCAGGTGCCACCCAGCCACGCTCGGGATGAAACCAACGAATCAGGGCCTCCACACCAACAATCTCACCATTGGAAAGCCGTGTTTTCGGCTGGTAATGCAGTTCCGTTTGCCGATTCTGAAGAGCCTCTCTCAAATGAGAGATCAGCGTGAGCCGGCTCTCGTCATAGATATCGTACTTTCCGGAATAGAAACCGGTCTCGAACGAACCCCGCGGGGTCATTTCCATTGCCACGTGGGCATTGCGAATCAGCACGCTCGCTTTCTTTCCGTGCTCCGGATAACTGGCTGCGCCATACTTCAGGTGTGGGTCGATGGCCAGGTGGTCCAGTGCTATTGGCTGGGCCAGTTGCTTCAGAGCACCGTCCAGGGTTTCAAAATCATTGCCGGCCTTGCGGGCATCCACCAGCAACCCGAAGCTATCGCCGGATATCTGATACACCCGTTCGGTGCCGCCCAGACTGTCCCGCGTGGCATGCACCATTGGCAACTGCGCAGCCAGCGTTGTCATTTGATCCGCTAGACGCCTTAGCAGTCGTTCACTTCGTTCGAGCCCGAGGGTCCGGTTAATTTCCTCCAGACCCGTCACTCTGGCCACGCCCACCATGTAGGCGCCGCCAGGATCCCGTTTCAGCTGCTCGTCTACCATCCATTCAAACCGGTTTCGGTTTGGCAGGCCGGTGGCCGGATCATGGGACATAGCATGAGTGAGGCGATCCTGAGCATCCCTCCGTGCCTTCTCCTGACGAAGGCTGTCTGCCTGGGCCTGAATCTTTTGTTCCCGCTCACGGTACAAACGGTCCGCCAGTGCCAGAGTCAGAATGAAAGCCTCAAGGCCGGAGCCAATCTGCATGCCGTAATCGGTGAAGAAGTTCTCAGGGAAAATACCCAGTGCACGCCCGGCGGTTGCCATTACCCCAACCGTTAACGGCGACCAGGCCACGGTAAAAAAAATGCCAGCCCGCACTCCGGCCGCCCAGCTTACCGGCCCGGCAACCAGTAACAGCGAAAAGAATACAAATGCCGAGATCGCTGCCAGCAGTATCCCGGTTTTATACGCCAGGAAGGGCACCGCAAGAAAGTACAGTATCTCGAATATCAGCATAGCAATCAGCGCAACCCGCAGCCTCGGGCTGTGTGAGCGCACGCGCAGAAATTCCATACAGAAGAGGATTGAAAACATGGCCAGGAACGGAATCGAAAGCATCAGTACGTGGGCATGAACGCCCGGAAAGGCCGGATAAAGATGCTGGAAACTGAACCCGCGGATGGAAGCGAAGAACGCCAGGTAACCAAGAATCGCCAGGCAATAATACAGATAGAGCTTTTCCCTCAGGGTCAGGAAAACCGCCAAGTTGCTCAGGATGATAATGGTCAGGCTGCCAAAATAAAAAAACTGCAGCTTTTGCTCGGCGCTGACGGATTCATAGAACTGGTTTTCCCGCCATATCCGCAGCGGCAACACCATCGTGCCCTCGGTGGCAACCCGGATATACAGGGTTTTAGCCTCTTGCGGAGCGAGCTGGAAACGCAGAAGATTGTTGGGATGGTCAACATCGCGGGGATAGAACGGCCGGCGGTCTCCGGTCTGGAACGTCCGGACCAGTTCGCCGGATTCAATAACGTAAAACGTGACGTCATCAAGCTGAGAGTAGGCCAGTTCCGCAACCAGGCTGAGACTCTCCCAGGTCTGGTTTACAACGGGTACTCTAAGCCAATAGGCCGATTCTGTGATGCCAAATGTGGCCCGACCATCTGCCTGCACCCGCCAGGCATCCTCCGGTAGTGACCGGATTTCATCCAGCGAAGTACGGCCACTCACATCCTCCCAATACTGAAAATGATTACGGGTCTCCGCAGCAGGTGATAAGGTGACCGGCGCCATCGCCGCAGAACTCATCGGCCAACTGGTCCAGAGCAGCACCCACAATATTCGCCATGCCTTGCAAGGGATCACCGACAGCAAACTCCCCAAACGGACGACACGCCCTTTTAGTTGTTATTTGCATTCAAGTCTAGCAAGACAGCGCAGGAACGGAAGGTATCTGGCAGTATTTTGTGTAGTAATTTGTGTCGCTTCACATAGTCCGGCAGGCGACAGGTTGGCTATCCCCAGACATGCACCCACGAAGTTGCGCTATGGTTCTGGCTGAATTGAGACAGGCCGGTCCGGCGGCGGCAGGTTGGGTAGCATGGCCTCCGCATCAACTGTGTAGTTCGCGAAGAAAGCTTCCGCCGCTTCAATCAGAGCACTCTCGGTTTCGAGGATACCGAGATAGACCGGCCATTCGGCGTCGATCAGATCCGTGCTGTAGCGGTGCGAATCGATATCCAGCAGCCTTGCCATAAACCGGAACTCCAACTCGTTCATCACGACGTAATCGCATCGTTTGTGCAGAAACATGTTCAACATCTGTTGCGCATTGTAAGCATCATGGCGCTTCAGTTTATTACCGATCCGGCGCTCAAGTTGATCGCTATAGACAAACCATCTGCGCAGACAGATGCTGCCCCGAAGGTCATCGAAGGAGACCGGTTGTCGGCCAGGTTGCGCGAACACACGGTCACGCCAGGTCAACACCGGCCCGACGCGGTGCATCCGGTCCGGCTGCGGCATCCATTTCGGGGTGGCGAAAACCGCATTGGCTCGCCCTTCTTCCAGGGCCCAGACCTGGCGGTTACGAGGCATCGGGCGGAACGCGACGGCGATACCGGCCTCCAGGCCGAAATCATTGATCACCTCGACCAAAATACCCTTGTTGAGGTTGTCACCGTAATAAAACGGCAGAAAACCCTCGTCTGACCCCATAACCTGGAGCGTTTGGGACGACCCCGGAACGGCCCAGAATAGTGCGATGATCAACAGGCCTACTCTCATTGCATGCTCCTTACCTAAATCGGATCACAATCGAGGGCAACAAGGGTTTGTTATGGAATAACCTCTGCCAGAGCTTTCGTCTGAAGACCACGAAGATCCATGGAAGAGAGCCTGATCTTGATACGAGCATCCATCTTAAACATACACAAACGCATGTTGCCAGAGGGGCATCTTCTTTAGGGCATGAAGTCTGGCTTTGCGACAGGCAGAAGCACCAGCGCAGACACGTCTGACAACGACCATTGGTGAAATGCTTGCATGCGCATTACCGTGCGCATAGACTTGGGCAGTGTACTTAAAGGCTACCTGGAGGCTCTCATGGCCGAACTCTACAATACAACGGCGCCCAAAAAAGCAGCGAACCTCTCAATCAATAGCGATCTACTGCGCAAAACCCGGGAACTGAACATTAATTTATCTGCGACCCTGGAACGAGCTCTGAAAGAAGAGCTTGCGAAGCGGGAAGCAGCACAATGGGTTGAGGAAAATCGCGCTGCGATAAAAAGTTACAACGATTTTGTCGAACAACATGGATGCTTCGGCGACGAATTCAGGGCGTTCTGATGGCACAGTTTGATGTGTACCCCAATCCAAGTAAAACCAGCAAAGTGCATTACCCTTACCTTGTCGATATTCAGAGCAGCCTCCTGAACGAGCTGGCAACTCGCATCGTTATCCCTTTGGGCAACCGTTCTGCCTTTGGTGGCGAGGCCATGCAAGGACTCACTCCGGAAATCAGCTTTGCCGATCAGGAGCTGCTGCTGTTAACCCCGCAAATTTCCTCGGTGCCTGAAAAGCATCTCAAAAATCCCATTGGCTCCCTCTCACACTTTAGAGACCAGATTGTTGGAGCGCTTGACCTGGCTATCACCGGTATTTAACGCTCGCCATCACTGGTGGCAATTCCGCAGCGAAGCGGAGGGTTTGGTATCCGGTGCATGGCCTGGTTACACCTCACTCTGGTCAGTGAAGCTGATTGAAAACTTCCGGGTGTTGCTCAGCAATGCGCAGAAGCGCAACCGCAGGCCCCTGGGGCTCTCGCCGACCCTGTTCCCAATCCTGAAGGGTTCGCACACTCACGCCCATAAGACCGGCAAAGGCTGACTGCGACATGTTCAACTTCAGCCTGATCACTTTAGGCGGTGAGGGCTCTGATAGCTCGTGGGTTCGCAGAGCCAATTTGCCCTTCTTGAACTGCTTGATTTCATTGATGCCATCAAGAATTTCTGCTCCAAGGTTCCTGTCACCCATTTTTGATTGCCTCCGCTATCTGCTTGAGCGTATGGCCAGAAATACTGGCGCGCTCTGATTTACTGTACAGCGTGAGCATCCATATCTCGTGGTCAGACTTCTTCCAGTAGTAAATGGCTCTGATACCACCGCTCTTTCCCGAACCCGCTGGTGCCCATCGAACTTTACGAACGCCACCCGAGCCTTTGATTAGATCCCCGGCATCCGGCTTCTGCAAAAGGTAGGTTTGAAGCCCACGATATTCCTCGTCCGTGAGGTAGTTCGGCAACAGCTTGGTGAACGTTGAGGTTTCGATGAACAGCATCATCAGAATATACGGCGATGCCGTACAAAACTCAAGACCGGATCAGTGAGGTGTAACGCCAGCCAGCATGCGCGGCTACGGAATGGAGGCGAAGCCGCAATGCAGTAGGCGTCGCGTGCCTGGCAAACGAAGGATACGAGGTGGCCGCCACAGAGTCCGCACCGTGATGTTCATGGCCATGCTCTCATCCATTCAGTGCAACCCGGTGTTCAAACGCTTTTATGAACGCCTGAAGGCCCAGGGAAAGATCCCGAAAGTCGCCCTCATCGCCTGCATGAGAAAGATGATTGTGGTGCTCAATACCATGATCAAAAACCAGGAATCATGGCGGGGTGAAATGGCTTAATTTATGGAATTGACACCACAGTCACTTGTTATGACTTGCTGGGTTCGCCTGCTCCCTAGTCGGCCACTGCCTAGGAAGGCTCTCGATGGTCATGGAAATTTTTAATGTGACGATCACTATAACTTTCGGGGCTCATTCGGATCTTCGTGGCCAGGGACACCAAAGCCTCCCTATTTCGGTTGTCATAGTCGGTGACCTCGGACTCAGACAACTGAATGTCTAGTGAATACATCGCAACCGATCCACACAGAACCGTGAAAAACAGTTTCCCTTCGTTCCTGAACAACATCCAGTCCCACGGACTCGACTCTAAAACCTGCACAAAGACCTCATAGAGTCATAACGCCTGCAGCATGCGCGCCCATGGAATGGAGCCGAAGGCGCAATGTAATGGGCGTCGCCGTGCCTGCATTGATACTGATTGAGCCTTCTCCCCAGCCCAGCGTGCGTAAACCGCTGAAGGTTGCCACCCATTCCACGTGAAGCCTGCCACCCGGACCGGAGCAAGGCTGCCACCCATCGGAGCGTAGCGACGCGGG
>NZ_JBEPPY010000028.1:0-35120 GCF_040547575.1 Marinobacter sp. MBR-99 | reverse complement strand
GTGGCAGCTTTGCCGTGGAATCAGTGGCAGCTTTCGCGTGGAATGGGTGGCAGGCTTCGTCTGGAATCAGTGGCAACCTTGGTCTGGAATACGCACAAAGCCGCACGAGTCAGCCGTGTAGAGCCAAACGAGGTCGCAGAAGCGCGTGGCAAAACTGGCCTCACACAGCGAGAGTTTGCAGAGGTACTCCATATTTCTCCGCGCACGCTACAGGAATGGGAGCAGGGGCGACGTAAACCTTCCGGGCCGGCAAAGGCGCTCATCGAGATTGCGTTTCGCCATCCGGAGATTATTCGGGAAGACCTCGAGCTCAGGGGTTAACTGATGGGGCGTGTCCATTTTATTGGGGAAAGTTCACGCCAACTACGCTGCGCTCCGTTGCCGCCCATTACCACTGGCGTTATGTTGCACATCAATCGTGAGTCATGGACGAAGAAGAATCACTAAACAGAGCAATTTATGAAGAGGTGGCTATCAACCAGTGCCGTCATGCTGATCTGGATTTGCGCTGGATAAGAACTGCAACGGTAACGGGCAGCAAATAGGTCAGCAGGAAGATGGGGAGCTCCTCCAGAAACGTATAGCCGGCTTGTGTTATCCCTACCCATACATTCCAACTCGTGACCATGAGCCAGATGATTGCGAAGATGCTTGTGGGTATCCAGCTGTTGCTTGCTGGCTGGTGGAGTAGTTTGGTCAGCCCTTGTATGACAGCCCAAAGAATAATGCCTCCAGCGATAACCAATAGTGTTCTCATGCTTGCCTCCAATCACTCCGGGTACGGACCATTCGGATAAAAATGTCGCCCCCGTTAACTACGACCGGAGGCGACCAGGGCCAGGTTTATTATCGGGTAGTGTAGCCGCCATTGGCGAAGAGGGTTTGACCGTTTATCCACCAGCCTTCTGTTGCCAGGAATTTCACAATGGGAACGATATCCTCAATCATCGTAAGTTGGTTACCCATAGCCTGTGACTTGTGGTAAGCCACGCGCTCCGGGGTTTCCTGGCCATAGAAGAACGGTGTGTCCATCGGGCCGGGTCCAACATTGTTGACCGATATCCCTCGACCGGAAAGCTCTTTTGCAGCGGCGCGGGTGAAGTGTTCAACGGGCGCTTTGCCACCGGCGTAGGTTGAGTAGCCGTCAGTGAATGCGGCCAACAAAGACGTCAAGATGGTAATGAGCTTGCCGTTGTCGTTGAGGTGCAGGCCGGCTTCTTTGATAAAGAAATACGCAGACTTGGCGTTAATGGCCATCATCTGGTCGAACTCTGCTTCCGTCGTTTCAATGATGGGTTTGCGCAGCACTTTCCCGACGGTGTTAACCGCTACGTCAATACCACCGAAGTGGTCCTTCGCCTGTTGGAAAAGCGCCGCTACGTTGGCGGCTTTGGTAAGGTCGCTCTGGATTGCGATTGCGTTACGGCCCATACCTTTGATGGCATCTACTGTTTCGTCTGCGTCTTTTTCAGTGGCATCGCTGTTGTAGTGCACTACGATGTCCATTCCACTTGCGGCGAACTCCCGGCTGACAAGGCCGCCGAGGTTCTTGGCGCCGCCGGCAACAAGAGCCACTTTTCCATTAAGATTGATCTTTGCCATGGTTTCTCTCCTGCAGTTAGTGAAGGGGGCGGTCGTGTTTGCAATACCGATCACCCTGGATTCAGGCTATGCAATTGAGCTAAAAGCAGGAAGGGTGCTAATCTGCATTTATTAAATGCACAGAGCGCAATAAGCATGGGTGGTGTCGAGCACATATTTGTTCGGGTGGTGGAATCAGGCAGTTTCAAAAAGGCTGCGGAATCCCTGAACCTTGAGCCTTCCTCTGTCAGCCGGCAGATTGCTGCCCTGGAAGATCGCCTTAAGGTCAGGTTGCTGCGCCGTTCCACGCAACGGACCACGACGACTGAGCTTGGGCAGCGCTATTATGAGCGCTTGCGGGTGATCATTGACGATCAACTAGCACTGGAAGAGGAAATCAGAAGCGGTGTGTCTCTTCTCACCGGTAAATTGCGTATCACTGCGCCGGTGGATTTTGGTACCAGATTTGTGGTTCCCGTCGCTTGCCGACTGCAGGAACTCGCCCCGGATTTGTCGGTAGAACTGTCACTGGGCAGCCCCTTTGAGAGCCTGCTTGAGAGCGATCTTGATGTGGCAGTGCGAATCGGCGACCTGCCCGATTCCAGCCTGATCGCAAAACATCTGGGCCACAATAAACGAGTGCTGGTGGCAAGCCCTGAGTATCTGGATAACCACGGCACGCCCACATCCCTGGAACAACTGGAGCAGCACAATTTCATTCTGTACTCGTCCAGTCAGGCAAGAAGTGATATTGAATTTGCCGATGGCAGTCGCTATTCGCATTTGAAGATCAAAAGCAACATGACAGTCAACAGTGTCGCTGCGATCCGCAGACTGGTGCTGGAGGGCAATGGCATACACCTTGGACCCTTGTGGGTATTCGCGGAAGATATTGAAAGCGGCAGGCTGGTTCGTTTGCTGCCAGACAGACCTCTGCGAAGTTTTCCGGTGCATGCAGTTTATCCAGCACGCTCCTATCTGCCGGTTAAGGTGAAGGAGTTTATAAGACTGTTATCTGAAGAACTGGATTCTGCCGTTTATAACAGCCGCTTTGTATTTTTGGAGAACTAAGTGAATATTGGCATTTATATCTACCCTGAGGCTGAAGTTCTAGACTTTTCCGGAGCTTAGAAGATTGTTCGGTCAACTCAATGTGCTTGAGGGCAATACCGTAAGTTCTGGTGGCATATCCGCTGGTACTGGTATGAGCCTGCATCTGGTGAGTAGATTGCATAGTGACGAGTTGGCGGAGAAGACAGCGCGTCAAATGGAGTTCACATGGACGAACAACATATAACGCAAACCATAGTTTCAGCAATCTGTGCCTCTTGGTAAAGCGGATAGTACCTGACATCGCCCCCTTCTAACCCTCCAGAATAATGACCGTTTCCGATGTTATGCGGCTCTCTTTTAGCCAAAAGTTTACCTTTACGTAAAGTGAAGGTTGTGCTAAATCTGATTAAAGCTTGTACAACCAACAACGACAACAAACGGAGTGTACGATGAGCCTTCCGCAATACAATGACGTGTACAAAAACTTTGATGCGGCCGCACTGGAAGCGGACATCCTGGACGGACGCTTGGATAGTGGCCTGAACGTATGCCACGAAATTTGTGACCGATGGGCCGTTGACCCGCAAAAGGTTGCGCTCTACTACGAAAAAGTCGGTGGTGGCGATGGTGTGCTTACCTTCGCTGAGCTCAAAGCCGCGTCTGCACGTTTCGCCAACTACCTGAAGTCTATTGGTGTCACCAAAGGTGACCGGGTAGCCGGCCTTTTGCCCAGGGGGCCGGAGCTGTTAATTGTGATTGCCGGAACCCTGCGCTTGGGTGCGGTGTACCAGCCGCTGTTCACCGCCTTTGGTTCCGGCGCTATCGAGTACCGCCTGGAGAAGGCGAGCACCCGGCTGGTGGTGACCGATCCAGACAACTACCCCAAGCTGGAAGAAGTCAAAAATTGCCCGCCGGTACTGTGCCTGAACGCGGCAGCCACCGGTACGGATGTGCGCGATTTTGATGCGGTGTTGGCTGAACAGTCGGATCAGTGCGAGCCGGTGATGATCACCGGCAACGATCCGTTCCTGCAGATGTTTACCTCCGGTACCGTTGGCAAGGCTAAAGGCGTGGCCGTGCCCGCCAAGGCGTTGCTGGCGTTCTACGTTTACATGAAATACGCCATCGATCTGCGCGAAGACGATGTGTTCTGGAATGTGGCGGACCCCGGTTGGGCCTATGGCCTCTATTACGCAGTCACCGGCCCGCTGCTGATGGGCCACGCCACCCATTTCAATCCCAATCCGTTCACCCCGGAATCCACCTACGAGATGATCCGCAAGTACCGGATCACCAACCTCGCAGCGGCGCCGACGGCCTATCGCCTGCTCAAGGCGAACGATCAGGTTCTGCCGGAAGGGGAGAATCTTGGCCTGAGGGTGTGCAGCAGCGCCGGCGAGCCCCTGAATCCGGAGGTGGTGAACTGGATTGCCCGTCGTCACTTCTGCCCGGTGAAAGACCATTACGGCCAGACCGAAACCGGTATGACCTGTTGCAACTTCCACGGCCTGGACCACCCGATTCGCCAGGGCTCTATGGGGTTCTCATCGCCAGGCCACAGAGTAGTGGCGTTGAACGAAAAAAATGAAGAGGTGGGAGAGGGCGAAATCGGCCAGTTGGCAGTGGATCTCAAGGCGTCGCCGCTGTTCCATTTTGATGGCTACACCTGGGGCGAGAAAGACCCGTTCGTGAACGGCTACTACCTGACCGGCGACATGGTGATCTGCCATGGCGATGGCAGTTTCTCCTTCAGCGGCCGTGACGACGACATTATCACCACAGCAGGTTACCGCGTAGGGCCAGCGGATGTTGAAAGTACCCTGCTGGAGCATGCGGCGGTGGCCGAATCCGGTGTGGTGGCCAAGCCGGATGAAAAGCGCGGCTCGATCATCAAGGCCTATGTGGTTATCAAATCTGGTCAGGAGCCGGCGGACGACGCCGTGCTCAAAGAAGAGCTGCAGGAACTGGTCCGTCACCGCTTGTCTACCCACGCCTACCCGCGGGAAATCGAGTTTGTGGACGAGTTGCCGAAAACACCCAGCGGCAAGATCCAACGCTTTGTGTTGCGCAACCGGGCCAAAGAGGAAATCGCCGTATGAAGATTACCTTTGAGGAGCTGCGCTATTTCCTTGAAGAGCAGTTTCCGCAGGGGGCCTCATACGGCACCCTGCAGGAACTGGGTGATGGCTGGGCAGAAATGAAACTGGAGGTAGACGAAGAACACCTGCGCCCAGGTGGAACAGTGGCCGGCCCCGCCATGATGGGGCTGGCCGATGTCGCCATGTATGCCGCGTTGCTCAGCAAGATTGGCCTGGTGCCTTTGGCCGTCACCACCAACCTCAATATCAACTTCCTCAGAAAGCCCGTGGCTCATGCGCCTATCTGGGCCAGGGCGACGATTCTCAAGGTGGGGCGAACTATCGGCGTGGGTGAAGTGTTTGTGTATTCCGAAGGCTCGGAAGAGCCCGTTGCACATTCCACCATGACCTATTCCATACCGCCGGAAAAATAACCAAGTTTATTCTTGATGTTTACGTATACGTCAATCTAATCTGTGGATTGATTGTTAAATACAACAATAACAAAAGGTGAAGTGGCTCATGAGTGAACAATTCGTTCTCGAGACCCGTAACCTGGTCAAGGAATTCAAGGGATTTGTAGCGGTTGATAACGTCAACCTGCAGGTCCGGCAGGGTGATATCCATGCACTGATCGGGCCCAATGGCGCGGGCAAGACCACGGTCTTTAACCTGCTGACCAAATTCCTGAGCCCGACCAGAGGCCAGATCCTCTACCACGGTGAAGACATCACCGCCCTGAAGTCTGCCGCTATTGCCCGTAAGGGTATTGTTCGGTCTTTCCAGATATCGGCGGTGTTTCCCCATATGACGGCGCTGGAGAATATCCGCATTGCGCTGCAAACCGCAGAGGGCACGTCTTTCAGCTTCTGGAAATCCGGCGCCTCCCTGAACCGGCTGAACCAGCGCTGCATGGAATTGCTCGATTCCGTCGGCCTTGTCGAGTTTGCCAATACCACCACCGTAGAACTGGCCTATGGCCGCAAGCGCGCGCTGGAACTGGCCACCACCCTGGCGATGGAGCCCAAGCTGCTGCTGCTGGACGAACCAACCCAAGGCATGGGATCGGAAGACGTAGACCGGGTAGTGGAGTTGGTGCGCAAGGCCGCCGCAGGGCGCACCGTTCTGATGGTGGAGCACAACCTGAGTGTGGTCAGCAAACTGTGCGACCGCATCACGGTACTGGCCCAAGGCGCGGTGCTGACAGAAGGTGATTATCAAGCGGTCTCTGCAGACCCGAGGGTGCGTGAAGTTTACATGGGCAGCGATGGCAGCGGAGAACGCGGTGGCAAGAGTCCCGCCGAGCAGGCGGAGGCAGCACAATGAGCCAGAATCCCCAGAAAGACTACGAACAGTTGCGGGTGTCTGGCCTGCACGCCTTTTACGGTGAATCTCACATTCTCCATGGCGTTGACCTGGTGGTTAAGCGCGGCGAGCTGGTTACCCTGCTTGGCCGTAACGGCGCCGGCCGCAGCACCACCCTTAAGGCCATTATGAATATGGTGGGCCGCCGCACCGGCTCCATCATGATTAACGGCGAAGAAACCATGCAGTGCGCGCCGCATCATATTGCGAGGTTGGGAGTGGGGTATTGCCCCGAACACCGGGGCATTTTTTCCTCTCTCAACGTTCAGGAAAACCTCACTTTGCCGCCGGTGGTGCGCAGTGGCGGTATGAGCCTGGAAGAAATCTACAACATGTTCCCAAACCTGTATGAACGTCGGTTCAGCCAGGGCACCAAGCTGTCCGGTGGTGAGCAGCAGATGCTGGCGATGGCCCGTATCCTGCGCACCGGTGCCAATATGCTCCTGCTCGATGAGATCACGGAAGGGCTTGCACCCGTGATTGTCGAGAAGCTGGGTGAGGTGCTGATGGCGCTCAAAGAAAAAGGCCTGACCATCATACTGGTTGAACAGAATTTCCACTTTGCAGCCCCGCTGGCTGACCGGCATTACGTGGTTGAGCATGGGCAGATTGTGGAAGAAATCCACGCCGATGAACTGAGTGCCAAACAATCGGTGCTGGACGGCTATTTGGGGGTCTGAACTCCGGATAGAACGAGTGCAACAAAACCAATAACTCCAACAACATCAACCAACGCAAGACAGTAGCGGAGATACAATAATGACAATTACCAAAAAGCTTCTGACCTCAGCCGTTGCCTCAGCCCTGATGGTGAGTGGCGCGCAGGCGGCCATTTCTGATAAAACCGTGAAGATCGGCTACCTGGCCGACATGTCTGGTACCTATCGTGACCTGGCGGGCCCCAATGGCCTCAAGGCCCTGCAGATGGCCATCAAGGATTTCGGTGGCACTGTGAACGGCGCCAAGATCGAAGTCGTCAGTGCTGATGATCGTAATAATCCCGATGCTTCTTCCAGTACCGTTCGCCGCTGGGTGGAAAACGACAAGGTAGACATGGTTGCGGGCCTGGTGGCTTCGTCTGTGACCATCGCAGTCAGCAAGATCCTTGAAGAGAATGACCGGCTGGGCATCGTCTCCGGTTCTGCCGCTTCCAGCATCACCAATGAGCATTGCACCGCCAACCACATCCATTATGTGTACGACACCTATCCGCTGGCCAACGGTACCGCCAGTGCGGTGGTTAAAGAGGGTGGCAAGAGCTGGTACCTGATGACCGCAGATTACGCCTTCGGCCACGCCCTCGAAGCAGACGTAACCCGCGTGGTGGAGGCCAACGGGGGTGAAATTGTCGGCTCTGTGCGCCATCCGTTCCCGACCCAGGATTTCTCCTCCTTCGTGCTGCAGGCTCAGGCTTCTGGTGCGGATGTCGTTGGCCTGGCCAACGCCGGTTCAGACACCACCAACGCCATCACCACCGCCAGTGAATTCGGTGTTACACAAGCCGGCCAGACCCTGGCCGCCTTGCTGCTGTTCCTGACTGACGTCCATGCGTTGGGTGCCAACACTGCACAAGGTATCCAGCTCACCACGGGGTGGTACTGGGACATGAACGACGATACCCGGGAGTGGTCTGATCGCTTTATGAAAGAAACCGGTGTGCGGCCCACCATGGTGCATGCGGGTATCTACTCCAGCACCCTGCATTATCTGAACGCCGTCGCCGCGACAGGTTCGGATGACGCCCAAACCGTTCGCAAGCAGATGATGGACACACCCATCAACGATATGTTCGCCACCAATGGTCGTATCCGTGCCGACGGCCGGATGGTGCACGACATGTATCTGGCCGAGGTGAAAACGCCGGCGGAGTCCAAGAACGAGTGGGATCTGTACAAGATCCTGCGGACCATTCCGGCCGATGAAGCCTACCGCCCACTCTCTGAGAGCAAGTGCAAACTGGTGACTAACTGAGGCTGAGCAAAGCTGAGGCACGCCCTCCAAAGGGCAGGGCGTGCCCGGCGTGTCACTGAGCCGACAAGCTCAATACCAATGTACGTGCTGCTTGTGGAGTTAAACCCATGACCATGATTTTCGGCGTCCCCCTTGCTGTGCTTTCCGGTCAGCTTCTGATCGGGTTCATCAATGGCGCCTTCTATGCCCTGCTAAGCCTGGGCCTTGCGATCATCTTTGGCCTGCTGAAGATCATCAACTTCGCCCACGGTGCCATGTATATGCTGGGTGCTCTGTTGACGGTGGTTTTGTTTAACACCTTCGGGGTGAACTACTGGGTCGCCCTGTTTATGGCGCCGCTACTGGTTGGCGTGTTCGGGGTAATGATCGAATATTTCCTGCTGCGGCGAATTGCCGGGCAGGATCACATATACAGCCTGCTGCTCACGTTCGGGGTGGCGCTGATTATTCAGGGCGTGCTCACCAATATCTATGGTGTGTCTGGCCTGCGCTACGCCATGCCCGACATGTTCAAAGGTGGTTTTAAGCTGGACTTTATGTTCCTGCCTTATTACCGGGCCTGGGTGATTGTGGTGGCGCTGCTGGTGTGTTTCGGCACCTGGTTCATGATTGAAAAGACCAAGCTGGGGGCCTATTTGCGCGCCGGCACGGAAGACTCCCAACTCATGCAGGGGTTCGGTATCAACGTGCCACTGCTGGTCAGCCTCACTTACGGTTTTGGTGTGGCGCTGGCGGCCTTTGCCGGCGTGCTTGCGGCGCCTATCTACTCGGTTACTCCCACCATGGGCGCCAATACGCTGATCGTGGTGTTTGCCGTGGTGGTGATCGGCGGTATGGGCTCTATTGGCGGGGCGATTATCACCGGCATTATGATGGGCGTGATTGAAGGCCTCACCAAAACCTTTTACCCACCCGCGTCGTCTGCCGTTATTTTCCTGGTCATGGTGGTGGTGTTGATGTTCCGACCCTCCGGCCTGTTCGGTAAGGAAGCATAATCATGAGCCAATCATTCAATCCCGCCGACGTACGAAAGGCGATCATCGACCAGCAGAAGTCCCAGGGTCGCCGGAAGATGCTTCTCAACGGCGTGTTGCTGCTCTTGCTGCTGGCAGCGCCTTTCGTGATGTACCCGGTCTTCCTGATGAAGATCCTTTGCTTCGCGCTTTTTGCGGTGGCCTTTAACCTGCTGTTCGGTTTTACCGGGCTGTTGTCCTTCGGCCATGCCGCTTTTCTTGCCACCGGCGGCTACACCACCGGTTACCTGCTCAGCAACTACTCAGGCCTGACCACAGAAGTGGGCATTATTGCAGGCACCCTGGTCGCAACGGCTTTGGGCCTGGCATTCGCCTTGTTGTCCATTCGCCGGCAAGGCATCTATTTTGCCATGGTCACTCTGGCCCTGGCACAACTGGTCTATTTCTTCTTCGTGCAGTCGGAATTTACCGGCGGCGAAGACGGCATGCACGGCATCCCCCGGGGCCACCTGTTCGGGCTGATTGACCTGTCGGAAAACCTGAACATGTACTACTTCGTGCTGGCCGTGTTCATCGGTTGCTACCTGCTGGTCCAACGCATAGTCAGCAGCCCCTATGGCCAGGTGCTCAAGGCCATCAAGCAGAACGAACCCCGCGCGGTGTCACTTGGCTACAACGTGGATCGCTACAAAGTGCTGGCGTTCGTGATCTCGGCGGCACTGGCGGGCCTGGCAGGTTCCATGAAATCGGTGGTGTTCCAGCTGGCTTCGCTCAACGACGCCCACTGGCATATGTCCGGTGAGGTCATCCTGATGACACTGGTCGGCGGCATGGGCACCTTGCTCGGCCCGGTGGTGGGCGCCACCTTTGTGGTCAACATTGAATACCAGTTGTCCCAGGGGCCTCTGCGGGATTGGGTGAACCCGATCCTTGGCGGCATCTTTGTGCTCACCGTACTGGCGTTCCGCAGCGGGATCGTCGGTGAAATCCAGAAATTCCTGAAAAAGAACCTTGGGTAAATCCTAGTTGGCCGGCTGTTGGCATAGTGGTCTGCCAACAGCCGGCAAGGCGTTAAAGCCAGGTCAGGCCGATGCTGATAATGGCGCCGGTAATGAACAGCAGCATCAGGCAATAGCCCATGATATCTTTGGCTTTCAGCCCGGCAATCGCCAGCACGGGCAGGGCCCAGAAAGGTTGCAGCAGGTTGGTCCAGGCGTCACCCCAGGCCACCGCCATGGCAACCCTGGGGATATCGGCACCCAGTTCCTGGGCGGCTGGCAGCATGACCGGCGCCTGCACCGCCCATTGCCCACCCCCAGACGGCACAAAAATGTTCACCAGGCCTGCGCTGATAAAGCTCCAGAAAGGCAGGCTTTGCGCGCTGGCGATGGAAACGAAGCCCGAGGAAATGCTGGCGGCCAGGCCGGATGCAGTCATAACCCCCATGATGCCTGCATAGAAGGGGAATTGAATCACGATGCCGGAACCGCCTTTGACCGCCTCGTTCAGGCTGGCCAGCAGGCGTTTTGGCGTCTGGTGCAGAATGATTGCCAGAAACAGGAACATGAAGTTGACGATGTTCAGGTTCAGGCCGCCACCGTTAATGAAATACTGGAAGATGAACGCGATGCCGCTGAAGCCAATCAGCCACGCCAGAACCCTGCTGTTTTCCAGGTGGTCCGCCGGGCGATTGATCACAACGGCGGTGTCTGGCTCGTCGTCCAGCACTTTCGGGTCTGCGTACACGCTGTCTCGTTCCTCGGGCAACATGAGCCGGTTAACCAGCGGCACCACGATAAACAGGGCCGCCACGATGGCCAGGTTGAAAAACGCGAAAATGGTCTCGCTGGTACCGATAACGCCGATCACGTTTTCCGTGAAGTGGCCATCGGTGGCAATCACCAGTGGAATGGACCCCGCCAGCCCGCCGTGCCACACGATAAACCCGGAGTAGGCGCTGGCGATCAACAGCGGATAGTGCACGCGAATCTGCCGGGCCAGGGCTTTGGCAAACAGCGCCCCCACCACCAGGCCAAATCCCCAGTTGATCCAGCTGGCAATCAGGGCCACGAAGGTAACCAGCACAATTGCCTGCCCGGGTGTTCTTGCCAGGCCCGCAATGCGGTTGAGTATGCCGCGCACCAGCGGTGTGCTGGCCAGCATAAACCCGGTAACCAGCACCAGCAGCATTTGCATGGAGAACGTCAGCAGGTTCCAGAAGCCATTACCCCACATCTCGATAACCGCCAACGGGCCATGGCCCTCAAAGACCATGGCGGCGATGAACGACAGTAGCGTGAGGATAATAACGAACAGGTAGGGGTCTGGCAGGTACTTCTCCACCAGACTGACAAAGGGTTTGGATGCTCTGTCTAACATGATGTTCTCCTTTATTATTTTTGGGTCACCACAAGCTTAGCAATCAAACGGAAAAACGCATGCTGCAGGGATCATTCTTTTGTCGGATGTGCTCCTCACGCGCGCCAGATGAGTCGCTCAAATAGCACTGACATGTTGATGCACTAATTTGGTAGATTCAGGTTCTGAATCCTCTCTACTCTGAAAACGGAGTCTATTCATGCAGCCCAAAGACATCGTGGCGCAGTTCATTTCAGACATTCAGGCCCAGCGTTTTGATGAGGCAAAGGCCTTGCTGGTTGAAGAGGGGTTTGAATATGTGGGGCCTAACATGCGTTTCCTCCGGCCCGACGACATGCTGGCGTACCAATTCGGCATGGCGGCCATCCAGAAAGACCTGATTGTTCGCCAGCTCAGCGCAGACGGCGAACACGTTTACGCCATTCTGGACTACCAGACCCACTTCAAACCGATCGGAGACGTGCGGCTCGCGGTCTGGTTTCGTGTCCGGAATGACAAAATACACACGGTGGAAACCTTCTATAACGCCGCCGTGGTTGAAAACATGCTTGGGGGTAACCTGCCGTCTGCCAGTTAAAGCGCTGAGAATAGGCGGGCTTGACGTGTTTGCCGTTTGGCGGATAAGCGGCTATCCGTTGCGCCCATTCCCGATTATGTTAGTGAAATATACTTTCACCTGCGAAGTAAATAGCTGCGCCTATGCCTGTCGATCTTGAAACCCTGTATCCCAAGCTGGTGAATCTGTTGCTGGATCCTGTATTCGTTGTGGATGAATCCGGGAACATTGTGTTTGTCAGCGATGCCTGCAAGGCGCTGCTGGGGTACACCGCTTCTGAAATGATCGGCACGCTGATTTTCGATTACCTTCATCCTGATGACCGTGAGCGCACCCGCGCGGAAGCTGACCGCGTTATGCAGGGCCGGGCCCACACAAACTTTGAAAACCGATACCTCCATAAAGAGGGGCATGCTGTTCACATATTATGGTCCGCGCGCTGGTCAGAAGAGGACAGGCTGCGAATCGGCCTGGCCCGCAATGTCACGTCTCTTCGGCGCGCCAATCAGACCCGGGATGCGCTCTACCGAATATCTGAAACCACGCACAGTGCCGACAGCCTGCGTGGGATCTGTGACGGTGTGCGGCAGGTGATTACAGAGCTGTTTCCTCGCAACGACCTGCACCTGGTTTTCTATGACTCGGTGAAAGCGGTGTTGACCGTTCCGGACTGGTCAGCTGATGTCGCGAACGACTGGGTTGAAGGCTCAATGCAACCCGGCACGGCGCTGGCGGAGGTGCTTGGCTCCGGGCAGACAGTGCTTACCTCACGTGACGTTTCTAAACCGGGCCTTGGGGTAATAAATGTGGGCGGGTTGAAATCGACAGGCCCCATGAACTGGCTGGGTGTGCCGCTGATCTCAAACGGTTCGGTACTGGGTGCACTGGTCATTGAGGGGCAGTCCGAACATACTCGTTATCACGCTGCGGACCAAGAGCTGCTTCAGTTTATTGCCACCCAGGTTGCTACCGTTGTCGAGCGCAAGCGCGCGGAAGAACATCTGCGCTTTCTTGCGCACCACGACCCACTGACCGGTTTGACCAACCGGTCACTGTTTTACGATCGGCTGGAAACCGCACTGAAGTCAGCCAGCCGGCATAACAGCCATGTGGCGCTGTTGTATCTGGACCTGAATGATTTCAAACAGATCAACGACAACCTGGGCCACGAGGCAGGCGACCAGTTGCTGATCGAAACCGCCCGCCGGCTGGAACAGTGCACCCGCGAAACAGACACCGTAGCGCGCATGGGCGGTGACGAGTTCACCGTGTTGTTGACCGATATCGGCGATCTTGCCGCAGCGGACGCTGCCGTTAGCAAAATCCGCGAGGTAATGGCGGCGCCCGTGGTGCTGGAGGGCCAGAGGGTGCTGATTTCCCTCAGCGTGGGTGTTGCCCTGTACCCGGAAGACGGCCACACGGCGCGCAGCTTACTTGGGCGCGCCGATTCGAAGATGTACGAGCAAAAACGGAGTCTCTGAACGGGCTTCAGGTGGCCCTTTTCAAGCCGAAGGAGAGTTTTCGGATGCAGTGCAGAGCCGCCCGTCAGAAAACAAACGAATCCATTGAAAGCACCCCGTGCTCAATCCCGCCTTCTATAACGGTGCCCCGGGCCCCGGAACCAGCAGCCCCAAGGGCCACCAGCAGTGGCAGGAAATGCTCAACGGTGGGGTGTGCGCGGCGAGCATGGGGAGCCAGGGTCAGGGCGTTTACCAGTCGCTCGTGATCGCCTGCAATCGCCGCTTCCCGAATCCAGTGGCTGAAATCCCGGGCGTACTCGCTTGCCTGTTCGTCGCGCCAGCGGACCTCATACAGGTTGTGGGTCAGGCTGCCGGAGCCGACGATCAGAATACCCTCTTTTTCCAATGGGGCGAGCGTCTGGCCCAGGCGCCAGGCAGAGTGGCTGTCGAGCCAATCCGGCAGGGATACCTGAAATACCGGCACGGACGCATCCGGGTAAAGATGCCGCAACGGCACCCAGGCACCGTGGTCGAGGCCGCGTTGGGCGTCGGCGACCGGTTTCCAGCCCGCTTCCTCAAGGAGAGAAAGCGCCATTCTGGCAAAAGCCGGGTGGCCGGGAGCCGGGTATTCGAGCTCATAAAGCGTGGGTTCAAAACCGTTGAAGTCGTGGATGGTTGCCGGTGTTTCGGCAAGGCCTACCCGCACCTCGGGCGTCATCCAGTGGGGCGACACCACCAGCACGGCGGCCGGCCGTGGAAGTTGCTGCCCCAGCCGGGTGAGGGCCGGGCCTGCCAGGCCCGGCTCCAGCGCAAAGGTGGGGGCGCCGTGGGATACAAATAGACTGGTCATGGCGCGTTGCTCCTTTGGGTTGAGTTCGGTGTACTGTTTAGCGAGCGGCTACAAGCCGGTCAACCGATGCGCGCCCGGCTCCGCTGAACATCAGCGAAACAGAAGCCGCCAGCAAGGCCAGTCCGAATTCGTAGCCATTGTTGCTCATGAACAGGCCGTTCTGGATGTGCACGCTGAAAATGGCAATCACCATGGCGAAGGCCAGAGCCGCGCTGGCAGGGCGAACCAGCAGGCCGATTATCAGCGCCAGACCGCCAAAGAACTCGGTTCCGCCGGCCAGCAGGGCCATCAGGAATCCCGGGCTTAAACCAATAGAATCCATCCATTGCCCGGTACCTTCAAGGCCGTAGCCTCCGAACCAGCCGAACAGCTTCTGGGCACCGTGGGCGGCGAAGATGATGCCCACCGGAATACGCAGGGCGAGGGCGCCCCAGCCAGCGTTGGTATCGAGCAGTTTGTTGATGAGTGGGTTGTTCATGATCGTGTTTCCTTCTGTGTGGTTGAGTATGGGGCTACTTTACGAGGATCCATTTTTGGGATAAATATGCGTTTAATAGATTGACTGTTTCAAAAAGTGGAACAATAAGATGGATCGATTACTGGAAATGCAGACCTTCTGCGCCGTTGTAGACGCCGGCAGTTTTGTCGCCGCCTCCGAGACCATGGGCATGTCCAAAGCGGCGGTGTCACGCTACATCAACGAGCTGGAATCGCGCCTTACCGTGCGGCTGCTACACCGCACCACCCGGCGATTGTCACTCACGGCGGAAGGGGAGGTGTTCTACGTTCGTTGCCGGGAATTGCTGGCGGGGGTGGAAGAGGCCGAAGCGGAACTGACCTCGCGCACCAGCGTGGCCAAAGGGGTGCTGCGCATTAACGCACCGGTGAGTTTCGGTATTCGACACATGGCCCCGCTGTGGGGTGAGTTCCACGCCCGGTTTCCGGAGGTGGAACTGAACATCGAGCTGTCTGATCGCATCGTGGATATCGTTGAAGAAGGCTTTGACCTGGCCATTCGTATAGCCAGCCTGCAAACCTCCACCCTGGTGAGCCGTCGCCTCACCAATACCCGGCTGATGGTGTGCGCCTCTCCCGAATACATCCGGGCGCACGGTGCACCCGAAACGCCTGAAGACCTGATGCACCACAAGGTCATTGCCTACAGCAACCTGGCCAGCGGTAACGAATGGCAGTTTCAGGGGCCGGAGGGGCCGGTCAGTATGCGGGTACGCCCTTGGATGTACGCCAACAACGGTGACACCTGTTGCGCCGGCGCTGTGGCCCACCAGGGGGTGGTGTACCAGCCGAGCTTCCTGTTGCGTGATGATTTGGACTCGGGCAGGCTGGTGGAGTTGTTGCCGGAATACTGCTCTGCTGAACTGGGAGTGTATGCGGTTTATCCCACCCGCAAGTTCGTTACGCCCAAGGTAAGGGCGTTGGTGGACTTCCTGGTTGCAACGTTGCCAGACGCTGTGTAGTGCCGCCGTAAATTTACAGTAGCCTGCCGGAGGTGACATGAAGTTTCCTTCAAGTACCTCGTTTGCCCTTCTGGGTGCCGCTCTGATTGCCATCAGCTTCGGGCTGGCCCGTTTTGCCTTCGGCTTGTTCGTGCCGCCGATCCGGGCAGAGCTGGAACTCTCGCCAGACATGATCGGCATCATCGGCGCGCTTCCGCTCATCAGTTTTATCCTGGCTACCCTGGTCGCGCCGCTGGCGGCTGATCGCTTGGGCGCCCGCAACACGGCGGTGCTGTCTGGCGGCTTTGGTGCGCTTGGCCTGGTGTTGATCAGCCAGGCGTCGGGTGTTTTGTCGCTGGGTGTGGGCGTAGTCGCCTGTGGTATCTGCACCGGCCTGATGATGCCGGCACTTACCGCCGCCATGCAGGCGCTGGTAAAACGCTCCCTGCATGGGCGCGTGAGCTCGGTGATGAACGCCGGAACCAGTGTGGGTGTGGTGGGCGCCGCGTCGGCCATTCTGTTACTGGCCGGGGCCTGGCGTTATGCCTATTTCTCCTTTGCGGTTTTGGCCGTTATTGGGGTGTTGGCAACCTGGTATTTAATCCCCTCGGTTTCACGAGTCATGCCGGCGAACGCTGCGCCGCCGCCTGCCATTACTACCCTGCAGTGGGTGCGCCTGTTGCGGCTCTCATTGTTCGCCTTCGTGATGGGCTTTGTGTCTGCCGCGTACTGGATTTTTGCGCCGGACCTGGCGGTTACTGTGGGTGCCTTGCCATCGGGCTCTACCGGCTGGCTGTGGCTGGGGGTAGGCCTGGCAGGGCTGGGCGGTGCCGTGGTTGCAGACCTTGCCGATCGCAACAACCCACCCATCACCCAGGCGCTGATGCTGATGATGCTGTCTGCCAGCCTGGCCCTGCTGGCCGCCAGCCCCGGCAATATAGTGATTGCGGTGTTTTCCGCGCTTGTATTCGGCCTGGCCTACATGAGCCTGACCGGCCTGTACCTGATGACCGGCATCCGCCTGCTACCCGGACGGTTGTCTGTGGGGCCGGTGCTGCCCTTTATATCGGTGTCCCTTGGCCAGGCCGTCGGCTCGCCCATCGTGGGTACGTTGGTGAACGAGTTCAGTTATGCGGATGCGTTTGCCATGTTTGCCGCCATCGGCATACTGGCGGCACTGCTTTCGCCGCTTTACCCGCGTTCCCTTGAGCAGGGCTCCGATGAAGAGGGCGACTCTGAGACCGAAACTGGCCTGCAGGCGGCTTATGACTATCAGCTGCAGACTGAGGAGGGTGAGCCCTATCGGGCCGTTAAAATCGAGGCCCCGAGTGAGGGCAACTAATCTGCCGCTCGGGATTAAATCCCGCCAAAGTCAAGCTGACCGGCCTTGTTAGGGCCTTTGAATCGGGATAGCATAGCTTTATAGCCACTCGCGGAGGCGCCATGACGACCGAAACACTAGACCACCTACGCTCCCAGATTTCGACTCTCTCCGAGTCGGAACGTGCAGCGCTGGCTCGGGAGCTGATAATGAGCCTGGACGGCCCCCGTGACGACTCGGTCGAGCAGGCTTGGAACGATGAAATTGTTCGCCGTGTATCCAAAGTCAAAAGCGGAAGAGCCACGCTGCTCAGCCGTAAAGAATTTCGATCAAAGATGAGAGCGAGGTTAGGCCAGTAACAGTGCGAACGGTAAGGATACTGGAAGAAGCCTCGCAGGAAGCAATAGAGGCAGCAGCATGGTATGAATATGAGCAGGCTGGACTCGGGGCCGAGTTTTTTGCTGCTGTTGATGCTGCCATCGACGTGATTGAAGAAAACTTCCTCCCCTTATCACCTCTCCCCGAAGAAGCCGGCGATACCGGTGCAAGGCGCCTGATTCTGGAGCGCTTCCCATACGATATAGTCGCCATTGAGCTTTCAGAAGAAACTGTAGTCATTGCCGTTGCTCACCACTCCCGAAAACCTGGTTATTGGCTGGGGCGTAGTAAGCCCTAACGCCCGCAACACTGGACAATTTGGATCAAAGCGGAGAATTGTTCTGCTTACTTGCGTTTGTTATGGGGATAGTGGTTCTGGAACATAAATGATACAACCATCCTCTTGAACTACCTTCCGCAAGAGTTCGGTCCCCGGACAACCACCCTCTCGTAGGCTCCTCCAGTACGAGCTAGCGGACAATATACCGAGTTCCGACTCTATAAATAGCGCAGCGATTTCTTTCATGAGCGTCAAATCATCCTCCATCCGCCGTCTATCGACATAGCTATCTGGATTCACCAAAGGTGTCCCATGGGCATGTGCAACAGCGCAACGCCCTTCTTCATAGAGGTATCTCCCTACATCCGATTCGGATCTCTGAATCTCGCTTAATCGATCGAGAGCTTGGCTATGCAAAATGCGGTGAAGATTATCATTAATCCAGTTCTTCTGACCCATCCCACCGCCATGGTGAATGTTCAAGATCTTGAAGAAACTAAGGAAAGCAAACGGAGTGGAATTGACGGACATACCCTCTCGGAATAAGCCCAGCGCCAAATCTGCTTCTTGTCTGTCGGCAGCGGGAAGATAGATAAAATCCCAAGGGTCAACCTGAGCCCACCCTGAACGCTGGTAAGTACCCTGACCAACTCGACCTGGTCTTTCAGGGAAATTTGATCCGACCGCAAACAACTCAACTACACCCCCGTTGTGTGACCATGCAAGCCGGCTGAGAAACTTACTTGCAACCGTGCCCCCTACTTCGAAGGATGTACCATTCGGATCAAACACTGACACCGTAGCAGCCAGCTCCAGTTGATCCTCTTGGCTTTGGCGGCGAGGCTGGAGAGCCACCATATAACCCTCGAACGGGATCCCGACTTGCCGATTGGGCCAATAGAAACCGGGTGAAACTGCAAGGTTAAGCCATCTCATTATGAACCAGTATCACTATAATCCGCATAACGTCGCAATCACGCACTCGTCGCATGAACTGCATTGTTACACATCTTCGTTAGCAATTTTTATAAAGCTCGGCATCCTGGGGTCGTTGAATTTATAAACTCCTTTACCGAGTCTTTTTATAACGCAACTTTCGTCGGTCGCTACCAGCCTATTCAAATAGTTATTTAGCTCTTGCTGACTAATAGTCTTTCCGGTTATTTCCTTAATCTGCTCTCTCCATAAAACAGCACTAAATTCTTTCTGGGATCCTACTCTAGCTGCGGCCAAAAGGACATGTTTGAACATGTCAGTTGATGCAGACCGAACAGCTTGCTCGTACTTACGCCGAAGAGTTCCTTCCGCATCATTAACTGCGTCTTTAATTGCCGTATTTAGCGTTCTCAAAGTTACTACAGATTTTTCGTTAACAATAACCTCTTCGCTACATTTTAAAGCAAGAAGGTGTGTGAAATGTGGGTAGCCAGAACTCAGTCTTACTATTGCATTTACAACGGGAAACTCAAACGTAATGCCTAGTTTTTTCGCTCCTTCTTGTATTATCGACTCAAGTTCAGGGTCGGTCATTTTTTCAAGTTTCGTCTCTTTTAGGCAGCGACTTACTGATGGGTGAGCTGCAGTAATTTCTTCTCCCGTTTCTGCTATCCCTACCACAAGAATCTTGAATGGTGAGGCATAATCACTAAGCAGCTTTATAGCTTCGGAAATATTTATTTTATCTTGCGAGCTTTTTATTTGATCTGCTTCATCAATATAGAGAAGACCTTTTTGATTCTTCAAGAGCTCAGCAACAACTGATGGTGTTGGCGTTTTGTATTCATATACACGCGAATTTTCATGATCACTGTGTACTCCGGCTTTCACAACTTTAAGGCTGAGCCCTGCGTTCCCTCCCTCTATATGTGATGTGGTTCGAGACTTTAAATCGACTTCAACCCCCGCGTTTTCAAGAGGTTCTTTGAAAATGGAAATAAAGTCGTCACTGGAGGAGCAGCGTTTCGTATAAAGAGGAACCTGCAAGATCTGATTGATAAGTAATGACGTTGTTATATTCGCTAGTGAGCTTTTTCCTACACCTCTATCGCCGAATAGTAACGCGTGCTGGCCGGGAGTATTAAGATGCTCTATTATCTTCCCAACAACTTCTTGCCTGCCAAAAAACAGATCCTCTGTTTGAACTGGCTGGTGGGGGGTAAAGATATTTCTGACCCCGGATGCGGATATCTTCCTTTCTCTTTCTAACCCAAATAGATCCAAAATTTTCTCCTATGAGTTGCAAAAGCAATTAGATGGCGGTCAAAGCGCCAACAAAAAACGCGACAGCTTCACGATCACCGCTTGGTTTGTAAGCTAACCAACAAAATAGCCCATAAATCATGCCCCTGCAAAGCTACTAGCCGGAACTTTCGTAATATCCACGTGCAAAAACGAAGCGCACTTCACGATTTCAGTTCCCCCAAGTCGTAGTCGGCCGCAGAAAAATAAAAACCCGACACAAGGCCGGGGTCTGAAGGGTGTGACTGGAGCAGGGCGCGGGCTACTGCTTCAACCCCATCTCCTCAATCGAAATCTCCCGCATCTTGAACTTCTGAATCTTCCCGGTCACGGTCATCGGGAAGGCATCCACAAACTTGTAGTTCTTTGGAATCTTGAAGTGGGCGATTTTGCCTTTGCAGAAGGCCTGCAAGTCCTCACCGGTTACCGGGTCTGTGTCTGGGCGTAGTTTCACCCAGGCGATCAGTTCTTCGCCATATTTCTCATCGGGTATGCCGGTTACCTGCACGTCTTCGATGGCGGGGTGGGTGTAGAGGAATTCTTCGATTTCTTTCGGGTAGATGTTCTCGCCGCCGCGGATCACCATGTCTTTGATGCGGCCGACGATCTGGATGTAGCCGTCTTCGTCCATGGTGGCCAGGTCGCCGGTGTGCATCCAGCCGCCGTCGTCTATGGCTTCACGGGTTTTCTCTTCGTTGTTCCAGTACTTCAGCATCACGCTGTAGCCACGGGTGCAGAGTTCGCCAATTTCGCCACGGGGCACCACGTTGCCGGTGCCGGGGTCGACAATCTTGGTTTCCAGGTGCGGCTGTGTTCGGCCCACGGTGGTGACCTGTTTTTCGAACGGGTCTTCGGAGCTGGTCTGGGTGGATACCGGGCTGGTTTCGGTCATGCCGTAGGCGATCTGCACTTCCTTCATGTTCATCTTGCCGTTGACCTTTTTCATCACTTCCGCCGGGCAGATGGAGCCGGCCATGATGCCGGTGCGCAAGCTGGAGAGGTCGTAGGTGTCGAACTCCGGGTCGGCCAGTTCGGCGATGAACATGGTGGGCACGCCGTACAGGGCGGTGGCTTTTTCCTGGTGCACGGCCTGCAGTACGGTTTTCGGGTCAAAGCCTTCGCCCGGGTAGATCATGGCGGTGCCGTGGGTAATACAGCCCAGGTTGCCCATCACCATGCCGAAGCAGTGGTACAGGGGCACGGGGATAACCAGGCGGTCGTTCTCGGTCAGGCGCTGGCTTTCACCCACAAAGTAGCCGTTGTTGAGGATGTTGTGGTGGGTGAGGGTGGCGCCTTTGGGGTTGCCGGTGGTGCCGGAGGTGAACTGGATGTTGATGGGGTCATCAAACTGCAGCTCGCTCTGGCGTTTGCTGAGATCGGCTTCGGAAACGTCACCGGCAAAACCGATGAACTCTTTCCAGGTCCACATGCCGTCGTGTTTGTCCTCGTGCATGTTGATGACGGCGCGCAGGTCTGGCAGGTGATCGGCTTTGAGTTTGCCGGGGGCGCTGCGTTTCAGCTCTGGCGCCAGCTCGTAGATCATTTCCCGGTAGTTGGAGGCTTTGAAGCTGTCTGCGGTTACCAGAGTGGTGATGCCGGCCAGGTTGAGGGCATATTGCAGCTCGTGTACGCCGTAGGCCGGGTTGATGTTCACCAGGATGGCGCCCACTTTGGCGGTGGCGAACTGGGTAACGGTCCACTCATACCGGTTGGGAGACCAGATGCCCACGCGGTCGCCGCGTTTGACGCCGATGGCCATAAAGGCGCGGGCGGCTTCGTTGACCTTGTCGACGAATTCTTTGTAAGTCCAGCGGATGTCCTGGTGCAGGCATACCAGGGCGTCGTTGTTGGGGAATCTTTCGGCGGTGCGGTCGAGCATATCGCCGATGGTCATGCCCAGTAGCGGTTTGTCGGCGGTGCTGCTGGTGTAGCTCGGGAGAGTCTTGCTCATGTCTCTGCCTCCATTTGTTTTTGTAGTTGAGGGCTGGCAAGTCAATGCACTTGCTAGCGACTCTGGCTGTGGTATTCCGGGTTGGGTTGCATGTCGCTGGCGATGGCCACGCGGTTACTCATGTTGTAAAAGCCGACCAGGTTGCTCAGGTCCCAGATGCCCCGGTCGCTCAGGCCGGCGTCTCGCAGGGCCTGGGTGTGTTCTTCGGTCACCAGGGCCGGTGTGCGGGTGAGCAGGGAGGCGAAATCGAGCATGGCCCGCTGGCGCTTGTCGAGTTTGGCGCTGCGGTAGTTCATCACCATGTGTTCGCCTAGGGCTGGGTCGCCGCTCAGTACCCGCACGGCGGCGCCGTGGGCCACCAGGCAGTAGAAGCATTTGTTCTCGGAGGAGACGACCACGGCGACCATTTCCCGCTCGAGCTTGCTGAGTTCGCTCTCGCCCATCATCAGTTCGTTGTACAGGCGGGTGAAGCCTTCGAGCTGCTTGAGGTTCTGGCTGTAGGCGGTGAGCACGTTCGGGATCATGCCGAGCTTTTCCTGGCAGATCTGGAAGTACTTTTGGGTGTCTTCGGGCATGTCGCTGATCTCCGGGATGGGGAGATCCAGGGCGACGACATTCTTATTTTTGCTCATCCGCAGTTTCCTCCAAGGGCCTGGCCGACTTTGGAACCGTTGTGGCGGTTCAGCTGGTTGCTGATCCAGTCGCCGGTGGCTACTAACTTTTCGAGATCAACGCCCGTTGCTATACCCAGGCCGTTCAGCAGGTATAGCACGTCTTCGGTGGCGACGTTGCCGGAGGCGCCTTTGGCGTAGGGGCAGCCGCCTAGGCCGGCTACGGAGGCGTCGATGATCGAGACGCCTTCTTCCAGCACCGCATACAGGTTGGCCAGGGCCTGGCCGTAGGTGTCGTGGAAGTGGGCGGCGAGTTTGTCCATGGGTACGTGGGCGGCGACGGCTTCGAGCATGCGTTTGGCTTTTAGCGGGGTGCCCACGCCGATGGTGTCGCCCAGGGAGATTTCGTGGCAGCCCATGTCGTACAGGGCTTTGGCTACCGTGGCGACTTGTGCCGGGGCGATGTCGCCTTCGTAGGGGCAGCCCATGACGGTGGAGACGTAGCCGCGCACGGGGATACCGTGTTTTCGGGCTTCTTCCAGCACTGGGGCGAAGCGTTCCAGGCTTTCGGCGATGGTGCAGTTGATGTTCTTTTTGGTGAAGCTTTCGGAGGCGGCGCCGAATACGGCGACTTCATCTGCTTTCGCGGCCAGGGCACCCTCGAAGCCTTTCAGGTTCGGGGTGAGGGCGGAGTAGCGTACGCCGGGTTTGCGGGTGATGCCGGCCATCACGTCGGCGGCGTCGGCCATTTGTGGTACCCATTTGGGTGACACAAAGCTGGCGGCTTCGATGTGGCTCAGGCCGCAGTCGGCCAGGCGGTCGATCAGGCCGGTTTTGATGGCGGTGGCAATCACCGCGCCGGGCTCGTTCTGCAGGCCGTCCCGGGGGCTCATCTCAACCAGGCGCACCTGTTTGGGAAAGGCCATCAGCCTGCCTCCTCTTCGGTGACTTCGATGGCGATCAGTTCAGCACCTTCAGACACCTGGTCGCCTTCGGCGAAGAAAATGTCGGTGACGACTCCGTCAGCCGGGGCTTTGATGGCGTGTTCCATTTTCATGGCTTCCATGATCACCAGGCTCTGGCCGGCTTTTACCTTGTCGCCGACTTTGGCCTGTACCGCCACAATGGCGCCGTTCATGGGCGCGGCCAGGCTGCCTTCGCCGGCCATTTCTTCAAAGCCGTAGCTTTCTTTGTAGAGGGTGCAGTTAAAGGTGTCGCCCTCGTAGAAGAGCACCAGCTGGTCTTTGTGCAGGTTGCCGTGAACGCTGATGCGATGGCCGTTAATCACCGCCTGCAGGTAGTCGTCGTCCAGGCGCATGGTGAGGTTGTACACGCTGCCGCCCACGTAGACCTGGTAACGGTCGTCCCGCTCCAGAACTTTCAGGTCGTGTATGTCGTCGCCTACCTGTAACTGCAGCGGCTGGGCGTATTCGGAGTTCATGCGCCAGCTGTTCTGGCGGGCGAAGGGCGACCAGGGGTCTGTGCTGATCACTTCCCGGGATTTGCGTTGTTCCAGCACAAAGCCGGCGGCCAGCACCAGGGCTTTGTGGGTATCCAGCCTGGATTTCGGGAACAGCAGTTCCCGGTGGTCGTCTATGAAACCGGTGGTCAGGTCCGCTTCCCGGAACGGCTGGGCGTCGGCCAGGGCGTGCAGGAAGCGGATGTTGGTTTTCACGCCGGCGATGCGGTAGTGCTCCAGGGCCTGGACCATGCGGTTGATGGCCTGGTCCCGGGTTTCGTCCCACACGATCAGCTTGGCGATCATCGGGTCGTAGTGGATGCTGATGTCGTCGCCTTCGGTGACGCCGGTATCCACCCGCACATGGGCGCTTTCATCCGGGGTGCTCAGGTAGCGCAGGTTGCCGGTGGCGGGCAGGAAGTCCTGGTCCGGGTCTTCGGCGTAGATGCGCGCTTCCAGGGCGTGGCCCCGGGTTTTTACCTGGGATTGCTCCAACGGCAGGGGCTCGCCCCAGGCCACTTTCAGCTGCCACTCCACCAGATCCTGGCCGGTGACCATTTCGGTGACCGGGTGTTCCACCTGCAGGCGGGTGTTCATTTCCATAAAGAAGAAGGAGCCGTCTACGTCGTAGAGGAATTCCACGGTGCCGGCGCCCACGTAGTTGATGGCCTGGGCGGCTTTAACGGCGGCTTCGCCCATGGCTTTGCGGGTTTCGTCACTCAGGCCCGGCGCCGGGGCTTCTTCCAGTACTTTCTGGTGGCGGCGCTGCACGGAACAATCCCGTTCCGCCAGGTACACGCCCTTGCCGCTCTGGTCGCAGAACACCTGGATTTCCACGTGCCGTGGCTGGGTCAGGTAGCGTTCGATGAGCATATCTGGGTTGCCGAAGGCGTTCTTGGATTCCCGTTTGGCGGCGGCCAGGGCGTCGTCGAAGTCTTCCATGCGTTCCACCACCCGCATGCCTTTGCCACCGCCACCGGCAACGGCTTTCAGCAGCAGCGGGAAGCCGCATTTCTCGGCCTCCTGGCGCAGGGTTTCCGGAGACTGGTCGTCGCCGTGGTAGCCGGGCACCAGCGGTACGCCGGCTTTCTCCATGATGGCCTTGGCGGCGGACTTGGAGCCCATGGCGGCGATGGCCGAGGAGGGCGGGCCGATGAACACGATGTTGTTGGCTTCGCAGGCTTCGGCGAACTGGGTGTTCTCAGACAGGAAGCCGTAACCCGGATGGATGGCCTGGGCACCGCTTTCCTTGGCAATTTCGATGATCTTGTCGGCTTTCAGGTAGCTCTCGGAGCTGGGGGCCGGGCCAATGTGGAAGGCTTCGTCTGCCATGGCCACATGCCGGGCGTCTGCGTCTGCATCGGAATACACGGCAACGCAGCGGATGCCCATGCGATGGGCGGTATGTATGATCCGGCAGGCGATTTCGCCGCGGTTGGCGATGAGTATCTTACTGAACATTATTATTCCTCCGGAACCCAGTTGGCCTTGCGTTTGTTCAGGAACGCGTTGAGCCCTTCCTGACCTTCTTCACCCACCCGGATGTCCGCGATGCGTTGTGCGGTGTCGTCGATCACGTCCTGGCCGATCACCTTGTGGCTGACGGCAAATACCAGATCTTTGGCGGCTTTCATGGCTTCTGGCCCGTTGAGGGCAAGCTGCAAAAGCAGTTCGTCGCAGCGGCGTTCCATGGCGCTTTCGTCTTCACACACTTCATGCACCAGGCCGAAGTGCTCGGCTTGCCGGGCGGTGAAGACTTCAGCACTGATAAAGTAGCGCCGGGCCTGGCGCTCGCCGATGGCGCGCACCACGTAGGGGCTGATCACGGCGGGAATCAGGCCGAGTTTGACTTCGCTCAGGCAGAAGCTGGCCTTCTCGGTAGCCAGCACGATGTCGCAGCAGGCGGCCAGGCCAACGGCGCCTCCGAAGGCGGCACCCTGAACCAGGCCGATCACCGGCTTGGACAGGTGGTTGAGCACGTTCATCAGCCGCGCCAGTTGCCGCGAGTCGTCAAGGTTTTCCTGGCGGCTGTTGTCGACCATGCGGCGCATCCAGCCCAGATCCGCTCCGGCGGAGAAGTGTTTGCCTTCGGAGCGCAGGATGACAACGTGGGTGTTGTTGTCTGCGTCTACCTGTTCCAGCGCCTTGATCAGTTGCTGGATGATCACGTCGTCAAAGGCGTTGCGTTTGTCCGGGCGGTTGAGCACGACCTCGGTGACACCCTTGGCGCGGTGATTGAGGCGAACCGCTTGTTCCTGATCGGTCATGGCGATGTCCTCCATCACATCCGGAACACGCCGAAGCGTGTTGGCTTGGCGGGTCGGTTGAGGGTGGCAGACAGGCTCAGGGCAACCACTTCGCGGGTCTGGGCCGGGTCGATCACGCCGTCGTCCCAGAGGCGCGCGCTGGCGTAGTAGGGGTGGCCCTGGTGTTCGTAGGTGTCGATGATCGGCTGCTTGAATTTGGCTTCTTCGTCGCTGCTCCAGTCCTGGCCTTTGCGCTCCATGCCTTCCCTTTTGACGGTAGCGAGTACGCCGGCGGCCTGCTCACCGCCCATTACAGAGATACGGGCGTTCGGCCACATCCATAAGAAATCCGGGCTGTAGGCGCGGCCGCACATGCCGTAGTTGCCCGCGCCAAAAGAACCGCCGATCAGTACGGTGATTTTCGGTACGTTGGCACAGGCCACGGCCATGACCATTTTGGCGCCGTGTTTGGCGATGCCTTCGGCTTCGTATTTCTGGCCCACCATGAAGCCGGTGATGTTCTGCAGGAACAGCAGCGGGATGTTGCGCTGGCAGCAAAGTTCGATGAAGTGCGCGCCTTTTTGCGCGGACTCGCTGAACAGGATGCCGTTGTTGGCGATGATGCCGACCGGGTAGCCGTGGATGTGGGCAAAGCCAGTAACCAGAGTTTGGCCGTAGTAGCGTTTGAATTCGTCGAACTCGGAGCCGTCGACAATGCGGGCGATCACGTCGCGCACGTCGAACTGTTTGCGCAGGTCAGTGCCAACGATGCCGTAGATTTCTTCGGCGCTGTACAGGGGCGCTTTGGGTTTGCGGATTTCCACGTCCACCGGTTTGCGGCGGTTGAGGTTGGAGATGCAGCGCCGGGCGATGTCCAGGGCGTGGGCGTCGTTTTCGGCGTAATGATCGGCCACGCCGGAGATTTTGCAGTGTACGTCGGCGCCGCCCAGGTCTTCGGCGCTGACCACTTCGCCGGTGGCGGCTTTGACCAGTGGCGGGCCGGCCAGGAAAATGGTGCCCTGATCGCGCACGATGATGGATTCGTCCGCCATGGCGGGCACGTAGGCGCCGCCGGCGGTGCACAGGCCCATGACGACGGCGATCTGGGGGATGTCGTCGGCGCTCATGCGGGCCTGGTTGTAGAAGATGCGGCCGAAGTGGTCACGGTCCGGGAAGACTTCGTCCTGCCTTGGCAGGTTGGCGCCGCCGGAGTCCACCAGGTAGATGCAGGGCAGGCGGTTTTCCAGGGCAATTTCCTGGGCGCGCAGGTGCTTTTTGACCGTGAGCGGGTAGTAGCTGCCGCCTTTGACGGTGGCGTCGTTGGCGATGATCATGCATTCGGTGCCGGAGACGCGGCCCACGCCGGCGACTACGCCGGCTGCCGGGACTTCTTCGTCGTAGACGTTGTAGGCGGCGAACTGGCCGATTTCGAGGAACGGGGAGCCGTCATCGAGGAGGCGGTTGATGCGCTCTCGGGGCAGCAGTTTGCCGCGGGCGATGTGGCGTTCCTGGTAGCTTGGGCCGCCGCCTTGCTGGATGGTGGCGACTTTTTCTTTCAGGTCTGCGACGGCTTTGGCCATGGCGTTCTGGTTGGCCAGGAATTCGTCGGACCTCGGGTTTATTTTGCTTTGCAGTATCGTCATTTGTTCTCGTCCCATTATTTGGGGGCGCGGGGTTGGCAGGATGCCCTTCCGGAAACCGCTACGAGCACATCCATGTGCGCTTCTCTCAGGCCATCCTTGGCCTTCGACATTTCCGGAAGGGCATCCCGCCAACCCCTCGGCATGCTTTGGGTGCGGGATTCTCGGAAAGGACAACCCGCCAAACCCTCGTCGAACCTTGTCAGTGGATTCGCCGGGGCGCTTACTTGTTCAGGAACAATTCCCGCCCGATCAGCATCCGTCGGATCTCAGACGTGCCCGCGCCGATTTCATACAGTTTGGCGTCTCGCAGCAGGCGGCCTGTGGGGTATTCGTTGATATAGCCGTTGCCGCCGAGCAGCTGGATGGCGTCCAGGGCGAGTTTGGTGGCCATTTCAGCGGAGTAGAGGATGGCGCCGGCGGCGTCTTTGCGGGTGGTTTCGCCGCGGTCGGCGGACATGGCGACCATGTAGACGTAGGATTTGGCGGTGTTCATCCAGGTGTACATGTCGGCGACTTTGCCCTGTACCAGTTCGAATTCGCCGATGGCCTGGCCGAATTGTTTGCGTTCGCGGATGTAGGGTACGACCACGTCCATGGCGGCTTGCATGATGCCCAGCGGGCCGCCGGAGAGGACGAGGCGTTCGTAGTCGAGGCCGCTCATGAGAACGCGGGCGCCGTTGCCTTCGCCGCCGAGGACGTTTTCTTTGGGTACTTTGCAGTCTTCAAACACCAGTTCGCAGGTGTTGGAGCCGCGCATGCCGAGTTTGTCGAGTTTCTGGTGGCGGCTGAAGCCGGGGTAGTCGCGTTCTACGATGAAGGCGGTGACGCCTTTGGAGCCGGCTTTAACGTCGGTTTTGGCGTAGATGACGTAGGTGTGGGCATCCGGGCCGTTGGTTATCCACATTTTGTTGCCGTTGAGGACGTAATGGTCGCCTTCGTCGCGGGCACTGAGCTTCATGGAGATGACGTCGGAGCCGGCGTTGGGCTCAGACATGGCGAGGGCGCCGATGTGTTCGCCGCTGACCAGCTTGGGCAGGTATTTCTGTTTCTGTTCTTCGGTGCCGTTGCGGTGAATCTGGTTAACACACAGGTTGGAGTGGGCACCGTAAGACAAGCCAACGGAGGCGGAGGCGCGGCTGATTTCTTCCATGGCGATTACGTGCGCCAGGTAGCCCATGTCTGAGCCGCCGTATTGTTCGCCCACGGTGATACCCAGAAGGCCCATGTCGCCCATTTTCCGCCACAGGTCCATGGGGAACTCGTTGTTGCGGTCGATCTCTTCAGCGCGCGGGGCGATTTCAGCGGCGGCGAAGCCGTTGATCTGTTCGCGCAGCATGTCGAGGGTTTCGCCGAGACCGAAATTGAGTTCTGAGTATTGTGATTTCATCGTTGGCTACCTTGTTGTTCTTTAATTGGGTCTGTGTGCTTCGTCACGCTCAGGTGACGGTTTGTTTGGATTCTTTTTGCCCTGTGTCCTGCTGTTTCTTTTTCTTCTGAAGCTCTTCCAGTGCCTCGCGGCACCGGGTTTCGGCGGTTTCGATTTCCATTTCCGCCTGGGCGATGTCGTTTTTCTGTTGTTCCAGCTGGGCGCGCCTGTCGGCGAGGATTTCCAGCATCTTCAAAAGCTGTTTTTCGTTACCGGTGAGGGTTTCATCCCACAGGTCGAACAGTTCCCTGGTTTCTGCCAGGGAGAAGCCCATGCGCTTGCCCCGGAGAATAAGCTTCAACCGAACCCGGTCTTTGGTGCTGAAGATCCGGGTTTGGCCCCTTCGGGTGGGCTTGAGCAGGCCCTGATCCTCGTAGAATCGGATGCTTCGGGTTGTCACGTCGAACTCCTGGGAGAGCTCGCTGATGCTGAAGGTTCTTTTTTCGTTCATCACGATTTCCTTTTTAGACCAAGGTTAGATAAAGTTTACGTAAACGTAAAGTAGTTTTCGGGTCCGATTTTGAACAAATACAATCCTGAGAATAGGAGTGCATGATGGAATTCAAGAATGTGGCGGCCATTGTAACAGGCGGGGCTTCCGGGCTGGGCGAGGGCGCAGCGCGGGCTTTGGCCGCGGCCGGGTGCAAGGTAGCGATTCTGGATCTTCAGAAAGAACAGGGTGAGAAAGTGGCCGCAGACATCGGCGGGATCTTCCTTGAGTGCGATGTAAGCTCCGCGCAAAGTGCCGAAGCGGCCATCAACGCCGCGCGGGAAGCCCATGGCCCCTGTGGTGTTGCAGTTAACTGCGCAGGCATTGCGCCGGCGGCGAAGATTCTGGGCCGGGAAGGTGTGATGCCGCTGGACAGCTTCAGCAAGGTGATCCAGGTCAACCTGATTGGCACCTTCAACATCCTGCGTCTTGCTGCGGCAGATATGGCCCAGCGCGAGCCGAACGCCGATGGCGAGCGGGGCGTGATCATCAATACCGCTTCTGTGGCCGCTTATGAGGGCCAGATCGGCCAGGCTGCTTACAGTGCCTCCAAGGGCGGTGTAGTGGCGCTAACTCTGCAATCCGCCCGGGAGCTGGCCCGTGAAGGTATCCGGGTGAACACCATTGCCCCCGGCCTGTTTATGACCCCGATGATGGCTGGTATGCCGGAAGAAGTGCAGGAGAGCCTGGCGGCGACACTGCCATTCCCGAAGCGCCTGGGTAAGCCTGAAGAATTCGGCATGATGGTAGACCAGATGGTGCGGAACCCGATTTTGAACGGCGAAGTGATTCGCCTGGATTGCGCCCAAGTGAATTGATGCAAACCGCCCGCCACAAGCGGGTTCAGGCAACAGAATTCGCCATAAGCGAACGAATAACAACAGGTGAGTGATATGACCAACCACGTCGATCAAGAAGAATTGGCCATGTTTCGGGAGTCGGTGATCAAGGCTCTGGAAGCCGAGGTGAAACCGCACTACGAGGCTTGGGAGAAAAGCGGCATCGTGCCACGGGAGCTATGGAACACCCTGGGCAACGCCAGTTTACTGTGTGTCGACGTGCCGGAAGACTGCGGCGGCATTGGTGCGCCTTTCCAGTTTTCTGTGGTGGTGGGCGAAGAAATGGCCCGGATGGGCTTCGGGGCTTTGTCGACCAATGTGATGGTGCACTCAGACATCGTGGCGCCTTACCTCAGCCACATCGGCAACGAGTCGCAGCGCCAGCAATGGTTGCCCAAAATGGTCTCCGGTGAAGCCGTCGGCGCCATCGCCATGACCGAACCCGGCGCTGGCAGCGACCTGCAGGCCATGCGTACCAGCGCGGTCAAAGATGGTGATGACTATATCCTCAACGGCTCCAAAACCTTCATCACCAACGGCCAGCACGCCGACATGGTGATCGTTGCCGCCAAAACCGATCCCAAAGCCGGGGCCCGTGGCATCAGTTTGTTCCTGGTGGACACCTCACTGCCGGGCTTCAGTAAAGGCCGCAACCTGGACAAAATCGGCCAGCACTCCGGCGACACCTCGGAACTGTTCTTCTCCGACATGCGTGTTCCCGCATCCGCTTTGTTGGGCGAAGAAGGGCAGGGTTTCATGTACCTGATGCGCGAACTGCCCCGCGAACGCCTGGTAATCGGGGCCCTCGGCGTCGCCGCCGCCCGGGGCTCCCTGGACCTGACCATCGCCTACGCCCAGGAGCGGGAACTGTTCGGCCAGAAACTCAGCCAGCTGCAGAATACCCGCTTCGAAATCGCCCGCATGGAAACGGACTATCGCATCAACAAGGCGTTTGTTGACCAGTGCATCCGCGAATACGAAGACGGCAAGCTGGATGCGCCTACGGCGTCGATGGCCAAGTACAGCGCCACGGAGATGCAGTGCCGTGTGGCCGATGGCTGCCTGCAGCTTTTTGGGGGTTACGGCTACACCACCGAGTATCCGATTTCCCGGAACTTTATAGATGCTCGGGTGCAGAGGATTTACGGCGGTACCTCTGAGGTAATGAAAGAGATTATTGCCCGGTCGGTGCTTGGACGCTGACTTCTTTGGTTGGGTTTGAGTTGGGCTCCCAGCCTGCCGGTTTGCGGGCGGGCTTGCGGGGTGGCTGTTGGATTTTTTTTGGAAAAACAACTCGCTTCGCTCAGACATCTTTTTCCGGCAAAAAATCCAACAACCACCCCGCGCCGACGGGCATTGGCGGGTAGTCGCTAAATAACAGCATTTGTTTTTTTTGTGCATAGGAAGGGAAGGCATCGATCTAGTGCAACGCTCTCTTCAAACCTGAGGTTGCTTTAGCTTCTTTTTGCCTTTGGTATTCCTGTGCTGCACGTCGGTAGGGGGGTATGGGGTATTTTTCTGGCAGGGAAAAAGATGTCTGAGCGAAGCGAGTTGTTTTTCCCAGAAGAAAAATACCCCACACCCCGCGTACCCGCCTGCACAACAGGAAGGCTGGGAGCCCAAACCATCAGCCTAGAAACCCAAATAAGACCGATCAACAAAACCAGAACACCAATCAGATTCCGTTGAAGGAGAACAAAACCATGAACAACGATATCGTAATAGCCGGCTCCGCCAGAACCCCGATGGGAGGGATGATGGGCTCTTTGAGCTCGGTGCGCTCCCCGGAGCTGGGTGCCGTTTCCATCAAGGCCGCCATTGAACGCGCAGGATTGCAACCGGCAGACATTCAGGAAGTTATCATGGGCTGCGTACTGCCCGCCGGCCTCGGCCAGGCACCGGCGCGGCAGGCATCCCGCGCCGCCGGTATTCCGGATAGCAGTGGCTGCACCACCATCAACAAAATGTGCGGCTCCGGCATGCAAGCCGTCATCATGGCCCATGACCAGATCAAAGCCGGCACCAACAACATCATGATTGCCGGCGGCATGGAAAACATGAGCCAGGCACCGTACCTGCTCCCCAAAGCCCGCGCCGGCATGCGCATGGGCCACGGCCAGGTGATGGACAGCATGTTCCTTGATGGCCTGGAAGATGCCTACGAAGGCGACCTGATGGGCGTGTTCGCCCAGCGCACCGCCGACAAATTCGACATCACCCGCCAGGCCATGGACGAGTTCGCCATCGGTTCCCTTCAAAAGGCCCTGGCAGCCATCGAGAACGGCTGGTTCCGGGATGAAATCGTTCCGGTTACCGTCCCAGGCCGGGGGGGTGACACGGAAGTAGACACCGACGAACAGCCGGGCAACGCCAAGCCTGAAAAGATCCCGCAACTTAAGCCAGCCTTCGCCAAAGACGGTTCGGTAACTGCCGCCAACTCCAGCTCCATCAGCGACGGTGCCTCTGCCCTGGTACTGGCCTCTGCTGCCGAAGCCGACGCGCGAGGTCTTGTTCCGCAAGCCAGAATCGTTGCCCATGCCACTCATGCCCACTTGCCGGCAGAGTTCACACTGGCCCCGATTGGTTCTATCGAAAAGGTGATCGAGAGAGCCGGCTGGACGTTGGATGATGTCGACCTGTTCGAAATCAACGAAGCCTTCGCGGTAGTCACCCTGGCGGCCATCAACGAGCTGAAACTGCCAGCTGAAAAGGTCAACGTGCACGGCGGCGCCTGCGCTCTGGGCCACCCCATTGGCTCCTCTGGCTCCCGGATCATAATTACCCTGATCAACGCCCTCAAGCAGCGTGGCCTGAAGCGTGGTGTTGCATCGTTGTGCATTGGCGGTGGTGAAGCTACGGCGGTGGCCATCGAGGTGGTCTGAGTTCTGCTCTGAGCTCTCTGACTGGGTGGCTGGGAGCCCAAGCCCGATGTCCAAGAGCCAAGAACGCGTTGACCCCAGTCATGAACCTTAACGGCTGATTTGTTAGGCTTCCGTGCAAATAAGTCATATCACGGGGAGCCAGGCACCGTTGAACAAGCACCACGAGTTTATTGAGGAATCCCGAAAACAATGGAGTTCCGAGCCCGCATTTGTTTTCTCCATGGCTGCTGCAGCCGTCGGCCTCGGGAATCTTTGGCGGTTTCCCTACATGGTTGGGGAAAACGGCGGTGGAGCCTTCGTGGTGGCTTACCTGCTGGCATTGGTGATTGTGGTGCTGCCCATAATGATTCTGGAGGTTGCCGCAGGGCGGTTGTCTGAGGGCAGCACAGTCCAGACTTTCCGGCAGGTGAATCGGTTTGGCGCCATCTACGGCTGGTTTGTTGTGCTGATCACCATGGCCATTACCAGCTATTACCTGGTGATTACTGGCTGGACGCTGGGCTATGCGGTGGATGCTGCCACGGACGACCTTCGCGTGTTCAGTGAATACAGTGCCGGTTACAACTCGCTATGGTACTTCCTGATCGTGACGGTACTGGCTGCTATCATCCTGGCTCGGGATGTGAAAGCTATCGAGGTCTTCTCGAAAATGCTGATGCCCGTGCTGCTGGTGGTGATGATAGGGCTGATGCTGTTTGCCTCGACGACGCCGGGGTGGGAGCAAACCAAATCTTTCTTCTTTGACGTGGACTGGAGCCGGCTGGCAGATGGGCGTTTATGGGCGTTTGCCTTCGGGCAAGCCTTTTATACTCTCGCCATCGGACAGGGATATCTGGTCACCTACGGCAGTTTTATCCCTCGCAAAACCCACGTGCCCCGAGCTTGCCTGGTGGTTGCTGGCACAGAGACCAGCGTTGCCTTGCTGGCGGGGTGGATGATCTTCCCATTTGTGTTCAGCCTGGGTATGGAGCCTGCCGAAGGCAGTCAACTGGCGTTTGTGACCATGCCGCAGGTGTTTGAGGGTATGCGTGGTGGTTACTGGATTGGCGTGCTTTTCTTTGCATTATTCTTCATGGCCGCATTCAGCTCCAGCCTGGCGGGCCTGAAGGTGATGATTGCCGCGGTGGCGGAGGAGTTCCGCCTCAGTAATGCCGTGGCTGTCAGTATCGTCACCGTGGTGATGCTGGTGCTCGGTACCGCATCGGCATTGAGCTTCACGCCCCTGGAATGGACCATCGCCGGTGAGCCTGTGCTGGATGTGATCGACCGGGTGGCCGGTGGCAACGTGATTATCTTCTCCGGAGTATTCGGAGCCGCCTTGTTCTGCTGGTTTATACCCCCACAGCGAATCCGGACCGTTTTGGGCACCGAGAGCCGTTGGTGGGAATGGCGGATTTACCTGGTCGGTCGGTTTCTGCCCGTGCTGGTGCTGCTCTGGATTGTAGTCACCTATGCGCTAAGCCAGCTAGGATTTGGCTCGTAGCCTCCCTTGCTGTGGAGGTGGGGGCTGGCTTGGGCTCCTAGCCTTCCCGGTTTGCGGGCGGGCTTGCGGGGTGGCTGTTGGATTTTTTTTGGAAAAACAACTCGCTTCGCTCAGACATCTTTTTCCGGCAAAAAATCCAACAACCACCC
>NZ_JBEPPY010000027.1:0-40676 GCF_040547575.1 Marinobacter sp. MBR-99 | reverse complement strand
CGCCGCCCTGGTCAGTTTGTTAGGCGGCCATTTTGCCTCAGGTGGGTCAATTTTAAGTCGGCGCTAGTGGGTCAGTATTACTCCGGCGGTGACATGGCCTCGCTTACTTGCAAAAATTTGGCTACGTCAGATGATGTCCATAGCTGAGAGTCTGGGCTTGGTTTATCAGCCTCTAACATTGACAGAAAGAATTTGCACAGCTGCTCCAGATTCTGAGGGAGCTCTGTGTCTGCTAGTTCAAGACCTGAGGTTGGATGTTGCATGTTGTTCCTCCGTTCGCACCGGTTTCTAGGTGGATACGGGGTGGAGGAATTTACACGCGTTAGTTGGAGCATGTAGTTACCCCCCGTTTTCTTTGCAAAAAATATTTGCCTCAGATTACACGATAGCTCGGATGGCAATTGGTAAGGTCAGCAAGATATATGGTTGCAATTTGCATATAATTGGGTGCGAGGAAACGGCTATTTTTGAGGGGCTATAAGCGATTTACAAAACGGATAGTCGCCATACTAAATATGTCATGTGGAAACGCGACCCCTTGGAGCCAAATAAGACATTTAAAAACCGCACAGTCCCTTAAAAAAGTGAGGTGAAAAATTCGGGCGTGGTTCCAAGTCCTCTCTGGAAAACAGCGTGGCGCTCCGACAACTGTTTTTGGTCGCAATCTGAGGGTAAAAACCACGATTTTTCAACTCGTTATTCTGAAAAAATGAGCACCATTTTGGACGAATATGAAGGATAAAAACGGCGGTTTTGTTACGGTTTCCTCCGCAGTTTCTAGTGGGTTTTGAATCGGAAACTACTGTGGTTTTCTCAGAAAATTACAAGAATAAAGGTGGAAATATCTACCTATACGTTCCGTGTTGGGTCGTTTTTTCTGCACGATAGACGTCCCTGTAATGCCATCGAATTGCTCCATAGATGGCAGTGACACCAAGCGATATAGCGATTAAAAAAATCGCTAGAATGATGGATAAACTGGGAACCATAATAGCCTCAAATGGTAATTTTAGTTGGTGCAGGGCGTGATTTTGAGCCGCTGTAGCCTGCTCCTCAGTCCGATTCTAACGGCTTAAGGAGCAGATCGAGGCATCAACTAGTCGAGTTTTTGCACCAAATCCGAAGGATCTGGCGCGTAGTAAACTGATTGCAGAATTTTTAGATCCTTGTGACCAGAAATTTTGGCCAGCTCCATCGGTCCAAATTTTTGCGCCAGCCTCGTGAGAGCAGTTCGCCGTGTGTCGTGGAAATGGATGCCCTCGAGTCTAGCTTTTGTCATGATTTTTCGCGAAAGGGCGTCTCGCTGCCGTGAGGTAACGGAGAAAACAGTTTGCGATCCGCCCGTGTAATCCAGGACGTGGTTTAACACCTGAACCGCTTTTTTCGAGAGTGGTACCCATCTAGGTACGCCCGTTTTTGTTTCCGGGATGTAAACAACGCGTTTGTTGAAATCGATATCCGCGACTTTCATATTGCAGATTTCACCACCCCGCATCGCTGTCTCAGAGGCAAATAGAAACATTGCTCCGACTCGACTCAATACTGTTTTTGGTGGGGAGCTGAAGCTGAAACCACTGGCCTTAAGGTAGGCTTCAATTTCTGTTGGAGCGATCACCCTGTCACGAGGCTTATTTTCCGGCGGCCTTGAGACTCCGGCCATGGGGTGTTCTGTCAGCCACTGCCATTCGCGCCAAGCCAGCTTGCAGGCATGCGTCAACAAGTTGAACTCTCGATTGACAGTGGAGCCAGAGACTTTTTTCATTCGTGCGTCCCGCCATGCCGAAAAATGCCGCGGCCCAACATCCACAAGCCTCACATCTGCAAGAAGTGGATCCCGCATCATCTGGTTGAGTCTGGTGATTTCCCAACGGGCCCCACGTTTCTTTGGAGAGATGTCATCTCGATAACGTTTAAGCACGTCGTGCATTCTGGCATTTGCGGGTGCGGCACCTGGAGTGTGATGGCCACTTTCGATTTCGTACTCGACCTGGTTCGACCAGGCTATAGCGTCTCGTTTAGATCGAAAGGTTTTCGATCTGCGGACTCCTTTCTTGAAAACATCGGCTCGCCAACCGGTAGTGGTTTTTTTGAAACTTGCCACTGAATATCTCCTCACATTAGAAAACCAAATGCGCAGGCCAGCGGAAAGGGGCTTACGCCCATAAATTACGGCCTGGGAGATATTAGGAAAGGGTGGGGCGAGTCGTGATTGTGTCGTGACGAGTTTTACCAGATTTTTCCCGATTTAGGAAAATCAATGGGTTACATTTGTACGTTCCGTACACGACATTGGTTGATCTTAATCGATCATTAGTCTTTTAAAACAGTGGGTTACGCATTTCTGGGGAGGGAGGAAATGGTGCCCGGAGGCGGAATCGAACCACCGACACGGGGATTTTCAATCCCCTGCTCTACCAACTGAGCTATCCGGGCGTGTTGAGCTATGTGCTGCAACGGGGCGCTATTAAACCGGTTTAGGGTTGGGTAGTCAAGGCCGCCCGGCAAAAATTTTCAGAATCTTTTCCGGTTGTTCAGGCCTTGATCAGTTTGGTTATTTTCCCGGTGGTACGTAGCCTTCAGCCTTGTCGAACGGCTCGTTGTTGAAGAAGCGTTCCATCTGGGCCTGAAGGTATTTCCGGTTGTTCGGATCCATCATGCTCAGGTGCTTTTCATTGATCAGCATGGTCTGCTGGTTCTGCCATTCTTCCCAGGCCTGCTTGGAGACGTTGTCATAGATCTCCTGGCCTTTGGGGCCGGGCATGGGGGGCATGGCCAGGCCTTCCATTTCTTTCTGGTATTTGCGGCAGAATACGGTGCGGCTCATGGCGGCTCCTGTGTTGATGTTCAGTTTGGCGAATGATAACAGATCAATTCCGGGTGTGACTTGAGCATCGGCAATTGCTGGGGTCAGAGCAGGGCGGTTTGCTCCGGTTCTGTCAGCAGGGTGCGAATGGGGGCAGGTAAGCCCAGGGACAATGCTTCATCGCGATGTAGCCAGCGATGCCTGTCGGAATCGGCAATGCCGGATACGTCTATGACTGGCAGTCGCGCAGGTTGGATGTGCAGGTGGTAATGGCTGAAGGTGTGCCGAAAGCCGCTGATCAGGTCCGGGTCCTGGCAGGTGATGCCCAGTTCTTTCTCGCAGGCTTCCTGCAGTTCCTCCGAGCCGTAGGCCGGGTCCAGCTCCGGCAGGCTCCATAGACCGCCCCAGATGCCGCTGGGAGGCCGGCGCTCCAACAGAATGCGGCCGTCGCCGTCTTCCAGGATCAGCATCCAGGTGGTTTTTTCCGGTTTGGCTTTCTTCGGTTTTGAACCAGGGTAGAGCTTCACCTCGTTGTGGGCTCTGGCTGCACAGCCATCGCTGATAGGGCAGCTGTCGCAGGCGGGCTTGCTGCGGGTGCAGACCATGGCGCCCAGGTCCATGATCGCCTGGGTGTAGTCTCTGGCCCGGTCATCGGGCGTATGCGTTTCGGCGTGTTCCCAGAGTGTGTTGAGCACCTGGGTTTGCCCTGGCCAGCCGGGTACGGCGTGATAGCGGGCAAGAACCCGTTTTACGTTGCCGTCCAGAATGGTGGCCCGTTTTCCGAAGGCTTGGGCAATGATGGCGGCGGCGGTTGAGCGGCCAATGCCGGTGAGGGATTCGAGTTGCTCTTGATCGCAGGGGAACTCGCCGCCGAATTCCTCAACCACCTGTTTCGCGGCTTTGTGCAGGTTGCGTGCGCGGGCATAGTAGCCCAGGCCAGACCAGTGGCTGAGCACATCGTCTTCCGGTGCGGCGGCCAGGGCATGCACATCTGGAAAGCTCGCCATGAAGGCTTCGAAGTAGGGAATCACCGTGGTGACCTGGGTCTGTTGAAGCATGATCTCAGAGACCCACACCCGGTAGGCGTTGCGGTTATGGTGCCACGGCAGGTTGTGCCTGCCGTGTTGGTCGTACCACGCCAGCAGCTGGTCGGCGAACCGGTCGCTCATCGGTTGAAAAGCCCCCGAACGGCATCCCGCACACGCTCGCCATCTTCGCCCAGGCGCTTGTCGATTTCCTCGCGAGCCTTCTCCTCGGCCCGCTGCTTGGCGCGATCTGTCTCTTCCCGAACCTTTGCTCGAGCCGCGTTGGCGGCGATGTCTTTCAGGGTGTCACGGAAACGTGATCCGTCGAATGAGCACAGGCCTGCGGGGTTCTCAACGAAATTGCCACGGCATTCCACAGGAATTACCACGTTCTGTACGTATTCGGTTACCCGGCAGGCATTGTCACGGTGAATCTCGCCCACAATTCTGAGTCCCAGTTCGTAATCCAGTTGGCTCTGCTCCATGTCTACCGTGCCATCGCCTTCCAGCCGCATACCGGCGAGTGCGGCAACCAGGTCGGTGTTGTTCAGGGTGTTGCCATCAATTTTCAGGGTGCCGCGCATATCGTTGAACGGAGTGTGCTCGCCCCAGTCAGAAGTGCTCAGTGAATCCTGGTTGGCCAACGCAATGCCCTGGCAGGCCATGCGGGTCAGGTTCATGTTGCGCAGCATGCCCTCGGCCAGATTAAAGCTGATCTCGCCTTTGGCATTGCTGCGCAGGGCTGAGACGCGGTTGCCGTTGGTGTCGACAGCCACTTTCAGGTTGGCGGCGCCAGACAGCATGTCCACTTCTGCCAGATCGGTGAGCAAGGGCAGTGTTTTAACGCTGGTCACGTCAGAGCGAACTCGCCATTTTGGGTTGTCGGTACGGGCATCGATGGTGACGTTGGCGCCGAAGCTGCCGTCATAGAGCTTGCCGCTGAACTCATCCACTTGCAGCAGGCCGTCTTTGGCGGTGGTGCTGGCCTTGATCTCGTTGATAGTCAGGTTGCTGATGATCAGCTCGCCCAGGCCAAAATCGATATCCAGCAACAGGTCGCGAATGGTTTCCAGTGGCAACAGGTCGCCTTCCGGGCCCGCTTCGGCGGTTTGCTGCGGTGCCGCTTCATCTTCATCGGTAGCTGGCGGGAGGTAGCGGTCGGCGTTGATCTTGTCGCCCTGAAGATTGAAGGTCAGCCCACCGTTGGTCAGGTTGTAGCTGCCGCCACCGTTGAAGGTGGTGTCATCCAGGGTGATTTTAAGATCGCTCAGGGCAACGGTGCCCGGCTGACCGCCAAGGTTGGTGGACAGTGCAATGGCTTTGAGCACATCCGGATCTTCGGTTTCTATCGCCGGCTGGCCCAGATTGTTCAGGAGTTGCTTGAGCGAGAAGCTGGCAATCTCCAGGCGGCCATCCAGTGCCGGCTGATCGCCAAAACCTTTAACGTTCAGATTGGTGCTCAGCTTCAGGTTAGCCAGGCTGGCGGTGAAGTCGTTCAGAGAGGCGGTTTCCTCCTCCAGGTTGGCCTGCAGCGATCCGGCCACCTCCGCCTTCACGGATTTGCCACCGAAAGGTTCGCCGTTCATGTCAAAGACTGCCTTGAGGCCGGAAACCGCAAACTCGTTCAGGGCCTGATTAGCGTTCACGCGGGCACTGATGCTGCCATCAACGGCAAATTGCGGTTGGGCAGTTTCCACCTTGAAGCGAATATCGAGGGGGAATTCCGAGCCCAGGGTGATATTGCTGGCGGAAACCGTGAAATCTTCCAGGGTCACGGACTGGCCGGTGCTCAGGTCGTTGTAGTGAACCCGGGCATTGGTGATTTCGATGTTCTCAACGTTGAAGTCGAGCATCTCGCCGCCCGCGGCTTCCTCGGATGCTGTGTCTGGCTCCGCTGCCGCCTGTTCAGGCGCCTCGGCGGGTTCACCTTCGGGCATGATGCGTGTCCAGTTACCTTCGCCCTGCTCATTCACCACCAGTCGCGCATCCAGGCCATCCAGCAGGAAGGTATTTACCCTTGGCGCCATGGCAATCAGCGACCAGAAATCAATCTGGGCGACCAGCCGCTCCAGCGCAACCAGGCGCTCGCCTTCCAGAGTTGCCTCGACATCGTTCAGCTCAAGGCCCAGGGGAATAAAAGACCAGCCAATGTCGCCTTCCAGGATAAGGTCCAGGTTGGTGTGTTTCTCAACCGCAGCCTCAATCTGGGGTTTGTAATCATTCGGATTGATCACGGCAACAGCAATGGCAACAGCGGCGACCGCCAGTACAATCAGGGCGATCACGGCGTAAAGCGCATAGCGGATAACTTTCATGGTACGAGTTCCTTGTCTTCCCGGCAGGGTGTGGTACCTGACTATTACGGATGAATAACCCAAAGGATAACGCAGGGTTAGTAAATTAACAGTGCAGGAATATGACAATGCGTTAGTCTTGGTTCAAAATACCCCTTTTTCCGGAGCCGGTGCGCATGCCCGGCACACAAATAAGCATAAGAAGGAGTCGGCTGTGGCCATTACCGTATCGATTGAGCTGAACCGGGACCTGGAGATTCCGGCAGGCTATAACGAAGTATTCGATCTGTTGGCAGACGTCCCCAAATCTGCCAGCCACTTCCCGAAAGTAGACAAGCTGGTTGACCTCGGTGGTAACGCCTACCGCTGGGAAATGGAAAAAGTGGGTGTCGACAAGCACGCCATCCAGTCTGTGTATGCCTGCACCTATCACGCAGACAAAGGCAACGGCAAGATTACCTGGGAGCCGGTAAAAGGCGAGGGTAACGGCGTGGTCAGTGGTGCCTGGACCCTCACTGCCAATGGCGACAACTCAACCAAAGTGCGTTTTCAGACCAGCGCACAGCTGACGGTGCCGCTGCCGAGCCTGCTCAAGCTGGCCATCAGCCCGGTCATCAAGCACGAGTTCAACAGCCTTGTAGACACCTACATGAACAACCTGAAGAACGCGTTCTGAGCTATCAGGGCGATTGATGCGGTTGCGGGACTCCGGCTGTGTTAACGGGTATAATCTGCGAATTGAAATTTTACAGTAGCAAGCCTGTTTTCTAGACGGAGTCTCCATGGCTGAACGCAAGGCTCGGGTAGAGCGAAATACCCTTGAAACCCAGATCTCTGTCGAGATCAACCTCGATGGCACCGGCAAAGCCTGCTTTGACACCGGCGTGCCCTTCCTTGAGCACATGATGGACCAGATTGCCCGCCACGGCCTGGTAGACCTGGACATCACCTGCAAGGGCGACCTGCACATCGACGACCACCACACCGTGGAAGACATCGGCATCACCCTGGGCCAGGCTTTCAAGCAGGCGGTGGGCGACAAAAAAGGCATCCGTCGCTATGGCCACGCCTACGTACCCCTGGACGAAGCCCTGTCCCGCGTGGTCATCGACCTCTCCGGCCGCCCCGGATTGCTCATGGACGTACCCTACACCCGCGCCAGCGTCGGCGGGTTTGATGTAGACCTGTTTGCCGAGTTCTTCCAGGGCTTCGTCAACCACTCCATGGTGACCCTGCACATCGACAATCTGAAGGGCAAGAACACCCACCACCAGATCGAAACCGTGTTCAAAGCCTTCGGCCGCGCACTGCGCATGGCGATTGAAATGGACGAGCGCATGGCGGGTATCACCCCGTCCACCAAAGGCGCCCTGTAACCGGTTACCGAAAGGAACAGAACCACCATGAAGACCGTCGCCATCATCGACTACGGCATGGGCAACCTGCATTCAGCCCGCAAAGCCGTAGAGCACGTGGCCCCGGACTGCACCGTACTGGTTACAGACGATGCCGCCAAAATCCGCGAAGCCGACCGGGTGATCCTGCCCGGCGTTGGCGCCATCCGCGACTGCATGGCCGAAATGCACCGTTTGGGCGTGGTCGAACTCGTCAAAGAAGTCTCCCAGGACCGCCCGTTCCTCGGCATCTGCGTCGGCATGCAGGCATTGATGGCCCGCAGCGAAGAAAACGGCGGCGTGGAAGGCATCGGCCTGTTCCCGTCCGAAGTCCGCTACTTCGGTGACAACCTCACCGAAAACGGCGAACGCCTGAAAGTGCCCCACATGGGCTGGAACCAGGTGTATCACACCGTAGACCACCCGCTCTGGCACAACATCCCGGACGGCGACCGCTTCTACTTTGTGCACAGCTACTACGCCGAAGCCGACGGCAACGCCGACATGGCCGGCCGCACCCGTTACGGTGTCGACCTGGCGGCAGCGGTGGCAAGAGACAACATATTTGCAGCGCAGTTCCACCCGGAGAAAAGCGCCCGGGCAGGCCTGCAGTTGTTAGAAAACTTCACGAACTGGACTGGAAAAAGCTGAGGGAGAAACTCGTTCGTTGCTGCTCGGATGATTTTGCGGGCAAGAAACGAGTAGCCCGCTGATGCGGGGAGAGCCCTCCGGGACTGTCTGCAGCAGGGATGCTGCAGTCAAGCGTACAAGGACGTATTCACAGCGTGTCCCGGAGGGCTCTCCCCGTAGCAGCGGGCGGGCGGCCATCTCCCATACGGCAAACTCCGAGGAAGAACAAAATGCTGATTATCCCCGCTATCGACCTGAAAGACGGCAAATGCGTAAGACTGCGCCAAGGCCGCATGGAAGACTCCACCGTATTCGGTGACGACCCCGTCGACATGGCCACCAAATGGGTCAACGCCGGCGCCCGCCGCCTGCACCTGGTCGACCTTAATGGTGCCTTCGCCGGCGAGCCCGTCAACGGCGAAATCGTCAAAGCCATTGCCGTGAAATACCCGAACTTGCCCATCCAGATCGGTGGCGGCATCCGCTCCGCCGACACCATCGAAGCCTACCTCAAGGCCGGCGTACAGTGGGTCATCATCGGCACCAAAGCCGTTAAAGAGCCCGAATTCGTCACCGAAATGTGCAAAGAATTCCCCGGCCACATCATCGTCGGCCTGGACGCCAAAGACGGCCGCGTAGCCACCGACGGCTGGGCCGAAGTCTCCGAAGTCATGGCCGTAGACCTCGCCAAGCGCTTCGCCAACGACGGCGTGTCCTCCATTGTCTACACCGACATCGCCCGCGACGGCATGATGCAGGGCGTGAACGTGGAAGCCACCGCCAAGCTGGCGGAAGAGGGCGGCATCCCGGTGATCGCCTCCGGCGGCGTCACCAACATGGACGACCTCAAGCGCCTGGCCACCGTGGCTGACAAAGGCGTGATCGGCGCCATCACCGGCCGTGCCATCTACGAAGGCACCCTGGATGTGGCCGAAGCGCAAGCCTACTGCGACAGCCTGAAAAACTGAGGACCGATCATGGCACTGGCAAAACGCATCATCCCCTGCCTGGACGTGGACAAAGGCCGTGTGGTTAAAGGCGTCAACTTCGTGGATATCCGCGATGCCGGCGATCCTGTTGAAGTGGCTCGCCGCTACAACGAGCAGGGCGCAGACGAAATCACCTTCCTGGATATTACTGCCAGCAGCGAAAGCCGCGATACTACCTACGAAACTGTAGAGCGCATGGCGGCAGAAGTGTTTATCCCGCTGACCGTGGGCGGCGGCGTGCGCACGGTAGACGACATACGCAAGCTGCTGAATGCCGGTGCTGACAAGGTGTCTATCAACACTGCCGCGGTATTCAACCCGGAATTCGTAAAAGAAGCTGCCGAACGTTTCGGTCGTCAGTGCATCGTAGTGGCCATTGACGCCAAGCGCGTCAGCGCAGAAGGCGAAGAGCCCCGCTGGGAAATTTTTACCCACGGTGGCCGCAAGCCCACCGGGCTGGATGCGGTGGAATGGGCGAAGAAAATGGTGGATCTGGGCGCTGGCGAGTTGCTGCTGACCAGCATGGACCGGGATGGCACCAAGATTGGTTTTGATCTGGGCCTGACTCGCGCCATCAGTGATGCCGTGGCGGTGCCGGTGATTGCCTCAGGTGGTGTGGGTGAGCTGCAGCATCTGGCGGATGGCGTTACTCAGGGTGGTGCAGATGCGGTACTGGCAGCCTCCATTTTTCACTTCGGCCAGCACACCATTCCCGAGGCCAAGGCCTTTATGAAGGCCCAGGGTATCGAAGTTCGGGATTAACCGTTAATCCTGCTTTGCATAGGCAGGCCGAATGGCCTGCTTCTCGCCTTCCGCAAACATCTCCCGATTGCCATTGCGCATGGCCCAGATACCGCTGACGGTAGCGACCGCAATGCCCTGGGCATCCAGTTCCGGCAAGTGCTTTTCGAGGTAGTCCACGGTCACTTTATGGGGGTGGCCAATGCCGATGGCCGTGCCTTTTTCTTTGGCGGTTTTGATCAGTAGCTGAAACTGCTGGTCTACAAACTCTTCGGTTTGTTCGTGGTCCAGGAATACATCCCGGGTAAGACTGGGAATCCGGTAGGCATCGGCAACCCTGCCGGCGATCGAGTTGGCGATGGTGCGGCTATCAACAAAGTACACCGGGTAGCGATTCAACTCTTTCATAACCCAGTCCATCGGTTGCAACTGCTGGGTCAGCAGGCTGCCCATGTGATTGTTAACGCCGCTTACATGGGGGATGGACTGCAGTGAGCGCCTCAAGGTTTTGGTCAGCGTTGCTTCGTCCATATCCGGTGTAAGCCCGCCGGGCCCCAGGCCAAAGTGCCGGGTATTGGCCATCGGCGCATGCAGCATGATTTCCTTGTTCTGCTGGTAAGCAAGTTTCGCAAGGGAAGTAGTATGTTTGCGGTAGGGCAGGAAGGCCAGTGTCAGCGGCTGTTCCATTTTCGCCAGCCGCTGACCCTCATACAGGTTGTGCCCCATATCATCAATGATGATCGCGATCGTCGGTGGGTACCTGTCACCCCCGGGGCTCGCGGCAAAGGCTGCTGGCCCGACGATCAGGCCGGCGAGCAGAATAACGGTTTTCAATAGCGTCACTGATTTTTGCCCCGGTCCCGCCGGTTAAGAATGTTCATGCCTTTCAGCAGATTCAGCGCGGAACGTAGCTGATAATCCCGCTCCGCTGCGGATGCCGGGGTTTCAGCCTGTTGCTGCCGCTCCTTGCGATCGCGCTCTTCATCCTGGCCTTCAAGATGACCGCTCAGGTCTGCCTCGGTAAAGAAGGGGCGGCCATCAAGCTCGGTCAGCTCAGCAGGGCGCACTTCGATGTCTGGCTTGATGCCCGTGGCCTGTATAGAACGGCCCTCCGGGGTGTAGTAGCGGGCAGTTGTCATCTTGATGGCGTGGGTTTCATCCAGAGGAATGACGGTTTGAACGCTGCCTTTACCAAAGGATTTGGTGCCCATGATTACCGCCCGGCCGTGGTCCTGCAACGCACCCGCCAGAATTTCCGAGGCAGAAGCGGAGCCGCCGTTGATCAGAACGACGATAGGTGTGCCTTCCATGATGTCGCCGGCTTTGGCGCTGAAGCGCAGCCGCGAGCTCTGGATGCGTCCCTCGGTGTAAACAATCAGTCCTTCATCCAGCAAGGCGTCTGCCGTTTCGACGGCTGCCTGCAATACGCCGCCCGGATTGTTGCGAACGTCGATAATCAGGCCATCCAGGTCTCCGCCGTATTCTTCTTCCAGTTTGGTCAGGGCCTGGCGGAACTGCCGTCCGGTTTCGGCCTGGAACTGGGTAATCCGCACATAGCCGTAACCGTTTTCAATCATCCGGGATTTAACGCTGGTTACCTTGATGACATCGCGGGTAACGTCGATCTCGATCGGGGCGCTTTCGCCCTCCCGCATGATGGTCAGGGTCAGTACTGTACCGGGTTTGCCGCGCATCAGTTTGACGGCCTCTTCCAGCGACATGCCTTTAACCGGTTTTTCGTCCAGCTTGATGATCAGGTCGCCGGCCAGTACACCGGCTTTCTGGGCTGGGGTGTCGTCAATCGGGGCAATGACTTTTACGAAACCGTTTTCCATGCCCACTTCAATGCCCAGGCCGCCAAACTCGCCGGAGGTGCTTTCTTCCAGCTCCTCGTAGTCTTTGGGGGCCAGGTAGGTGGAATGGGGATCCAGGTCAGACAGCATGCCTTTGATGGCACTTTCGAGCAGCTTCCGGTCAGAGACCTCTTCAACGTAAGCCGCTTTGATGCGGCTGAAGACTTCGGTGAACTTCCTCAGATCATCCAGGGGTAGCTGTTCTTCCGGGTCAGGGAGCTGGATTTGTACCCGCTCGCCGTTTTGGATACCTTCCAGGATCCGCTGGGTCTGGGCTTCCTGGTCTTGCGCAACAGCCAGGCCGGGGGCGACCAGACAACAGGTGGCAATTGCGATGGCGCGCAGTGGTGAGATCTGGAGTGTACTTCTGACCCGTTTCATTCACATATCCTGTTGTGTTTCCGCAAGTTGGACCAGCTAGTGTCCCGTCTGGCTAATTCCTTAATCTACTGCTTGCCTCTGAGGACTCTGACCAAGGCGTCAGTCTGCAGATGTGGTGGTTCCACATCAAGGACTGACAACACCGGCTCAGAGTCCTCAGAGGCAAGCCCTTCGGGAGCTTCTGAGAAGCCGAAAAGCGTCGTTCTGCTGTCTCGATTTGGAACCACCAAACCTTCACCAGCACGCCTAGCTCTTCGGCTTCTCAGAAGCTCAGTAGATTAAGGAATTAGCCAGACGGGACACTAGGCTCCCGACAGTATGGCGCCCGGCGCGGTGTTTGTCAGCCCTTTGGTTCAGGGTTTGCCAAGCCAGCTGCGGGGGTTGACCGGTTTGCCATTCTGGCGCACTTCAAAATACACCGCCGGATCTTCCGTACCACCGGTGCGCCCGGCCAGGGCAATGGTTTCCCCTGCACCCACCCAGTCTCCAGGGGCGGTGAACAGGCTGCTGCTGTGGCCGTACAATGTCATATAGCCATCCCCATGGTCGATGATCGTTATCAGACCAAAGCCGCGCAGCCAGTTGGCGAAGACCACCCGGCCATAGTGGACGGCTTTTACCTCGGCTTCTTCGGAGGTGTTCATGATGAGACCATTACGGCGAAGCTTGCCATCGGCATAGGTTGCGCCATAGTTGCTCACAACCCTACCCTGGACAGGCCAGGGCAGGCGGTTGCGCAGCGATTTGAAGGGGCGCGACTCGTTGGGTGCCGGAATGCTGGCAATGGCTTCCTGAACTTCTTCCAGTAGCCGCTCCAGCCGCTTGCGGTCTGCTTCCAGATCATCCCGCTCGCCGCGGCGGGTGCGGATGTCGGCATTCAGGGCCGCCAGGGTTTGTTCCCGTTCCTTGCGGGTGCTTGCCAGTTGCTGCTGGCGCTGTTCGAGATTGCTTTCGGTCGTTGCGAGCTCTACCCGGCTGGCCTGGACTGCCGCGCGGGCAGCTTTGAGTTCCTGGAGGCTGGCCTGGAAGGCTTCCAGTCGTTCAACGGTATCTTTGCTGAGGTATTCGTAATAGGTCAGGGTGCGGGCGATCATGCCCGGCTCGATTTCATTGAGCAGAACCTTCAGGGCGGGTGCATCGCCTTCCATCCAGGCAGCACGTATCTGCTTCTTCAAACTGTCCCGTTGTTTTTCGAGGGTCTCGGCCAGCTCGTTTTCCTGTTTCTGCAGTTCAGACAGCCGTTTCTGCTGGTCGTCCGCCCTGGCCCGAAGTTCGCGGCGTTCACGGGTCAGCTCACTGATTCTGCGCTCGGTGGCAACCAGCTGTTTTTCCAGGTCTGATCGATTCCTCTCGGCGCTGACCAACCATTTGTCGATGGTGGCAATACGCTTTTTCAGCGCTTCCACCTGGGCCGGCGTGACTTCCTGTTGGGCAAGCAGCGGTGTGGCCCCCAACGCGAGGGCCAACACCAGTACGGCGAGCCGAGACAACACGTTTGCCAGCGGCCGGATCAGACGAAATCGACCAGGCTGTGCCCGGACATTTCCTTGGGTTGATCGTCGCCCATCAGTGCCAGCAAGGTCGGTGCAATATCGGAAAGGCTGCCGTCATCCTTGAGGGTGACCTTGCGGGGACCGGTGTAGACCAGTGGTACCGGGCCGATGGTATGGGAAGTATGTACCTGGCCAGAGGTCGGGTCGGTCATCTGTTCACAGTTGCCGTGGTCGGCGGTGATCAGTGCTTCGCCTCCTACTTCATCCAGGGCTTCCACCACCCGTTGTACACATTTGTCCAGGCACTCTGCGGCTTTGATGGCGGCATCCAGTTTGCCGGTATGGCCAACCATATCGCCATTAGCGTAGTTGCACACGATCAGATCGTATTTGCCGCTCTTGATGGCTTCCACCAGTTTGTCGGTCACTTCTGGTGCGCTCATCTCTGGCTGCAGGTCGTAAGTCGCTACTTTCGGGGAAGGCACCAGAATGCGATCTTCACCGGCAAACGGGGTTTCCAGGCCGCCGTTGAAGAAGAACGTCACATGGGCGTACTTTTCAGTTTCGGCAATGCGCAACTGGGTCTTACCCAGGGTTGCCATGTATTCGCCAAGGCCGTTGGTGAGCTGTTCGGGCGGGTAGGCGCAGGAGGTTTTGATGTCGGCTGCGTACTCGGTCAACATCACAAAGTCGGCCAGTGCAGGGTGTTTGCGGCGATCAAAACCGTCGAAGCCCTGCTCCACGAAGGTACGGGTCATTTCCCGTGCGCGGTCGGCCCGGAAGTTCATGAACAACACAGAGTCGCCATCGTTGATGGTGCCTTCCGGCTGGCCTTCGGCGCGAATGTGGGTGGCTTTTACGAATTCGTCGTTCTCGCCCCGCTCGTAGGCCTGGTCAAGGGCGGTAACCGGATCTTCAAAGGTAAACTCGGCTTCGCCCAGCGTCATGGCGTTATAGGCGGCTTCCACCCGATCCCAGCGGTTGTCGCGGTCCATGGCGAAGTATCGGCCCACGATAGTGGCTACCCGGCCAACGCCCAGGGCTTTCAGTTTGGTAGCGGCTTTTTCCAGGGACGGGCGGGCGCTACGCGGGGGCATGTCGCGGCCGTCCAGAAAGGCATGGATGTATACTTCTTTGGCGCCTCGAGCAGCCGCAAGCTCGGCGGCCGCCAGAATGTGGTCTTCGTGGCTGTGTACGCCGCCGGGAGACAACAGGCCCATGATGTGAACGGCCTTGCCATTGGCCGCGGCTTTGTCAATGGCGTTGCACAGGGCTTCGTTGCTCTGGAACTTGCCGTCTTCGAGGTCCTTGTCGATACGCGTCAGGCTCTGGTAGACCACCCGGCCGGCACCCAGGTTCATATGGCCCACTTCGGAGTTGCCCATCTGGCCCTGGGGCAGGCCCACAAACATTCCTGAGGTGTTGATCAGGGTCTTGGGCTGACTCTGCCAGAGCTTGTCCCAGAACGGAGTCTGGGCATTGGAAATGGCATTATCTTCAGCCGGGTCCCGGTGGCCCCAGCCGTCGAGAATAATCAGTGCAGTGGGCTTGCGCGTCTCGGTCATCATTTCGTCCGGTTGATTGCGAAAGTAGCGAATTTAAAGTGGGTCAGATTGTAACCGTTTTCATTTGCGCAGGCCACGTAAGGGCATACATCGGTATTATGTATTGGCGCTATGGTTTGGAGCTCGGGTTTGCAGCCAACCGGCGGGGACACTTGCCTTCTTTGAGTCGTTAGGGGTGTGTATAATCCCGCCAAATCAAATTTTCAGGGTAGTTTCATGGACCGCTTGTTTGAATTCGTAGTCAATCATTACATTCTGGTATCACTGTTCGTGGCATTCCTGGTGGCCATTCTGGTGCTGGAGTCCCGTCGGGGCGGCACCAAAATCTCGGCTCAGGGTGCGGTTACGCTGATCAACAAGGACGAGGCGGTAGTGGTGGATATCCGCGATCGCAAGGAATTCGGCGAAGGTCGTATCACCGGCTCCATCAATATCCCTCTGAACAGCCTCAAGAGCCGAGCCAATGAATTGAGCAAGTTCAAAGACAAGCAGATCATTGTGGCGGACAAGATGGGCCAGCATTCGGCCATGGCGGTCAAACAGTTGAATGCAGAGGGCTATACCAATGTGGTGCGCCTGAATGGCGGTATCACCGATTGGAGAGCCAGCAATCTGCCGCTGGTGAAAAAGTAACAGGGCTTGATCTGATTGCCGATCTGTCGCACTGTTTCACATTACCTGCCGGGACCACGCAGTAGACTGTTTCGGCTCACGTGACCATAACAACGGGCTGTTGCCCTTTTTACCAGAACGAAAGGACTGATCATGGCTGAGAATCAGCAAGCCGCAGGCACCGAAAACCAGAACCAACCCCAGTTTGCCCTTCAGCGCATTTATGTGAAGGACCTGTCTTTTGAGTCCCCGAACGCTCCCTTGGTGTTTCAGGAGCAGTGGAAGCCGCAGGTGAACCTGGATCTGAATACCGCCCACAACAAGATCAGTGATAATCAGTATGAAGTGGTGCTGTCGCTGACCGTGACTGCCAAGGTCGGCGAGAAGGTTGCCTACATCGTTGAGATCCAGCAGGCCGGTGTATTCATGGTGTCTGGCATTGAAGGCCCGCAGCTCGGTCAGATGCTGGGCGCTTACTGCCCGACTATTCTGTTCCCCTACGCCCGCGAAGCCATCGACGGTATCGTCAACAAGGGCAGTTTCCCGGCCCTGATGCTGGCGCCGGTGAACTTTGACGCGATTTACGCCCAGGCGCTGAAGCGCAAGCAGGAAGAGGCGGCAGGTGAGGCCAAGGAAGAGCAGACTCACTAAACGTTTGGTTTTCTGGAAATATGAAAAAACCGGCTGAGGCCGGTTTTTTTGTGCGCGCTTGATATTCATCAATCAAAGGGGTTGATCTTTTTCTGAAACAAAACAATAATCGTTCGCATTACGATTATTGGTGTGTGTTATGTTGAATTCGAAGTGTGTTCTCGGGCGGTGGTTGCTGTTCCTTTTGCTTTTGGGAAGTTCCGGCAACCTGATTGCCGAGGCCTTGTATCTGGATGAGCTGGTTGTCACTGGAACGAGAACGGAGCGTCAGTTGCTGGACACTCCTGTGCGCACCGAGGTCGTCACCGCGAAGGAACTTGAGAAAACTCACGCCCGGAGCATGAAAGAAGCGCTGGAGAACGTGCCCGGGGTTCAGCTGCGGGAGGTTCACGGGAAACCCGGGTATGAGGTTTGGTTGCAGGGAATTGAGGCTGACCGGGTCCTGGTGCTGATCGATGGTATGCCGATGACGGCGACGACCGGTTCATCCGTTGATGTCAGTCAGTTGGCTGTCCTTGATATCGAGCGTGTCGAAGTGGTCAAGGGAGCTGTGTCTGCTCAATACGGCAGTGCCGGTATCGGTGGGGTGGTCAACATCATCACCCGTCCGCCAGCTTCCGGGTTCTCTGGTCGTTTCACCGCCGACGTCGGTACCTATGGCGATCAGAACCCTTCTGGGCGTGACGCCGACCCCGCGCGATATTCGGCCCGAGCCTCGGTCCAGGGTGGCAATGAACAGCTGGCCCTTCGATTATCCGCATCACACCAGCATTCCGATGGCATCGACCCGCGGCCAGAGACCTGGGCACGACCGGGCGATGAATACGACCGAACCGACCTTAGCTTCCGCACTGACTGGTTTCCAAACAGCAACCACCGGCTGAGCGCTGCGGTCGCCCGATTCGAAGAGGAGTCCGGGTCACGGTTTACCGAACGCAACCCGCCTTTTGTTATCAATCAGGGTAAGGATGAGACAGTCACTCGCACCCGCTATACCCTGGCTGGCGATCATGGTCGCAATTCAGATCTGCGTGCCGGTTGGGCCGCTGTCCATGAGACCCTCAACGACGATACCTTGAAATACACGGCCAGCAGTGTCTTTGATGACCGTCGTGCCGAATCTACTCTGTCTCGTTTTTCTGCCCATTTGGGCAAGCCGGTGGGGCTCGGTCATCACTTGCAGGCTGGTGTCGATGTTAACCGCGAAACCCTCAAGCAGACCAAGGACGGCGCTTCCGAACTGGGTGCTGAGCCTCGCCGACAGCGTGAGAGCCAGGAGGTCTGGGTTCAGGACACCTGGATGCCCACCGCGAATCTTGAGTTGGTGCCCGGCGTCCGTTTCCAGAATGACTCCGATTTCGGAACCCACACCGCCCCCAAGATCAATGCGCGCTACGACCTGATCCGGACTGATTCTCTGACCGGCTTCCTCCGCGCTGGTGTCGGCGCTGGATATCGGGTGCCGAATCTCAAGGAGCGGCACTTCACTTTTGACCACAGTCAGCTTGGCTACATCGTGCAGGGGACGCCTGATCTGGAGCCGGAGCAATCCGTCAGCTACCAGTTTGGAGGAGGCCTGTCCTGGAACCGGTCTGCATGGCTGGAAGCCAACGCCTTCTTTAATGACATCGAGCAACTGATCCAGACCTCGCCGGATGCCGAGGCTACCGAGGCGCGGAACGACGGAGTTCAGGTCTTCTCCTATGAAAACCTTGCCGAGGCAAGAACCTGGGGATTCGAGACCACGGCTGGCTGGGAACCCTCTGAGCACTGGCGACTCACCGCCGGCTATACCCTGACCCGAACCGAAGACGTGGCAACAGGCGATGAGCTTAATCGCCGCCCGAGGCATCAGGTACGCCTCGGGCTGGATGGTCCGCTTTGGCTGCCCGGATTGTCCTGGAGTGCGAGGCTTCGGTACCAGAGTGAAGAGTTCGTGAATGCGGCCTCAGGAACCGAGTCCCCGGGGTATGCAACGGCCGACCTGAAGTTGAACTACCAGTTCTCCGACCAGCTTCGATTGTTCGCCGGAGCCGAGAACATTAGCGGCGAACAGCGTGATTTTTCCAATGCCAGTGAAGATTTCAGACCGGTTGCCGGGCGTTTCCTCTACGCCGGGCTAACGGTTTCCTTTGGCCAATGATGCCCGAACACCCGAAAAACATATGAAGGAGACATCCATGGAACTTTTCGATAACAGGCCTCTGGCCGTTGTGCTGGCTACCCTGGCTCTGACGGCCTGTGGTGGAGGTAGTGACAACTCCATCGCGGAGGACGATGCAGATAATGTCAGCGATTTTTCCGAGCAGTTGCTGCCCGCGGCAACGGAGACCGTCTACCTCAATCTGGAAACCGGAGCGATGGTGGAGGAAGGTGGCGACTGGCACATTGCCGCCAACCGTTTGAGTTTCAGGGTGAACAGCGGTGCCTCCGGAACCGGCAGTGTTGTCGGTGCTCTGGCTATTGCCCAGGACGATTTTTACGATGGTAATGGCGACCCCGTCGCGAATATGTTCACCAACGCGACCGCCAACTCCGAGCAGGAGCACTTGCTGGGCATTCTTGAAGAGCCGGCTAGCTGGCAGGAGGATGCCTTTGCCAGTGCATTTGGGGCCTCAGATACCTGGTCTCAATATGATTTTGCCACGGGCGTGATCAGCGAGGCAGACGATGTTGGCTATCTGGTGCGTTCTGCCGAGGGAAATAGCTATGCCCGAATGCGGGTTGTCGACTTCAATTTCCCGACCCGCGGAGGACAAGGTATTGAGGATTTCACACTGGAGTTTGACGTGCAGGCCTCTGGCGCGTCGCAATTCAGCACCACACCAGTCACATTCACACCCCCCTGCAGGCTATGACGGCGGCGACGTATGCTTCGATTTTGACTCAGATGCCGTTGTTGATTGTGATACCAGCGACAACTGGGACGTCCAGGTCGGCTTCTCTGGTCGGGACTGGTACCTGAAATCCAACAGCGGTGTGTCTGGCGCCGGTAAAGGCGGGGCCTCCGACCCGATGACCTGGAGCGAACTTGCCGCCAATGACAGCGATCCGGGTGTTCCCCAGCTCTACAACACGGACTCAACCGGCGGGGTATTCACGGATAACACCTGGTACGCCTACAACCTGACCAACCAACACAAAATCTGGCCCAACTTCCGAACCTTTCTGATTAAGGCGGAGGCTGATGATCCTGAGTCCACGGTCTGGGCGTTGCAGATCGTCGGATACTACGACCAGAACGGAACCAGCGGGCAGCCTACGGTGCGTTGGTTGCCGGTGGAACTTCAGCAAGCCGAGGAGTAAGTCATGCAACAGGCAATAGCCGATTCAGTAAGTGTGCCGGACAACCTGCCGGCACGATGGGAAGCCATCAGACAACAGGAGCCGAATCTCAGGATCCGCCAGGTCGCAGACCGGCTTGGGGTCAGCGAAATGGAGCTTGTACGACTCCGGGAGCGCGATGCCGTCGTTCCACTCGTAAACGAATTTAGTCAGATCCTTGGAGCCCTGGAGCAGGTCGGACCGGTGATGATTCTTGCCCGCAACAACGAGGTAGTTCATGAAGTTACCGGTTGCTTCAGAGACTTCACGATTGGCGGCTCTGGAGCTATGGGGCTGGCGGTTGGAGAGATTGACATACGGGTGTTTTTCAAACACTGGGCCTGGGGCTACCGGGTACTGGAGCAGGTGCGGTCCGGGCTACGGGAAAGCCTTCAGTTTTTCGACCAGTACGGCACGGCCATTCACAAGATCTATCGAGTGGACACGACCGATGCGGATGCCTGGGAAAAAATGGTCGAACGCTTTACAGCAGCCCGCCAGGAAGCCTTTAAACCGGTAGGCCGGCGAGAGACATTGCAGCGTTCGTCCCCGGAAACCGTGGATGTTGATGCGCTGCGCACTGGCTGGGAGAAACTCAAAGATGTCCATCATTTTGGAGCTCTGTTAAAGCGTGCCGGTGCTGACCGCCTGACAGCGCTCGAACTGGTGCGTGGTGAGTGGGCCACGGAGCTGCAGTCAGGGGATCAGAATGTGCTGGATCGGTTGCTGGGATTGCTGAGAGACAACCAATGCCCGGCGATGTTCTTTGTCGGCAATCCCGGGATTGTCCAGATCTTTACCGGGGGTGTCACAAATGTTCGCCGCACTGGCCCCTGGATGAACGTACTGGATTCGGGCTTCAACCTGCACGCTAACACCGACGGTATCAAACGCTGGTGGTTGGTACGACGTCCGTCCACCGATGGTCTGATCACATCTGTGGAAGCTTTCAATGGAGACGGAGAACTGGTCCTGACGGTTTTTGGTGAACGTAAACCCGGCATTCCGGAATCGGAACTCTGGCGTGAACAGGTCGCAACGCTTGAGGCTTTGTCATGAGGCTGCGATGGCCCCTGTTCATTCTGATTGGATTGTCGCTGGCATCGGGCTCGGTGTTTGCCGAACCGAGCCGCCTGGTGACTGCAGACGGTGCCATCACCGAAATCGTCTATCGCCTTGGGCAGGAGTCGCGCCTGGTTGGAGTGGATACCACCAGCGGTTATCCGGAGCAAACGGCTGAGCTACCCACGGTTGGTTATCTGCGCGCTTTGCCTTTCGAGGGCGTTCTGGCACTGAAGCCGGATATGCTGATTACCTCAGAGCAGGCAGCGCCCGCCCGGAATCTTGAGCGCCTCGCGCGCGCCGGGGTTCGGGTTGCGCAACTGCCGTCGCGGTGGACCGCGGAGGCAGCGCTGGAGCGCATATTGTCTGTTGGCGAGCTGCTCGGGGCAACCGAGGAAGCGCAGGCTCTGGTGGCTGGCGTCGAGGCGGATATCCGCCGGATTCAACAGAACACCGGAAACCGTGATTACCAGCCCAGAATCCTGTTCATCCTCGCCGCTGGCAACCACTCGGTCATGTTGGCCGGGTCGGAGACTGCAGCGAATGCTCTGGTTGAACTGATCGGGGCCGAAAATGCCGCCCAGGGTATTAAAGGGTACAAACCGGCCAATCGGGAGGCGATTCTTGCTTCCCGCCCTGATGCGGTGGTGATCGCGGAATCCACTCCGGGCCAGTTCGACATTTCGGGGTGGCCAGAGGTTGAACGCCTTGAAGCATGGCAGTCCGGGCATCGGCTGGTGGCCGACAGTATGTTCCTGCTTGGCTTCGGCCCTCGCTTGCCGGAAGCGATGGCGGCGCTTAACGATGCCTTGCCCGGCCAAAGGGAAATAGCCGCCAATGATCCGTGACCATTCCGGTCGTTTGCCGTTGGCGCCGGCGCTCTTGTTGCTGGGAGCTCTCCTGGCGGTTGCGGCCCTGGCATCGATTGGTAGTGGTGCCTACGACCTTGCACTGATGGATATTCTCAAGGTCGTTGCCGGCCGGGAAGCTTCGGATCCGGTAGCGGCTATGGTTGTGTTGGAAGTCCGGTTACCCCGGTTTCTACTCGGCTTTCTGGTTGGAGCTGTATTGGGGGTTTCCGGCGCGATACTACAGGGACTTTTCCGAAACCCCCTGGCAGATCCTGGCCTGATAGGTGTCTCCGCTGGTGCGTCACTGGCCGCCATTGCCGTCATCGTTCTTGGCGGGACGGCCCTTGGTGGTTGGGTGACCCTGGCGGGGCAGTGGGCGTTGCCCCTGGCCGCGTTTGCCGGCGGTAGTGGCACCGTCATTCTGGCCTGGCGAATTGCCAGTCGTGCTGGCCAGACGGCTGTGGCAACGCTTCTGTTGGCGGGTATTGCCATTAACGCAGTGGCGGGCGCAGCAACCGGTTTGCTGACGTTCTACGCAAGCGATGAGGAATTAAGATCCCTGACGTTCTGGACAATGGGAAGCCTTGGCCATGCTGCCTGGGACGATCTTGTTTTAGGTGCACCTTTCATGATCCTGGCTTTAATGGCAGCACCCTGGCTGGCCAGACCACTGGACGCGTTTTTGTTGGGCGAATCGGTAGTGGGCCACTTGGGGTATCGAACAGCCACCGTTAAGAAGGTAGCGATACTGGTTGTCGGGCTGGGTGTTGGCGCAGCCGTGGCTGTTAGCGGACTGATCGGCTTTGTCGGATTGGTTGTGCCGCACCTGGTAAGGCAGCTGCTGGGGGCGAGTCATCGAGTGGTGTTGCCAGTCAGTGCGCTGATGGGGGGAACTCTGTTGGTTGCGGCTGATGCCATCGCGCGCGTTGTTGTTGCACCCGCCGAGCTGCCCATCGGGCTGATGATGTCTCTGATCGGAGGTCCGTTTTTTCTGGGTTTGCTCATGCGGAGAAAGGTGATGTGATGGTCCTGGAAATTCAGAACTTGAGTGTATCGTTAGCGGGAACGGAGATTGTCAGCGATATCAATCTGACGGTGTCTGCTGGTGAAGTATTGATGCTGCTGGGGCCGAATGGTGCGGGTAAGTCAACGCTTATGAAAGCACTGGCTGGAGAATTGCCGTACCGGGGCCGGATCCGTCTAGCCGGCCGCGAACTTGGTGGCTGGTGCCCGGGTGAGCTGGCACGCCATCGGGCAATTATGCCTCAGAGTGTTGAGGTTAACTTCCCACTGACGGTGGAGGAAGTGGTGGCCCTTGGTCGTCCGGCCGCAACCCGCCGATGCGTGGATTCCGTGGCAGAAACCCTGATGGAAGCCCTGGAGATCAAGCATTTGCGGCATCGGCTGGTGCCGGGATTGTCCGGCGGGGAACAGCAGAGGTTGCAGCTGGCCAGGGTGCTGGGACAGATATGGGATACCCGGCAGGATCGACTGTTATTGCTGGACGAGTGCACGTCGGCACTGGACCCTGCGCACCAACAGATGGTGCTGGAGTTGGTGGGCGCAATGGCCCGGGAGCACGGGGTGGCCGTGCTGGCCATTGTCCATGACCTTAATCTTGCGGCTCAGTTTGCAGACCGAATGGTGGTCATGAAGTCCGGCCGCTGCTTTCATGAAGGGGGCTCCAGTGAGGTACTGACGCCGTCACTATTGAAAGCGGTTTACGGCTATCGGGCCCGGGTTATCCAACTCCCTGAGGGCTATCCGCTGGTCATTCCCCTTGCCAGCGGGAGTGCTCAGACGGCGCCGTTGAATCCGGTCTGCCGCCAGGCCTCATAAACCACCAGGGCCGCGGTATTGGACAGGTTCAGGCTGCGGCTCTCCGGGCGCATGGGCACCCGCAGCCGGTTCTGTTCTGGCAGGGCTTCCCGAACGTCTACTGGCAGCCCTCGGGTTTCCGGCCCAAACATCAGGTAGTCGCCATCCTGGAAATCGGCCTCGTGATAGTGGCGGCTGCCTTTCGTGGTGAGTCCGAACAGCCTTGCGGGCTGTTCGGTTTCCAGGAAGCTGGCGTAATCCGGGTGGATCTTTACGGTGGCGTACTCGCTGTAATCCAGCCCGGCCCTACGCATCTGTTTGTCCTCCAGGGAAAACCCCAGCGGTTCAATCAGGTGCAGCTGACAGCCGGTGTTGGCGCAGAGCCGGATGATATTGCCGGTATTGGGCGGTATCTCCGGCTCATAGAGTACAACGTGCAGCACCGTGCTTAGCGTTCCACGGCCAGGGCAACACCCATGCCACCACCGATGCACAAGGTTGCCAGGCCTTTCTTGGCGTCCCGGCGCACCATTTCGTGCAGCAGGGTAACCAGAATACGGCAGCCGGAGGCGCCGATCGGGTGGCCAATGGCAATGGCGCCGCCGTTCACGTTGACCTTGCTGGTATCCCAGCCCATGTCCCGATTGACGGAGATGGCCTGGGCCGCGAAGGCTTCGTTGGCTTCGATCAGGTCCAGCTCTGCGGCCGTCCAGCCGGCCCGCTCTAGGCAGCGCTGGCTGGCGGGAATCGGGCCGGTACCCATGATGGTGGGGTCAACGCCAGCATTGGCGTGGGCCTTGATGGTGGCCAGCGGGGTCAGGCCCAGTTCCTTGGCTTTCTCGGCACTGCACACCATCACAGCGGCGGCACCGTCGTTCAGGGATGAGGCGTTGCCGGCCGTCACGGAGCCGTCTTTCTTGAACGCCGGGCGCAGTTTGCCAAGGCTGTCTCCGGTCACGCCGTCGCGGGGGCATTCGTCTTTGCTGACTACCAGCGGGTCGCCCTTTCGCTGGGGAATGGTGATCGGAACAATCTGGCCGTCAAAATAGCCGGCGTTCTGGGCAGCCACGGCTTTTTGCTGGGAGGCTGCGGCGAATTCGTCCTGCTCGTCCCGGCTGATACCGTACTTCTCCACGATGTTTTCGGCGGTGATACCCATGTGGTAATCGTTGAAGGCATCCCACAGACCATCGTTCACCATGGTGTCGACCATGCTCCAGTTGCCCATGCGCTGGCCATTACGGCTGTTGGGCAGAACGTGCGGCGCCTGGCTCATGCTTTCCTGGCCACCAGCGATGATCATCTCGGCATCGCCGCACTGGATGGCCTGCACGGCCATGTGCACGGCCTTCAGGCCGGAACCACACACCTTGTTGATGGTAATCGCGGGGGCGGAGCTGGGCAGGCCGGCATTGATGGCTGCCTGTCGGGCAGGGTTCTGGCCGCAACCGGCAGTCAGTACCTGGCCCAGGATGACTTCATTGATCTGTTCGCCGGCCACGCCGGTTTCTTCCATCAGCGCCTTGATGACGGCGGAACCAAGCTGGTCGGCCCGCAGGCTGGACAGGCCACCACCAAAACTGCCAACTGCGGTACGTTTTGCGGTAACAATCACGACATCACGCATGGGAATTCTCCGTTTATAAGGGCAGGATCAGAAAGATGCCCGCCGGCGTGTGAATCAGGATGGCAGGCATTGTAGCGGGAAAGCCCGGTTCGGCCAAAACAACCAAGGTATGAGTTGTTTTGGCTTGCGGGGGGAAGGATTTACATATTCAGGCTGCGGCCGCCGTCGACGGAGAGCACCTGCCCGGTGATAAAAGGTGCATCGCACAAGAGGAAGGCGATGGCACCGGCAATGTCGTCCGGGTTGCCGGTGCGGGCCAGGGGTGTTTTGTCCAGAATGGCCTGCTGGTAAACCGGGTCGATTTCGGCCTCGCCCTCTGGCCACAGGATAGCGCCGGGCGATACACCGTTTACCCTGATCTCCGGGGCATGATCTTTGGCCCACGATCGGGTGAGGGCGGCCAGGCCCGCTTTACTCGCACAATACAGGGGGTGATGGTTCAGCGGCTTCTCGCTGTAGATATCGATAAGGTTCACCACCGCTCCGTTGTTCTTTTTCAGCTCTGGCAGGCAGTGTTTGAGCAGAAAGAATGGCGCTTTCAGGTTGGCGCCCATGACGGCGTTCCAGTCGTCTTCGCCAGAGTCTTCGGTGGTTCTGGGATAGAAGACTGAGGCGTTGTTGACCAGGCCATCCAGCCGTTCCCAATGTTGGCAGGCGGTTTTGGCCAGCTTGGCAACCTGTTCAGTGTCTGCCAGGTCTGCCTGTATCGAGGTGGCTGAGTCGGGCCGTTCCCGATTCAGTTTCGCCACCAGTTCGGTCGCTTGGTCGGCCCTCGAACGATAGTGGATGACTAGGTTCCAGCCCCGGGCGTGCAGGACCTCTGCCGTGCGGGCGCCGAGTCGGTGGGCAGCGCCGGTAATCAGGACAACGGGGGCAGCCATACACAATTCCTCTGGTCAGTTGGTCAATGCCTGTTTGATACGTGCCAGCCGCTCGTTGCGGATTGCATCGCCCAGGGCTTTTCCTTTGTGGCCCTGTTTGATCAGGTCTTGGGGGTTGACCGCCAGGGCCAGACGGGCGGCCGTGTCCAGTTGGCTGAGGAACTCAGACTGGTCGGGGTTAACTGTGCAGCTCAGAGTTTCCTGTAAGTGGGCAAAGCGCTCTGGGCGGCGCCAGAGATCGGCTTTCTCCAGTAACTCCATGGCCTGTTCCGGGCCAGGAGCAGGCTGGCTCGATTCGGCGAGTTGGCCCATAAAACGGCCGACCAGGTGCACCATGTCCTTGCAGTCGTTCGGACTTTTCATGGCTTTGGCACGGGTAACAGCTGCGGCTTCCGGGACGGCGCACAGGAGCGCGGCGAAGCGCTGGGACGTGTTGCCGTTCTTCCGATGTACGCAATGAAGAGCCTGCAGCCCATGCTGCAACATCGCCGGTCTGGCCAGCTCAGGAATCAGAATCTCCAGCGCCCCAACGTCTTTGAGTACATCGAAAAACACGCCGGGAGCTTTTTCATGCAGTGCTCGCTGAACCTCTTGCCACACGCGCTCCGGTACAAGATCTCCCAGCTCGCCTTTACTGACCATCTCGCGCATAAGGGCCATGGTTTCCTGGCATACACTAAAACCCATAGGCTGCAGGCGCGCCGCAAACCGGGCGGTTCTCAGGATGCGTAGCGGGTCTTCGGCGAACGCTTCGGACACATGGCGCAGTTTTCGTTGTTCAAGATCGCCGTGACCATGGAACGGATCAACCAGCTCGCCCTCTTCGGTTTCCGCCATGGCATTGATGGTCAGATCGCGGCGTTTCAGGTCCTGCTCAAGGGTGACATCGGGTGCGCTGTACACGGTGAACCCGTGGTAACCCCGGCCCTGCTTGCGTTCGGTGCGGGCCAGCGCGTATTCCTCGTGGGTTTTCGGGTGCAGGAACACCGGAAAATCGGCCCCTACCTGCTTGAAACCTCTCGCCCGCATCTCATCCGGTGTGCTGCCAACCACGACCCAGTCCCGGTCTTTCACCTCAAGGCCGAGCAGTTTGTCCCGAACGGCGCCGCCTACCAGATAGGTTTGCATGAAGCTGGGGTTTCCTTTGGTGTGTGGGTGCAGATCGGTAGATTATCCGGCCACAGTCTGCCGTAGGCAAACCCGAACCGTGACTTTGCGTGGCAAGGATGCCGTATGGCACAAAAAAGCCCGGCTTGCGGGGCAGGCCGGGCTCTGGAACTACGGCGATATCAGAAGGAGGTGCCAAGCTCGATCGCGGCACCCACATCAGCACTGCTGTACAGAGCGCCAATATCCAGACGGGCGCCAAGAACATTCAGGCCCAGACCAGCGGTGAACTGGGTATCTTCTTCGATGCCGTCGTTATCGCTGTTGCTGGCCAGGTTGTGCCGGATACCGGCGCGCAGCTGGGCGTAACGCCAGGCGTCGAATTCGGCGCCGACAGCCAGCCATTGTGTATCGTCTTCAAAGCCGAAGGCTTTTTTCTTGGTCAGGTCCAGTTCGGCTGTGACTACGTGGTAGTCGCTCTTGTGGGCGATGGCGGCAGTGACCATGGGGTTGAGTTCGAGGGTGCGTTTCTCTTCGCCGAGGAACGGGCGTGCCTGCGCGGAGTCCAGCTCCATCGGAATCAGGTTTTTGACCACCACACCGGCATTCCACTCGCGATTCTCACCGAAGGCATAGGCGGCACCGATATCCAGGTTGAAGCCGCTTTTGTCAGTTTCGAATTCGTCACTGTCGAAGTCATCGTCTTCAAAACCTGAGACGGTTTCGGTGTATTGGAAAGTGCGAAGCTCGACATATTTTGGGGTGACGCCGAACTGGAATTGCTCGCCATTGTTCAACTCAAAGGTTGTGGCCAGGCTGATGCCGACCTCAGCAACTGCCGACGCTAGAATGCGGCCCCTGGATTTCAGATCCCTGTCCAGGTCTGCAGTTGCAAGCTCCAGTGCAGTAGCGGTTTCGAGCTCCCTCAGGAACGCATCATCATCCGGATCCAGTTCGCCCCTGACGGTCGCCCGGATGGCGCCATCCGCCACAAAGCCTACTGAAATGGAATTCGTGGGAATAGCAAAGGCAATGCCCAGGCCAGCATCGACCCGAACAGTGTCTCGATCAAAGTTGTTCAAACGCTCCCGAAGATCTCCTGCGAGACGACGTGCTTCTTCGGGGTTAGAGGTTCTGTTCAGTCCCTGGAACTCATCAATCACATCCTGAATATCATCAATCTGATCAATAACTTCTTCTTCATCCGCAAATCGTGCATTGACCGAGGGCAGCATCAGGCCGAAATCATCCGCCCAGTCATGCTGGGGCGCGGCCATCATGGCCGGGTTGGCCAAGGGGGCCGCAGAGGGATGTGCTACGGCGACGCCAGTCCCGCCCATGGCGAACGAGCGCGCAGACATGGGTGTCTGCGGGCTCGCAAGGGCAGAGGTGGTGGCAACGGAAAGGCTGATGGCCAGGGACAATTTGCAAAGGCGGTTTGTTTTCATGAACAGTCCTGAGTTGTTTTTTGCAGGTACAAACAATTAAGTACTTGAAAGATTAGACGAGTTTAATCCGTGAAGCAGCTCACAACGGGTAACGGTTTGTTCCCGAACTGTAAACGAAGGCAGACTGTTGCCGCTTTCCCATGGGAGAAAGGTCGTTGGTTTTAAAAAAGCGCGTAACATCATTGGGTTGTTGATGCTGGCGTGATTTTTTCATGGATACTGCAAAAGTGTTTTCCGGAGACAAGATAATGACACTGCGATGGACTCTCGTGCCTGTTCTGGTTTTTACATTGGCAGCTTGCGCGCCGGTGGGCAGCTATCAGAACAGCTCGCAGGATACCCGTACAGAATTTGAACCCATCACGGTTCGGGTCAGTGGTTTTGGCACCTACCAGGATGTCCGTGAAGACCGCATCAATCCTCGAAAGCGGTTAATGGCCCGGCGTGCTTCGCAACTGGATGCCTATCGGAATCTGGCTGAGCGGGTATACGGTACGGTGATTTACGGCAGTTCCACGGTGAATGATTTTGTCGTTAACAATGACAACTTCCGCACCTATGTAGACAGTTATATTCGCGGCGCGCGGATGGTGGCGGTGAACGAGCACAGCGATGGTGTGATTGAGACAGTGATGGAGCTCAAGCTGGAACCAAGATTCCGTGAGTGCGTTTCACGGGTGGTGGATGATCAGGTTCGGGATCAATGCATGATCCCCATGCCGCGCCAGAACGACCGGGTTGGGGATGTAGAAACCCGGCGCACCCAGTCGCTCTATTATCTGGATTAATCCGTTAATGCCCTGGCGGAATGCGGGAGAAGTATGAAAACCATTGTTCTATTGTTGCTGTGGGTATGCTCGGGCGTGGTCAGCGCCGCGGTGCTTGAGGGGGTGGGCCATGCCAATATCCGGGAGAACAATCTGGACCAGGCCCGCGCCGAGGCCCGGCAGGCGGCCATGCGTGATCTCGCACTGCAGTATGAGGCCAGCGTAAGCACCCAGGATACGCTTGAAAATGGTGAGCTGACCCAGTCCCGAACGCAGCTATCGGCCACCGCCCAGTTACGTAATGCCACCATTGTGGATGAGTACCGTAGCGGCAACCTTTTGCGGGTGGTGGTGCGGGCCGAGATGGCGGATGCTTCCGGTACCGAAAGTTGTAAGGCCGGGGAAGCCTCCGGGCTGCGCAAGCGGGTTGCGGTGACAGGCTTTCCGATTGTCCGGCCACAGCAGGGCGGAAATCCGGGGCTCGATGATGCCGGCGAGAAATTGCCGCAGGCACTGATTGCCCGCTTGCAGTCTCAAGGCAGGATGCAGGTGTTGGGTTCCACCTCATTGCAGTTGTTTAGCGATCTTCCGGATGCTCCGACCTCGCGCCAGAATCTGGCCGCGAACCACTTGACCAATGTGGTTCAATTGGCTCGGGAGCTGGGGGCGCAGTTCGTGGTGTCGGGTGTGATCAGAGACATTGGTGTGGCAGACCCAAACGCCTGGGGCAGTTCCATCATCAACCGCATGCAACGCGGCATTGGGCTGGTCGATACCACTCGCCGGTTTGAAGCTGAGGTGATGGTGTTCGATGGCTTCAGTGGTTCGCCGGTATTTCGTCAGCGTTTTGAAACCTCCGCTCGCTGGGATCCCAAGGGCAGTGGCACGGGCGGTTTTGCATCTGCCGGCTTCGAGCAATCCGAGTGGGGCCGGGCGGTGTCTGGTGTGATTGATGACATGTCGGTGGCGGTGAACAATGCCCTGGCGTGTCAGCCATTCATGGTGCGGGTCACTCGGGTGACTGGCGATCGGGTGACTCTGGCCTCTGGAGCTACGGCTGGCCTGCGTCCGGGTGACGAGCTCAATATCTACCGCAGCCAGCGTTACTTTGATTCACTGGACGGCACCCCTGAGCTGACGGACGCGAGAGTTTCAATCACCCTGGATAACGTGCACCCGGATTTCAGCATCGGTCGGCTGCCGATAATCGGTGGTCAGGTGAATATCCAGCGGGATGACATGGCGATCATCTGGTGAGATCAGGCGGCTTCGGCCGCCGCGATGTCCCGGATCTTGCCGACCATTGCCCGCAGGCCATTACCCCGTGTTGGCGAGATGTGGCGGAACAGATCCAGTTGTTCGAACAGCTCGTCGATGTCGGTGGCCAGCAACTCCCGCGGTGTCTTGCCGTTCAGGGCTACCAGTATAATGGCCGCCAGGCCACGCACGATGATGGCGTCTGAATCGATCAGCAGGAACAGTTTGCCGCTGTCTTCGTCGTGATGGTGAACCAGCCACACCTGGCTTTGGCAGCCATGCACGTAATTCTCTTCTGTCCGCTCGTCATCCGGGAACGCCGGCAACTGTTTGCCCAGGTCCACGATGTAGGCGTAGCGCTCTTCCCAGTCGTCCAGAAACTCAAAGGCGTCCAGAACGTCTTCCAGGGTGGTTTTTACCCCCAGAGGGTTGTCGAGAAATTGTTCCTTGCTGGCGGTCATAGCATTCCCAGTTCAAGTTTGGCTTCGTCGGTGAGCATATCGTTGTTCCAGGGCGGATCAAAGGTCAGCTCAACCGTTACCTTGTCGACGTTGGGGACATGCTCCACCTTGGTTTGCACATCGTTGGTGATGACGGGGCCCATGCCACAGCCAGCGGCGGTGAGGGTCATGGTGATGTGAATGTGGTTGCCGTCTTCGGTGCCGTTCTCGATTTTGCAGTTGTAGATCAGGCCCAGGTCCACCACGTTGACCGGGATTTCCGGGTCATAGCAGTTGCGCAGGGCTTCCCACACCTGGTTTTCGTTGATGGTGCCGTCTTCCGGGGTCTCAAAGCTGCTTTCCAGGGGCTGCTTGCCCAAGGCGTCTGCGTCGTGACCCTCAATGCGTGCCAGGTTGCCATTCACCGCTACGGTAAAGGTGCCACCGAGGGACTGGGTGATGGTCACGAAGGTGTCTGACGGAATCATGATCTCCGTGCCGGAAGGCACCAGCCGGGCCTCCACTTCGCGCTTGGTTAGAACAACTTCCCGTTCTTGCATGCTCTGTAAGACCTCTGTTTATGCCACCGTAAAACTCTCGCCACACCCACACTCCGCTGTCGCGTTGGGGTTGCGGAAGCGGAACAGGGAGTTGACGCCCTCGGTGACAAAATCGATTTCAATACCGTTCACCAGGGGCAGGTGTTCCTGCTTTACGAACACATCCACGCCGTCGATTGTAAAAATACGGTCGTCGGATTCCGGGGTTTCCACCCACTGGGTTTCATATTTGAAGCCGGAGCAGCCACTCTTTCTGATGGCCAGGCGAATGCCCTTGGCTTCTGGTTTTTTATCCAGTTGTTTGCGAACGTGTTTGACCGCCGTCGGAGTCATGGTCACGTTCACATCATTTGGGGTGAAGACTTCGGCTGACATGTTTCCACCTCCTCAGGCAAACAGGCGCTGAATCTTTTGCAGGCCGGTAAACAGTTTCTCGACCTCTTCCAGCGTATTGTAGAACGCAAATGAAGCCCGGGCTGTACCGGGTACTCCGTAGAAATCCATCAATGGCATCGCGCAGTGGTGACCAGTGCGGATGGCAATGCCTTGCTGGTCCAGCAGGGTGCCGATGTCGCTTGGGTGCAGGCCGGCAATCTTGAAGGACATTACCGGTACTTTCTGCCTCGCGGTGCCGATAATCTCCATGCCCGGAACCGTCTCTACCAGCTCGTTGGCACGGATAAGCAGGGCATTTTCTGCCGCTTCCATGGCCTGGCGGTCCAGCCTGTCCAGGTAATCGATCGCGGCCGCGAGGCCGACGGCTTCGGCGATCGCCGGGGTGCCAGCTTCAAACTTGTAGGGCAGAACGTTCCAGGTGGTGCGCTCGAACGACACCCGTTCAATCATCTCGCCTCCCCCCTGATAAGGAGGCATTTCTTCCAGCAGTTCTCCACGGCCATACAGCACACCGATGCCGGTGGGCCCGAACAGTTTGTGGGATGAAAACACGTAAAAATCACAGCCCAGTGCCTGCACGTCTGGCTTGAAATGCGGCACCGCCTGGGCGCCGTCAATCAGGGTGATCACGCCCTGCTTTTTTGCCTGCTCGATCAACGGGGCAATCGGGTTTACGGTGCCCAACACATTGGATACGTGAGTCAGAGCCAGCACGCGAGTACGCTCGTTGAGGAGGCTGTTGAAGGAATCCAGGTCGAGATCGCCTTCGGGGGTAACCTGCACAGGGACCACTTTGGCGCCGGTGCGCTCGGCGATCATCTGCCACGGCACGATGTTGGCGTGGTGTTCCATATGGCTGACCAGGATCTCATCGCCGGCTTTCAGGCGCGGGGCAAGGCCGTTGGCCACCAGGTTGATGGCCTCCGTGGTGCCACGGGTCCAGATAATTTCTTTGGTGCTGGGGGCGTTCAGGAAATGACGCACCACTTCCCTGGCGCCTTCAAAGGCGGCCGTTGCCCGGTCGCCCAGAGTGTGGGCGCCCCGATGCACGTTGGAATGCATCTCGCGGTAATAGCGGTCCATGGCATCGAGGACGGCTTGTGGCTTCTGGGCCGAAGCGCCGTTGTCCAGATACACCAGCGGCTTCCCGTTGATTTCCTGTGCCAGGATCGGGAAGTCTCGGCGGATGGCTTCTACATCAAACGCCGGGGAGTTGGTGTTCTTTACCACGGACAAGTCAGTCATGCCCTCAGGCCTCCTGAAAGGTTTGCTCGAAGAAATCATTGAGCCGCGCCTGGGCAGTTTCGCGCACGGCTTCCACCGGAATCTGCTGCACCAGCTCGTTTATAAACGCCATGGTCAACAGCACGTTGGCCTGCCGGCGACCAATGCCGCGGGATACCAGATAGAACACCGAGGTTTCATCCAGTTGGCCAATGGTGGCGCCGTGTGCACACTTGACGTCATCCGCGTAGATCTCAAGTTCCGGTTTCGTATCGATCTCTGCACCGTTAGACAGCAGCAGATTTTTGTTGTTCATATCCGCATTGGACTTCTGGGCGTCCTGGTGGATATGAATGCGGCCATTGAAGATAGCGTGGGACTGGTCCGCAGCGATGTTGCGGTAGGTCTCTTCGCTGTTGCAGTGGGCCGCTACATGGTCAATGGATGTGTGGTTGTCGTAGTGCTGCTTGCCCTGGGTAACCACTACGCCGTTGAGTTTGGTCTCCGCGCCCTCACCTTCCAGGCGAACCTGCAGATCGTGCCGGCGCAGCGGGCCGCCGAAGCCCACGCAGTGGCTTTCGAACCGGGAACTGCGTTGCTGCAGAACGCCAGTAGCGCCAATGTGCTGAACGTTTTCACCTTCCATGTTCAGGCGAATGCTGGTGATGTTGGCGCCATCGGCCAGGTTGAATTCGGTAACGGTGTTAACCAGGGCGCTTGCATCACCACTGGAAATGTATTCTTCCACCAGCGTCATCTGGCTGTTGGCGCCGGCTTCCACGTAGATACGCGGATAAGCCGAACCACTGTCATCGGCGGTGGTTTCGTGGATCACGAACAACGGCTGGTCGAGCACGGCACCGGGCAGTAGGCGAATAAACAGGCCGTCCTCGAATCGGGCGCCGTTCACGCGGGCAAACTGGGCCTGGTCATGGTCCAGGGTGCTGCCAAGCTGCAGTGATACCGCCTTGGCGTCGTCTTCATCCAAGTCACTGAAACTCTGGATGATGATACCGTCCAGGTCCGGGTACTCACTGGCTTCCGGGATCATCACGCCGTTGTTGAAAACAACTTTGTAACCGGGAACCGCCAGGCTGTTGCCGCCTTTGCCTTCAGTCGGCAAGGAGATGGCCATGTCATCGGCCAGTTTCAGATACTTGCTGGAGTACTTCCAGTTCTCGGTTTTGCGGGTTGGCAGTGGCATATCAACCAGTGCGCTGGCCCTTTGTTTACGCAGCGCCAGCAACGGCTCCGGCAAAGATTGCCCGGCCGGGTGCAGGAAGGCGCTGGAAAGCGTGGGTGCTGATTTCATTCCGCGACCTCCTGATCAGTTGCTGGTGTCTTCGTCTTTGATGCCCAACCAGCCATAACCCCGTTCTTCCAGCTCAAGGGCCAGTTCGCGGCCGCCGGATTTAACGATTTTGCCGCCGGCCAGTACGTGCACGTAGTCCGGCACAATGTGGTTCAGCAGGCGCTGGTAGTGGGTGACCATCAGGATGGCGCGGTCTTCAGCGCGCAATGCGTTTACGCCGTTGGATACGACTTGCAGGGCGTCGATGTCCAGGCCGGAGTCGGTTTCATCCAGAATCGCCAGTTTCGGTTGCAGCAGCAGGGCCTGCATGATTTCGTTACGCTTCTTCTCGCCACCGGAGAAGCCTTCGTTTACGCCGCGCTTCAGAAATGCCGGGTCCAGGTCGACCTGTTTGGAGACCTCTTTGGCCAGCTTCATGAATTCGGCGGCGTTCATTTCTTCTTCGCCTTTGTGCTTGCGCATGGCGTTTACGGCGGTGCGTAGGAACTGAAGGTTGCTGACACCGGGGATTTCCACCGGGTACTGGAACGCCAGGAAGATACCTTCGCGGGCGCGCTCTTCGGTTTCCTGATCCAGCAGGTTGTCGCCATTGAGGGTGACTTCGCCGCTGGTAACTTCAAATGCGTCGTTGCCTGCCAGAACCTGTGACAGGGTACTCTTACCGGAACCGTTCGGGCCCATAATGGCGTGAACTTCCCCGGCTTTGATCTCCAGGTTGATGCCTTTGAGGATTTCTTTGCCCTCAACGGAGGCGTGCAGGTTTTTGATGCTCAGCATTTGTACGCTTCTCTCTTTTTAACCGTCTGAATTCTTTTCCTGCCCCAAGTATGGGGGAGTCAGCTATCAGGGTGTCCCTTCCGGGATACTTGTGTGTATGCCGTCTCGTTAACCGACGGAGCCTTCCAGGCTGACTTCCAGAAGCTTGCCGGCTTCCACCGCAAACTCCATCGGCAGCTCTTTGAACACTTCCTTACAGAAGCCGTTCACGATCATGGACACCGCCTGCTCCGGATCGATACCACGCTGACGGCACAAGAACATCTGCTCGTCGCTGACCTTGGAGGTGGTGGCTTCGTGCTCCACGATGGCCGATTTGTTCTTGCTTTCGATGTACGGGAAGGTGTGGGCGCCACAGCGGTCGCCAATCAGCAGCGAGTCACACTGGGTAAAGTTACGCGCACCTTCCGCGCCCGGGCCGAATTTTACCAGGCCGCGGTAAGCGTTGGAGCTGCGGCCGGCGGAGATACCCTTGGAGATGATGGTGCTCTTGGTGTTCTTGCCAAGGTGAATCATCTTGGTGCCGGTATCGGCCTGCTGGTAGTTGTGGGTGAGGGCCACGGAGTAGAACTCACCAACGCTGTTCTCACCGCGCAGCACACAGCTCGGGTATTTCCAGGTGATGGCGGAGCCGGTTTCTACCTGGGTCCAGGAGATCTTGGAATTCTTGCCGATGCAGGCGCCGCGCTTGGTGACGAAGTTGTAGATGCCGCCTTTGCCGTTCTCGTCGCCCGGGTACCAGTTCTGTACCGTGGAGTATTTGATCTGGGCGTCGTCCAGGGCGACCAGTTCCACCACTGCTGCGTGCAGCTGGTTCTCATCCCGCATGGGGGCGGTGCAGCCTTCCAGGTAGCTCACGTAGCTGCCTTCTTCGGCGATGATCAGGGTGCGCTCGAACTGGCCGGTGTTGGCCGCGTTAATCCTGAAGTAGGTGGACAGTTCCATGGGGCAGCGAACGCCCTTCGGGATGTACACGAAGGAGCCATCGGAGAACACGGCGGAGTTGAGGGCGGCGAAGTAGTTGTCGCCGGCCGGCACGACGCTGCCCAGGTATTTTTTCACCAGTTCCGGATACTTCTGTACCGCTTCGGAGATGGGGCAGAAGATCACGCCGGCTTTTTCCAGCGGTTCTTTGAAGGTGGTGGCCACAGAAACGGAATCGAAGACGGCATCAACCGCTACACCGGCCAGTTTCGCCCGTTCGTGCAGGGGGATGCCCAGTTTTTCGTAGGTGCGCAGCAGCTCCGGATCAACGTCGTCCAGGCTCTGGGGCATGTCTTCTTTTTTCTTGGGCGCCGAATAATAGGATATGGCATCGTAGTCCACTTTCGGGAAATCTACGTGAGCCCATTCCGGCTCGTCCATTTCCAGCCAGCGACGATAGGCTTTCAGGCGCCATTCGAGCATGAATTCCGGTTCCTGTTTGATTTCAGACAGGCGGCGGATTACATCTTCATTGAGGCCGGGTTCGAAGGTGTCGGATTCAATTTCAGTGACGAATCCGTGCTCGTATTCCCGTTTGATCAGCTCTTTCACCTCGTTGTCGGTGGTCGCCATGATCGTCGCTCCGTAATTCTCTCATCTTGGGCATGGTGCCCTGTGTTTCGCCGAGCATACCTTTGGCTGGGTGGTGTCGGCGGATGTCATCTGTTTGCTGGCGTTGCAGTGGTCGCTCGTGTCCTTGAGTACGCCCTGCAATCGGTTTTTGGATGACGGGGCGGGCTTTTTTGGCCGTTTTCCCGTTGCTTCTGGCGAGCGATTATACAATACCAGAGTATTTTAGTCAGGTATTAAATCGGTTGTGTAGGGATTATACCTTAATCGGCCCTCGGGGCACTAAGGGGGCGGTTATTGCCTTGATAGACTTTGGTTTGTTTTCTGGCCTGGAGTCTGGGCTTTTGTAGCCTTCAGGATTGGTGTGGTCGCCGGGCGGGTACGCCTTCCCAAAACACGCTGTGGATACGTCCGTGTACGCTCTGCTCCGCCATCCCTGGCTCCGCAAGGTTTTGGGAAGGCGTACCCGCCCAGCTCCGGCGACATTGCGCGGACCGCCACTAAGCTTCTCTTTAACTCTCTGGGCTATTGGGAAAAATCTTGGTCAGGTAAGTGAAGTCCAGCTTTTCCGGCAAGCTATCTGGCCTGGGGATTTTAACGATGTGACCGCTGCCCGGGGCGTAGTCCATGGCTTCGCCGTGGCGGTTTTCCATGGTGTTGGCGCTGAAGCGCAGGTTGCCGGACGGGGTGATGAGTTCGAGTTGGTCGCCGGGGGCGAATTTGTTTTTGACGTCGATGGTGAGCCATCGGTCATCCGCATCGGTAATGGTGCCTACCACTTGCTGGGTGCCGAGGTAGGAGGAGCCCTGTTCGTAGGTCTGGTATTCCTGGGGTACGTGACGGCGGAGGAAACCTTCGGTGTAGCCGCGGTTCGAGAGGGCTTCGAGTTCGTTCATCATGTGCATGTCAAAAGGTTTGCCGGCGAGGGCGTCGTTGATGGCCTGGCGGTAGACCTGGGTGGTGCGGGCCACGTAGTAGGTGCTTTTGGTTCGGCCTTCGATTTTCAGGGAGTGGACGCCCATGTTGACCAGTTCGGCGACGTGCTGGACGGCGCGGAGGTCTTTGGAGTTCATGATGTAGGTGCCGTGTTCATCCTCGTAGGCGGGGATGAAGCCGCCGGGGCGGTTGGGTTCTTCCAGCAGGATTTCTTTGGGTTCGTAGGTTTTCACGGCGTCGGCGGAGGTGGCGATCAGGTCGCCGGTCTGGTCGTGGCTGTGTTGTACCGGTTTGTAGTTCCAGCGGCAGGCGTTGGTGCAGGCGCCCTGGTTGGCGTCGCGGTGGTTCATGTAGCCGGACAGCAGGCAGCGGCCGGAGTAGGCCATGCACAACGCGCCGTGTACGAACACTTCCAGTTCCATTCCGGGGACTTTCTCGCGGATTTCGCGGATTTCGTTCAGGGCCAGTTCCCGGGACAGGATGACCCGGTTGATGCCCTGGCGGCGCCAGAATTCGACGGTGGCCCAGTTGACGGCGTTGGCTTGTACCGACAGGTGGATGGGTTGGTCGGGCCAGGTTTCCCTCACCAGCATGATCAGGCCCGGGTCGGACATGATCAGGGCGTCGGGCTTATGTTCCAGCACTGGCGCCAGGTCTCGCAGGTAGCTGCGTACCTTGTCGTTGTGGGGGGCGATGTTGGAGACGAGGTAGAACTGTTTTCCCAATTCGTGGGCGCGTTCGATGCCGGCGCCGAGAGCTGAAACGTCTCTGAAACTGTTGTTCCTTACTCTCAGCGAGTACCTTGGCTGGCCGGCATAGACTGCATCGGCGCCGTAGGCGAAAGCGGTTTCAAGGTGTTCGGGGGTGCCGGCGGGCGCGAGCAGTTCCGGGGTGGTCATGGGGGCTCCGGGTGGTTCTGGTAATCAGTGGTTGCAGGAAGGGCATCATGAAAAATGTGGATTTTGCCCTAAACTGAGTGCATCGCCATTGATCTTGCTCAAAAGTCGTATTGATTGATCTCGGCTAACATGTGTACGCTGACAAGCTTTCACAGTGGATTAAAACAGAATGGCAGGAGGAATTGGCATGGCATCAGAGCCTCTGGGGCCTGAGGTTTCAAAGCGTTCGTTGAGTAATCGGGTCAGTGTGTTGATCCGGCTTCAGTTGGCGCGTGGCAAGGTGGGTGTGGAGACGGTGGCAGGGCAGCTGAATATGAGCCGCTACACGTTGCACAAGAAGTTGCGGCAAGAGGGGCTGACGTTTGCGTCGTTGCTGGAGCAGGTGCGCCGCGAACAGGCCATTACCTACATGAAAGATAAAACCAAGCCGCTGGTAGAGATTGCCGAACAGCTTGGTTTCTCGGAACTCAGCGCATTCAGCCGGGCGTTCAAGCGCTGGATGGGCACTCCGCCGGCTGAATATCGCTCGCTCAGGCTGTCCTGATCAGACTTTCTTGAAAATCAGGGTGGCGTTGGTGCCGCCGAAGCCGAAGCTGTTGCTCATCACCAGGTCCAGGTTCTGGTTGTCCTGGCGTTCCCGGACGATGGGGTAGCCTTCGGCGCCTTCGTCCAGGTTCTGGATGTTGGCAGACGGGGCAATAAAGCCTTCCCGTTGCATGATCAGGGTGTAAATGGCTTCGTGCACGCCAGCGGCACCCAGGGCGTGGCCGCACAGGGGTTTGGTGGAGCTCAGTGGCGGAATTTTGTCGCCAAAGGTGTCCTTCAGGGCTTTCAGCTCGGTTATGTCACCGGCCGGGGTGCTGGTACCGTGGGTGTTGATGTATTTGATCTCACCGCCAGCCTGCGCCATGGCCTGCTTCATGCAGCGAACCGCACCTTCGCCACTCGGGGCGACCATATCGGCGCCGTCTGAGGTGGCGCCAAAGCCAACCAGTTCCGCCAGGATGGTGGCGCCACGGGCTTCCGCGTGCTCCAGGGATTCCAGTACCAAGGCACCGCCACCGCCGGAGATAACGAAGCCGTCGCGGTCCGCATCGTAGGTGCGTGAGGCCAGCTCCGGTGTGTCGTTGTACTTGGTGGACAGCGCGCCCATGGCGTCGAACATCAGGCTCAGAGTCCAGTGAATGTCCTCACCACCACCAGCGAGCATGACTTCCTGACGGCCCAGGGCGATCTGATCTGCCGCGTGGCCAATGCAGTGGGCACTGGTGGCGCAGGCAGAGGTGATGCCGTAGTTGATGCCGGTAATGCCAAATGCGGTAGTAATGGATGCGTTGATCGCGCTACCCATGGTGCGGGGCACCCGATAAGGGCCAACCCGGCGAATGCCTTTGTCGCGATGGGTGTCGATGGCGTCCAGAAGCTCCACGGTGGAGGCGCCGCCAGTACCAAATACCGCACCGGTGCTGTTGGCACGAATCTGTTCTTCGGTCAGGCCTGCCTGTTCGATGGCTTCTTTGGCTGACAGGTAGCAGTAGCCGGCCGCCGGGGACATGAAGCGCCAGATCTTGCGGTCGATCAGTTCCGACAGGTTCAGGTCGATCTTGCCCGCAACGTGGCTTCGCAGACCATTGTCTCTGGCTTCCTCACTGAAGGCGATGCCGGAGCGGGATTCCCGAAGGGACTGGGCTACTTCTTTCTGGTTGGTTCCGAGGCTGGAGACAATCCCCATGCCGGTTACAACAACGCGACGCATCGTGCTAACTCCTAAAAGTCATCAGTAGATGTGAACAGGCCAACCCGAAGGTCTTTGGCGGTGTAGATTTCCCGGCCGTCGACTTCCATACGGGCATCCGCAATTGCCATGGTCAGCTTACGGCGGATGAGGCGTTTGATGTCCAGGCGGTAAGTAAGAGCCTGTAAATAAATCTGTGTAACTGCCCATCCCATTACAGGTGGCCGTCCAGGCGGTCACCGAACTCGATAATAAAGCGATTCAATGCCG